>NZ_JBOIHZ010000032.1:0-232 GCF_051408735.1 Staphylococcus sp. AS1337 | reverse complement strand
GGGTTGCATACTACATAGTGATCAAGGTAGTGTTTACACGTCGTATTCTTACTATCAATTATGCGAAGAAAAAGGCATTATCAGAAGCATGCCCCGAAAGGGAACACCTGCTGATAATGCCCCGATAGAAAGTTTTCATTTCTCGCTAAAGTGTGAAACCTTCTACATCAACAATGAGCTTAATAGCTCTAATCACATTGTAATAGATATTGTCGAAAATTACATTAAAAAC
>NZ_JBOIHZ010000031.1:0-235 GCF_051408735.1 Staphylococcus sp. AS1337 | reverse complement strand
TGACATATTGCAATTCAGTTTTCAATGTTCATTTCTTCAATCACAAGAAACAATTTTACTCTCTTTAACTTAGAAAGTCAAGAAGTTTTTTAAAATTATTTTTGGTAAAACTTCCATAAAAAAACGACCCAAGGGTCAATATGGAATTGCCTGGCAACGTCCTACTCTTGCGGAACGTAAGTCCGACTACCATCGGCGCTAAAGAGCTTAACTTCTGTGTTCGGCATGGGAACAG
>NZ_JBOIHZ010000030.1:0-253 GCF_051408735.1 Staphylococcus sp. AS1337 | reverse complement strand
AGGTATTATGAAAAGGAAGGTATATTACCTATTGTGAAAAGAGACAAGAATGGAAATCGTACGTATACCGATGAAAATATAGAATGGTTGAGATTTATTAAATTGTTAAGAGCAACAGATATGGGGATTGAGGATATAAAGCATTATGTTTTTTTATTTAATCAAGGGCATTCTACGATAGAAAAAAGACGTGAAATTTTAAGTGAACACAAGGAAAGTATAAAAAATGAAATTAAAAGCAAGTTAGATTGTC
>NZ_JBOIHZ010000029.1:0-258 GCF_051408735.1 Staphylococcus sp. AS1337 | reverse complement strand
ATTTTGCGATAACCGTAGGTGAAATTATTTTCTTCACATAATTCAATAACCTTTTGAGTCACTTTATCTTTTTCATTGTTCTTATGTTTCCGTCTATAGTATGTCGATTTAGGTATTTCTAAAACATCCAGTATCATTCTGATTGAATACTTATGCTTTAATTGATCAACTAACTCTACAATTACTTTTGGTACCACTTCCTTTCCAATTCCTTGTACTTTTTTTAAATATCTAATTCAATATCTTTTTTCTTATTAT
>NZ_JBOIHZ010000028.1:0-268 GCF_051408735.1 Staphylococcus sp. AS1337 | reverse complement strand
AAGTAAATGAATTAGCACAGTTTGCCATTGATAATTATGGAAGAATAGACGTCTTAATTAATAATGCTGGAGTTATGCCATTATCTTTAATTCATAATAAGAAGATAGATGAATGGAACTCAATGATTGATGTAAATATTAAAGGTGTTTTAAACGGTATTTATTCAGTTATTTCTGGAATGAGAAATCAAAATTCTGGTCATATCATAAATATATCTTCTGTAGCTGGACACTTAGTTACTCCTGGTAGTGCAGTATATAGTGGAAC
>NZ_JBOIHZ010000027.1:0-275 GCF_051408735.1 Staphylococcus sp. AS1337 | reverse complement strand
AGGTCTCTTTTTTTTATGCGCTAAGAGCTTAACTTCAACTGAGAGTAATTGTCGGTTTTGGAGGAATACATGAGCAAAAGCTCATGCATAAGTCCCACTAATACAATGAAATATAACATAGTAAGAGATTTACGAGTCTATTTTAATAAATTTAGAAGTTAGAATTTAAAAAAGTGAGACTATAGAAGCTGACGAACTAAATGAGCGACGAAACGAGCTTACGAGTGGTAAGTGAGTAAGGAGAGCGTGCAAGTGAGGAAAGATGCGAGCGCTTG
>NZ_JBOIHZ010000026.1:0-275 GCF_051408735.1 Staphylococcus sp. AS1337 | reverse complement strand
GAAGATGGATATACTGTAAAAGAAATTATGGAAGCATTAAATATCAAAAACAGAACACAGGTAAAAACTTGGTGGCGATGGTATAAAAATGGTGAAACTTATAAATTTTATCAACAAAGAGGCAAGCAATATGCTTATGGCAAAGGAGTGGAAGAATTATCAGAAGTTGAATAATTAAAGTTAGATAATAAGAAAAAAGATATTGAATTAGATATTTAAAAAAAGTACAAGGAATTGGAAAGGAAGTGGTACCAAAAGTAATTGTAGAGTTAGTT
>NZ_JBOIHZ010000025.1:0-278 GCF_051408735.1 Staphylococcus sp. AS1337 | reverse complement strand
AGTTTAAAGCTAACCAACCAATGGAAGTATTAACAACTGATATTACTTATTTACCTTTCGGTAATACAATGTTGTATTTATCTTCGATTATAGATGTTTATAACGGAGAAATTGTAGCGTATAAAATAGATAACAAACAGGACCAAAGTTTAGTTAATGATACATTAAATCTAATTGATATACCTGAGGGTTGCATACTACATAGTGATCAAGGTAGTGTTTACACGTCGTATTCTTACTATCAATTATGCGAAGAAAAAGGCATTATCAGAAGCATG
>NZ_JBOIHZ010000024.1:0-290 GCF_051408735.1 Staphylococcus sp. AS1337 | reverse complement strand
CTGGATCACCTCCTTTCTAAGGATATATTCGGAAACATCTTCTTACGAAGATGAAATAGGAATAACATTGACATATTGTATTCAGTTTTGAATGCTCATTAGAGTATTCATATTGGAATGGGCCTATAGCTCAGCTGGTTAGAGCGCACGCCTGATAAGCGTGAGGTCGGTGGTTCGAGTCCACTTAGGCCCACCATTTTTTTGTACATTGAAAACTAGATAAGTAAGTAAAATTTATGATTTTACCAAGCAAAACCGAGTGAATTAGAGTTTTTAACAAGCTTTGAATT
>NZ_JBOIHZ010000023.1:0-306 GCF_051408735.1 Staphylococcus sp. AS1337 | reverse complement strand
AGGAAAGTATAAAAAATGAAATTAAAAGCAAGTTAGATTGTCTAGATCAGATTAACTATAAATTAGGTGTTTATGATGAATTATCACGTAACGTTAGTACAGATATTATAAACAAGGATTGCCTTATTTGACCTAAAGTGTAGTTCAAGGTTTATCATTAATTATATATTTAATTAGTGGAGGCGTATAATATGAATAATATAAAAGACAAAGTTATCCTTATAACGGGCGCATCAAGTGGTATAGGAAAAGCAACCGCCACATCATTAGCACAACAGGGCGCAAAATTAGTATTAGCAGCAAGAA
>NZ_JBOIHZ010000022.1:0-394 GCF_051408735.1 Staphylococcus sp. AS1337 | reverse complement strand
GAAGTCGTAACAAGGTAGCCGTATCGGAAGGTGCGGCTGGATCACCTCCTTTCTAAGGATATATTCGGAAACATCTTCTTACGAAGATGAAATAGGAATAACATTGACATATTGTATTCAGTTTTGAGTGCTCATTGGAGTATTCATTGCATTATTTTGTACATTGAAAACTAGATAAGTAAGTAAAATTTATGATTTTACCAAGCAAAACCGAGTGAATTAGAGTTTTTAACAAGCTTTGAATTCAAAAAGAAATAATCGCTAGTGTTCGAAAGAACACTCACAGATTAATAACATTTTGGATTTTCAACCGACTTGTTCGTGTTGAAAGTCAAAAAAGATTAAGTTATTAAGGGCGCACGGTGAATGCCTTGGCACTAGAAGCCGATGAAGG
>NZ_JBOIHZ010000021.1:0-413 GCF_051408735.1 Staphylococcus sp. AS1337 | reverse complement strand
GCATTCAAACACGCTGCATGGAATCCACTGCATTCAATCGGGATGCTTTGGGCCATGCTGGATAATATCCACTGCATTCAATCGGGATTCATTGGGCCTCGCTGCCTGGAATCCACTGCATTCAATCATGCTGCATGGAATCCACTGCATTCAATCATGCTGCATAAAATCCACTGCATTCAATAGGGTTCCATTTCTTCACGCTGCATGGCATACACTGCATTCAAACACGCTGCATGGAATCCACTGCATTCAATCGAGATCCATTGGGCCACGCTGCATGGAATCCACTGCATTCAACCGGGATTCATTTATCCCCGCTGCATGGAATGCACGGCGTTCAATCGGGATGCATTTTACCATGCTCCGTGGTCTTCACTGCATTCAATCATAATGCATGGAAACCACTGCAT
>NZ_JBOIHZ010000020.1:0-424 GCF_051408735.1 Staphylococcus sp. AS1337 | reverse complement strand
GAATTCAAAGCTTGTTAAAAACTCTAATTCACTCGGTTTTGCTTGGTAAAATCATAAATTTTACTTACTTATCTAGTTTTCAATGTACAAATTTTATGGTGGAGACTAGCGGGATCGAACCGCTGACCTCCTGCGTGCAAAGCAGGCGCTCTCCCATCTGAGCTAAGCCCCCATAAAAAATATTCAAATCTAATGGTGGGCCTAAGTGGACTCGAACCACCGACCTCACGCTTATCAGGCGTGCGCTCTAACCAGCTGAGCTATAGGCCCATTCCGATATGAATACTCTAATGAGCATTCAAAACTGAATACAATATGTCAATGTTATTCCTATTCATCTTCGTAAGAAGATGTTTCCGAATATATCCTTAGAAAGGAGGTGATCCAGCCGCACCTTCCGATACGGCTACCTTGTTACGACTTC
>NZ_JBOIHZ010000019.1:0-479 GCF_051408735.1 Staphylococcus sp. AS1337 | reverse complement strand
TTTTTGCCGGGGTGGCGGAACTGGCAGACGCACAGGACTTAAAATCCTGCGGTGAGAGATCACCGTACCGGTTCGATTCCGGTCCTCGGCACCATCATTTTAATAATGCGCCCGTAGCTCAACTGGATAGAGTACTTGACTACGAATCAAGAGGTTACAGGTTCGACCCCTGTCGGGCGCACCATTTTTAAAATGTTTAAATTAATACGGGAAGTAGCTCAGCTTGGTAGAGCACTTGGTTTGGGACCAAGGGGTCGCAGGTTCGAATCCTGTCTTCCCGACTCTTTTAAAATTATATATGGGGGCTTAGCTCAGATGGGAGAGCGCCTGCTTTGCACGCAGGAGGTCAGCGGTTCGATCCCGCTAGTCTCCACCATATTTATTATCGAATGAAGAAATGAACATTGAAAACTGAATTGCAATATGTCAACGTTAATTCCGAACACAACATTGAATTGTTGGTTCAAAACAAGTGTTAG
>NZ_JBOIHZ010000018.1:0-530 GCF_051408735.1 Staphylococcus sp. AS1337 | reverse complement strand
GCATTCCATGCAGCATCACTGAATGCAGTGGATTCCATGCAGCATGGTAAAATGCATCCCGATTGAACGCAGTGTATTCCATGAAGCATGGCTAAATGGATCCCGATTGAATGCAGTGGATTCCATGCAGCGTGGCCCAATGGATCTCGAGAGAATGCAGTGGATTCCATGCAGTGTGGTGCAATGGATTTTGATTGAACGCAGTGGATTCCATGCATCGTGGTGCAATGGATCCCAATTGAATGCAGTGAATTCCATGCAGCGTGATTGAATGCAGTATATTCCATGCAGCGTGGTAAAATGCATCCCGATTAAATGCAGTGGATTCCATCCAGCTTGATTGAATGCAGTTGATTCCATGGAGCGTGGCCCAATGCATCCCGATTAAATGCAGTGGATTTTATGCAGCATGGCCCAAAGCATCCCGATTGAAGGTAGTGCATTCCATGCAGCATCACTGAATGCAGTGGATTCCATGCAGCATGGTAAAATGCATCCCGATTGAACGCAGTGTATTCCATGAAGCATGG
>NZ_JBOIHZ010000017.1:0-1666 GCF_051408735.1 Staphylococcus sp. AS1337 | reverse complement strand
AATTGTTGGTTCAAAACAAGTGTTAGAGATAACACAAATTAGTATTTTATGAGCTAATCAAACATCATAATTCATTTATGGAGAGTTTGATCCTGGCTCAGGATGAACGCTGGCGGCGTGCCTAATACATGCAAGTCGAGCGAACAGATAAGGAGCTTGCTCCTTTGACGTTAGCGGCGGACGGGTGAGTAACACGTGGGTAACCTACCTATAAGACTGGGATAACTTCGGGAAACCGGAGCTAATACCGGATAACATTTGGAACCGCATGGTTCTAAAGTGAAAGATGGTTTTGCTATCACTTATAGATGGACCCGCGCCGTATTAGCTAGTTGGTAAGGTAACGGCTTACCAAGGCGACGATACGTAGCCGACCTGAGAGGGTGATCGGCCACACTGGAACTGAGACACGGTCCAGACTCCTACGGGAGGCAGCAGTAGGGAATCTTCCGCAATGGGCGAAAGCCTGACGGAGCAACGCCGCGTGAGTGATGAAGGGTTTCGGCTCGTAAAACTCTGTTATTAGGGAAGAACAAATGTGTAAGTAACTGTGCACGTCTTGACGGTACCTAATCAGAAAGCCACGGCTAACTACGTGCCAGCAGCCGCGGTAATACGTAGGTGGCAAGCGTTATCCGGAATTATTGGGCGTAAAGCGCGCGTAGGCGGTTTCTTAAGTCTGATGTGAAAGCCCACGGCTCAACCGTGGAGGGTCATTGGAAACTGGGAAACTTGAGTGCAGAAGAGGAAAGTGGAATTCCATGTGTAGCGGTGAAATGCGCAGAGATATGGAGGAACACCAGTGGCGAAGGCGACTTTCTGGTCTGTAACTGACGCTGATGTGCGAAAGCGTGGGGATCAAACAGGATTAGATACCCTGGTAGTCCACGCCGTAAACGATGAGTGCTAAGTGTTAGGGGGTTTCCGCCCCTTAGTGCTGCAGCTAACGCATTAAGCACTCCGCCTGGGGAGTACGACCGCAAGGTTGAAACTCAAAGGAATTGACGGGGACCCGCACAAGCGGTGGAGCATGTGGTTTAATTCGAAGCAACGCGAAGAACCTTACCAAATCTTGACATCCTTTGAAAACTCTAGAGATAGAGCTTTCCCCTTCGGGGGACAAAGTGACAGGTGGTGCATGGTTGTCGTCAGCTCGTGTCGTGAGATGTTGGGTTAAGTCCCGCAACGAGCGCAACCCTTAAGCTTAGTTGCCATCATTAAGTTGGGCACTCTAGGTTGACTGCCGGTGACAAACCGGAGGAAGGTGGGGATGACGTCAAATCATCATGCCCCTTATGATTTGGGCTACACACGTGCTACAATGGACAATACAAAGGGCAGCTAAACCGCGAGGTCATGCAAATCCCATAAAGTTGTTCTCAGTTCGGATTGTAGTCTGCAACTCGACTACATGAAGCTGGAATCGCTAGTAATCGTAGATCAGCATGCTACGGTGAATACGTTCCCGGGTCTTGTACACACCGCCCGTCACACCACGAGAGTTTGTAACACCCGAAGCCGGTGGAGTAACCATTTATGGAGCTAGCCGTCGAAGGTGGGACAAATGATTGGGGTGAAGTCGTAACAAGGTAGCCGTATCGGAAGGTGCGGCTGGATCACCTCCTTTCTAAGGATATATTCGGAAACATCTTCTTACGAAGATGAA
>NZ_JBOIHZ010000016.1:0-3127 GCF_051408735.1 Staphylococcus sp. AS1337 | reverse complement strand
TTTTCAACCGACTTGTTCGTGTTGAAAGTCAAAAAAGATTAAGTTATTAAGGGCGCACGGTGAATGCCTTGGCACTAGAAGCCGATGAAGGACGTTACTAACGACGATATGCTTTGGGGAGCTGTAAGTAAGCTTTGATCCAGAGATTTCCGAATGGGGAAACCCAGCATGAGTTATGTCATGTTATCGATATGTGAATACATAGCATATCTGAAGGTAGACGCGGAGAACTGAAACATCTTAGTACCCGCAGGAAGAGAAAGAAAAATCGATTCCCTGAGTAGCGGCGAGCGAAACGGGAAGAGCCCAAACCAACGAGCTTGCTTGTTGGGGTTGTAGGACACTCTATACGGAGTTACAAAAGAATAAACTAGACGAATCATCTGGAAAGATGAATCAAAGAAGGTAATAATCCTGTAGTCGAAAGTTTGTTCACTCTTGAGTGGATCCTGAGTACGACGGAACACGAGAAATTCCGTCGGAATCCGGGAGGACCATCTCCCAAGGCTAAATACTCTCTAGTGACCGATAGTGAACCAGTACCGTGAGGGAAAGGTGAAAAGTACCCCGGAAGGGGAGTGAAATAGAACTTGAAACCGTGTGCTTACAAGTAGTCAGAGCCCGTTAATGGGTGATGGCGTGCCTTTTGTAGAATGAACCGGCGAGTTACGATTTGATGCAAGGTTAAGCAGTGAATGTGGAGCCGTAGCGAAAGCGAGTCTGAATAGGGCGTTGAGTATTTGGTCGTAGACCCGAAACCAGGTGATCTACCCATGACCAGGTTGAAGTTCAGGTAACACTGAATGGAGGACCGAACCGACTTACGTTGAAAAGTGAGCGGATGAGTTGTGGGTAGCGGAGAAATTCCAATCGAACCTGGAGATAGCTGGTTCTCTCCGAAATAGCTTTAGGGCTAGCCTCAAGTGATGATTATTGGAGGTAGAGCACTGTTTGGACGAGGGGCCCTTATCGGGTTACCGAATTCAGACAAACTCCGAATGCCAATCAATTTAACTTGGGAGTTAGAACGCGGGTGATAAGGTCCGTGTTCGAAAGGGAAACAGCCCAGACCACCAGCTAAGGTCCCAAAATATATGTTAAGTGGAAAAGGATGTGGCGTTGCCCAGACAACTAGGATGTTGGCTTAGAAGCAGCCATCATTTAAAGAGTGCGTAATAGCTCACTAGTCGAGTGACACTGCGCCGAAAATGTACCGGGGCTAAACATATTACCGAAGCTGTGGATTGTCCGTAAGGACAATGGTAGGAGAGCGTTCTAAGGGCGTTGAAGCATGATCGCAAGGACATGTGGAGCGCTTAGAAGTGAGAATGCCGGTGTGAGTAGCGAAAGACGGGTGAGAATCCCGTCCACCGATTGACTAAGGTTTCCAGAGGAAGGCTCGTCCGCTCTGGGTTAGTCGGGTCCTAAGCTGAGGCCGATAGGCGTAGGCGATGGATAACAGGTTGATATTCCTGTACCACCATAATTCGTTTTAAGCGATGGGGGGACGCAGTAGGATAGGCGAAGCGTACTATTGGATTGTACGTCCAAGCAGTAAGACTGAGTGTTAGGCAAATCCGGCACTCTTAAGGTCAAGCTGTGATGGGGAGAGGAAATTGTTTCCTCGAGTCGTTGATTTCACACTGCCGAGAAAAGCCTCTAGCTAGAATTGTGGTGCCCGTACCGCAAACCGACACAGGTAGTCAAGATGAGAATTCTAAGGTGAGCGAGCGAACTCTCGTTAAGGAACTCGGCAAAATGACCCCGTAACTTCGGGAGAAGGGGTGCTCTTTAGGGTTAACGCCCAGGAGAGCCGCAGTGAATAGGCCCAAGCGACTGTTTATCAAAAACACAGGTCTCTGCTAAACCGTAAGGTGATGTATAGGGGCTGACGCCTGCCCGGTGCTGGAAGGTTAAGAGGAGTGGTTAGCTTCTGCGAAGCTACGAATCGAAGCCCCAGTAAACGGCGGCCGTAACTATAACGGTCCTAAGGTAGCGAAATTCCTTGTCGGGTAAGTTCCGACCCGCACGAAAGGCGTAACGATTTGGGCACTGTCTCAACGAGAGACTCGGTGAAATCATAGTACCTGTGAAGATGCAGGTTACCCGCGACAGGACGGAAAGACCCCGTGGAGCTTTACTGTAGTCTGATATTGAAATTCGGCACAGCTTGTACAGGATAGGTAGGAGCCTGAGATGCGTGAGCGCTAGCTTACGTGGAGGCGTTGGTGGGATACTACCCTCGCTGTGTTGGATTTCTAACCCGCACCATTTATCATGGTGGGAGACAGTGTCAGATGGGCAGTTTGACTGGGGCGGTCGCCTCCTAAAGAGTAACGGAGGCGCTCAAAGGTTTCCTCAGAATGGTTGGAAATCATTCATAGAGTGTAAAGGCATAAGGAAGCTTGACTGCGAGACTTACAAGTCGAGCAGGGTCGAAAGACGGACTTAGTGATCCGGTGGTTCCGCATGGAAGGGCCATCGCTCAACGGATAAAAGCTACCCCGGGGATAACAGGCTTATCTCCCCCAAGAGTTCACATCGACGGGGAGGTTTGGCACCTCGATGTCGGCTCATCGCATCCTGGGGCTGTAGTCGGTCCCAAGGGTTGGGCTGTTCGCCCATTAAAGCGGTACGCGAGCTGGGTTCAGAACGTCGTGAGACAGTTCGGTCCCTATCCGTCGTGGGCGTAGGAAATTTGAGAGGAGCTGTCCTTAGTACGAGAGGACCGGGATGGACATACCTCTGGTGTACCAGTTGTCGTGCCAACGGCATCGCTGGGTAGCTATGTATGGACGGGATAAGTGCTGAAAGCATCTAAGCATGAAGCCCCCCTCAAGATGAGATTTCCCAACTTCGGTTATAAGATCCCTCAAAGATGATGAGGTTAATAGGTTCGAGGTGGAAGCATAGCGATATGTGGAGCTGACGAATACTAATCGATCGAAGACTTAATCAAATTTTAAATTGTTTTGTTTTGGTTCAATCATATTTTACTTACTATCTAGTTTTGAATGTATAATTTCATACATTTCATTGTCTGGTGACAATGGCAAAGAGGTCACACCTGTTCCCATGCCGAACACAGAAGTTAAGCTCTTTAGCGCCGATGGTAGTCGGACTTACG
>NZ_JBOIHZ010000015.1:0-22682 GCF_051408735.1 Staphylococcus sp. AS1337 | reverse complement strand
AGTAATCGAATTCAACAAAAACTAGGCTACTTAGCCCCTGTAAAATACAGGGAATTAGCAGCCTAGAACATAGTGTTTTTATTAAGTTCCCACTTTAGGTGTTCAGTACCTAGTTCTCCTAAGGTTTGTCTACTTTTTAAATTATTGTTAGATTAATCTATTTAAGAAACACATTTTAAAATGGTAAGTTCATACCATTCATCATATTTTCCATTTGCTTACGTTTACCTTTTTTACCTTTTCCGCCACCGGAAAATTGTTTCATCATTTTCTTCATATCATTAAATTGTTTCATTAATCTATTTATTTCTTGAACTGAACGACCAGAACCCTTAGCGATACGTTTTTTACGAGACACATTCAATGTCTCAGGTTCATTACGTTCACTTGGTGTCATAGACTGAATAATTGCCTTAATATGATCGATTTGCTTTTCGTCCATATTCAATTTATCCATGCCTTTCATCTTGTTCATACCTGGTATCATTTTCATAATATCATCAAGTGGTCCTAGATTTTTAACTTGGTCTAATTGTTCTAAGAAATCTTCAAGCGTAAACGATGAAGTACGCATTTTTTTCTCTAAATCTTTCGCTTTATCTTCATCAACATCTTGTTGTGCCTTTTCAATTAAACTTAATACATCTCCCATACCGAGGATACGTGAAGCCATACGTTCAGGATGGAATGGTTCTAGGCCGTCGAGCTTTTCACTCATACCTACAAATTTAATTGGTTTTTGAGTTACAGATCTAATGGATAATGCAGCACCACCACGAGTATCTCCATCTAGTTTCGTTAATGTCACACCTGAAACGTCTAGTTGCTCATCAAATGATTGCGCTACATTAACAGCGTCTTGACCCGTCATCGCATCAACAACCAACATAATTTCATTTGGTTTTGTAATTTCTTTGACGTCTGTCAACTCTTCCATTAAAGCCTCATCGACATGTAAACGACCTGCAGTATCAATGATTACAAAGTCTAAATGTTCATCTTTAGCATGATTAATAGCATTTTCAACTATTTGTTGTGGCTTTACTTGATCACCTTCACTGTATACAGGTATATCAATTTGTTTACCTACAGTTTGTAATTGATCAATTGCAGCTGGACGGTATATATCTGCTGCAACAAGCAATGGTTTTTTATTATATTTTTTACGCATTAGTAATGCTAATTTACCTGCAGTTGTTGTTTTACCTGCACCTTGTAAACCAACCATCATTACAACTGTGGGTGGTTTATTAGCCATTGTGATGGTTGAATTTTCCCCACCCATTAATTGAGTCAGTTCTTCTTGCACTATTTTAATTACTTGTTGTCCAGGTGTTAATGATTTCATTACATCTGAACCTAGTGCTCTATCTGATACAGTTTTGATAAAATCCTTGACGACTTTAAAGTTAACATCTGCTTCTAATAATGCTAATCTAACTTCACGCATCATTAATTTAATATCAGCTTCTGTGACTTTACCTTTACCACGGATTTTTTGCATCGTTCCTTGCAAACGATCGGACAATCCTTCAAATGCCATATCAAATACCTCCTTTATGTTCTCTAATCTAAATCTTCTAGTGCTTGAATATATTGTTGTATTTTTTCTGGATTATTAACATGCTGTTTAATTTGTTCATATAGTTTTTGTCTCTGTTCAAAATTACGGTATAAACCTAATTTTGTTTCATAATCTTCAACTAAATCGCCAGTTCTTCTTATGTTATCATACACTGCTTGTCGACTCACATCAAATGTATCAGCTATCTCACTTAAAGAATAGTCTTGTAAATAGAATAATTCTAGATAATTTCTTTGTTTCTGAGTGAGTAACGCTTGATAAAAGTCAAACAAATAATTCATACGAATCGTTTTAATTAAATCATTTTGACTCATCTGAGTGACCTTCAATTTCTTCTGCATTTTCATTAGGCACTTCATTTTCATCTACATTTTGTTCAATCATATCAGCAAATAGTCCATAAACATAACTTTCTGGATTGAATGGTTGTAAATCATCTAATTTTTCGCCTAAACCTACATATTTCACAGGTATGTGTAATTCATTACGTATTGCTAACACAATACCACCTTTGGCGGTACCATCTAGTTTCGTAAGTACGATACCTGTAACATTAGTAACCTCTTTAAATGATTTCGCTTGTGACAAAGCGTTTTGACCTGTAGTTGCATCTAAGCATAGTAATACTTCATGAGGTGCTTCTGGGACAGCACGTCCTATAACACGTTTCACTTTTTCTAATTCATTCATTAAATTAGATTTGTTTTGTAAACGTCCTGCTGTATCACAAATAAGAATATCTACATCCTTACTTTTCGCAGCATTTATTGCGTCATACATTACTGCAGCTGGGTCTGAACCTTCACTCTGGCTCATTACTTCAACTCCAACACGCTCTCCCCAAACTTTAAGTTGTTGAATCGCGCCCGCTCTGAATGTATCTCCTGCCGCTAACATTACTTTCTTACCTTCTGCTTGATAACGGTGGGCTAATTTACCAATTGTTGTTGTTTTACCAACACCATTAACACCTACCATCAATATGACATTAAGGCCTTCATTTTCTATATTCATCACTTCTGAATTATCATCATTTTGGTGATAAATTTCTACTATTTTTTCTACAATAACTTCACGCAAATCTTCTGTTTCTGAAATATTGCGACGTTGAGCTTCTTCACGCAATTCTTCAACTAATTGCATTACCGTGTTAAATCCAACATCAGCTGTAATAAGCATTTCTTCTAAAGCTTCGAAGAATTCCTCATCAACTTTACGATAACGTGCAATTAAATTGTTAAGTTGGGCTTGGAAGTTTTCACGAGATTTTTCTAATCCTGCTCTGAATTTCGCACCTAATTGTTGTGCTTCGATTTCTTCAAAGTCTTCTATAGATATTAAGCCATCATCATCAAAATCTGCTTCTTTTAATTTTTTTGGCTTTTTGGCTGGTTCTTCATCTTGAGACTCGTCTATCTCTTTTTGAGAGTCCTCAGGTAATTGTTCTAGGTCTTCTTGTTGCTTTGGTTCTTCTGAGGTACTAGAAAATTTATCCTTTAATCGTTTGAAAAAGCTCATGCTTGTTCCTCCTTAATAACTTCATCAATCGTATTTAAATTAACACTCACTAATTTGGATACACCAGATTCTTGCATTGTTACACCATATAATCGGTCTGAAAATTCCATCGTCCCTTTGCGGTGAGTAATCACAATAAATTGTGTTTGATCTGATAAAGATTTAAGATATTGTGCATATCTAATAACATTTGCTTCATCCAATGCAGCTTCTACTTCATCTAATATAACAAATGGTGCTGATCTTACTTTTAATATTGCAAATAATAGAGCAATTGCACTTAGTGCACGTTCTCCGCCACTTAATAAAGACAAGTGTTGCAACTTTTTGCCTGGAGGTTGAACAATGATGTCTACCCCTGCAGATAAGTAATCGTCATCCGTTAAACGTAATTCTGCTTGTCCACCACCAAAAAGTGATTTAAACACTTCAGCAAAATGACCTTGTACAGCATGGAAAGTCTCTTTAAAACGGTCTTTTACTTCTTGATCCATTTCTTCTATAAGTTGTTCTAATGTTGCTTTAGCTGCCCTTAAATCAGCACGCTGCTCATCTAAAAATGTATAACGTTCGTTGACTTCTTCAAATTGTTCAATCGCATTTAAATTAACATGCCCTAATTCTTCAATAGACATTTTTGTTAACTTGACTTTTTTACGCAATGCTTCAATATCCTCATCTAATTCGTATAACTCACTCGCACGTTCATAAGTCATATGATAAGTATCATTCAAGTGGTTGATTGCATAATTTATCAGTACATCTAAACGTGATTGCTCAGATTTAATATCTTGGTAGCGATTTTCAATAGATAAAATATCTTGATTTGCTTCTTGTAACATTTGCTCTGTTTCTTCAATTTTATCATTTAATTCTAGTCTACGCGATTTCACTTCTTCGATGTCTTGTGCTAATTGAGCTTTAGCATTTTTACTATGCTCAATATTACTTTGAATTGTGTCAAAAGCTTTTTCACCAGTCATTTCATCAGAATTAAATAACTTTATTTGGTCATCTAATTTTTCCTGTTGACTAGCAACAGTTGAGAGTTGTTTAGTAATTCTTGTGTATGTTTGCTTTTGTGCGCTTAATCTTTCTTTTACTACTGCTAAATCCGACTGCTTTTGGTGTAACTGTTGTTGGATTTGTGTTGTACTTTCTTTACCTTCTTTAGATAATTTTGTATAAAGATCAATATCTTCTTCTAATTTTTGTAATTGGGCTTTAATTTCAGCTAATTTTTGTTTTTTATCATTTAAGGTTTTCTTGCTTGTTGTACTTTGATATCCATCATTTTTTTCAAATTCAAATTCTTCATGTTCATCTTTTAAATGTGCTTCACTTTTACGTAGTCTATCCAATTCTAACTCATAATCATGAACTTTTTGTTTCACTGAATTATAAATTTGACTTGTTTCGAAGTACTTTTCACTAATATGATCCGCTGTTTCTTTAATTTCTTGGAATTGCTTTTCAAATTGAACAGTTTGCTTTTGATAATCTTCTAATTGTGCACGCATTTTAGCAAGTTCATCTTTTTGAGCTAAAATACTTTTCGATTTTCGTTCACCTCCACCGGTCATAGAACCACCAGGGTTAACTATGTCACCATCTAATGTAACAATACGTGTACGATATCTAATTTTTCGAGCTAGTTCGTTAGCATTTTTTAACTCATCAACGACAATTGTATTACCTAATAAATTTTGTACGACATTTTGATAATCCTCTTCAACTTGGATTGCTTGGGATGCAATATTAACGAAACCTTCCGCATCTTGAGCTGTTGTCAATATATCACTAGCGATTTGACGCGGTTGGATAACATTTAATGGTAAGAATGTTGCTCTACCTAAACCATGTTGTTTAAGGTATTGAATCGCTTGTCGTCCTTCTTTTTCAGAATCAACAATAACATGTTGTAAAGAGGCGCCTAAAGCTGTTTCAATGGCTTTAGTCAAATCTGAAGGTACTTGGATAACTTCTGCTACCGCACCTCGAATCCCTGTTAACTGATTATTTTTTGCTTTTAATATATGTTTAACTCCATTAAAAAAATAGCTATATTCTTCTTGTTGTGTCGTAGCACTATCTATACGAGACTTGAGTTTTTCATTAAACCGATAAGCCTGATGTAATTTCTCTTCATATTCACTACGTTGTTGTTTAAGTTCTGTTAATTTGTGTTCATACTCATTAAGTTGCTGCTCTGCTTTTTTTAAATCTTTCTGTGCTGTTGTACTATTTTTTTCAACTTCGTTAATATCATGTTGAATTTGTTTCAATTGTTCAAATGCTTCAACTAGTCTTGAATCTAAGCGTGATTGTTTAGATTCGTTCTCTTGTATAGTGTGCTCTAAAAAGCGTATGTCATTATTCACATCTGATTGTTCAGACATCAACTGATAATACTCGTCTTTAATTCCTTCTAGCTTTTCATCGTGTTGATCATCCGTTACATAAAGTTGAGATTCAAAATGCTGTATTTTTTCGTTTAATTCTTTTTGTTGTGATTTGAGTCGGTCTATCTCTGCTTGTGTATCAACTTTCTCTTGCTTTAATGTAGCAGTTTGATTCAAGAGACTTTCTTGTTCCTCTTCAAATCTTGCGTTTGTTTTAGATTGGTTCTTTTTACGTTCTTCTAATACATTTAATTGACCTGTATATTTTTCAACTTCTTCTGTAGCTTTAACGAGCTGATAATTTAAAGTTTCGATGCGTTCATCTAATTGTTTTCTTTCAGCTTTAAACTTATTAAGTGATTGTGTATGTTGTACTTTTTCGCCGTCTTTTGTTGATTGTTGACTTTTTAAATAATTTAACTTTTCGTCTAGCTCATGGATGTTATTGTTATATTGTTCAATATCATAGACCGTTACTAGCACGTCACTCTTTTCCATTTCCTTTGAAAGGTGTTTATATTCTTTGGCAATTGCAGCCTCTTCTCGTAACGGTTCAACTCGACCCTCTAAGTCATATAAAATGTCTTCTACTCGTGAAAGATTATCTTCAGTTTGATCTAATTTTTGTACTGAAGTTGCTTTTCTCTTTTTATATTTCAACACTCCTGCAGACTCTTCTAAAATTTGTCTTCTATCGATGGGCTTTGCATTTAAAATTTCATCTACACGACCTTGTGATATAATACTAAACGCTTCTTTTCCTAAACCTGAATCTAAGAATAAATCCAGGATATCTTTTAACCTTGCTCTATCATTATTCAGGTAGTATTCACTTTCGCCACTTCTATACAAACGACGAGTCACTGTTAATTCAGTAGCTTCTACCTGTAACTTGCCTGCACTATTATCTAACTTTAATTTTACTTCTGCATAATTCTGAGCTTTACGATGTTCTGCACCTGAAAAAATAATATCTTCCATTTTTGCACCACGTAAAGATTTAGCTGATTGCTCACCTAACACCCATTTTATTGCATCAGTGATATTACTTTTCCCACTACCGTTTGGTCCAACTATTGCTGTTACGCCTTCATCAAACTGAACGTTTGTATGCTCAGCAAAAGATTTAAAACCAAAGGCATCTATAGATTTTAAATAAACCATGCTATTCTCCTTCAAGGTGTTCCTTCTCTTAAATCAATTTAGAAACACTTTTACATTAACCTTTAAGCTTATGCATTCCTTAATAAACAATATTTTTAGAATTAATCCTATCAATATATTACTTATTATAAAAATGCATTTACTATATTCACTTATTTTTTAATTTTTTGTATGCTTGTTCAGCAGCTTTTTGTTCTGATTCTTTTTTAGTCTTTCCTTTACCCTCTGCTACGGCTTTATCTTCTAAAATAACTTCAGAAGTAAACAATCGATGATGTGCTGGTCCTTCTTCATTGATGAGTCGATAAGTCACATCGCCTTGATTTTGTCTGTGCACAAACTCTTGAAATTGTGTTTTAAAGTCTACAACACCATCTAATTCATCATCTTCTACATAAGGGAATATAATCTTCTCAGAGAATTTCCATACTGCCTCTACGCCTTGATCTAAATATAGCGCACCTACAAATGCTTCAAAAGCATCCGAAACTAGTGAAGGGCGAGTTCTACCCCCTGTTTTTTCTTCGCCTTTTCCTAATAAAATTAATTCATTCAATTGAATTTTTTTCGCAAATATTACAAGTGATGGCTCACATACAATTGTTGCACGCATTTTTGTTAAATTACCTTCAGGCAATTCTGGATATTTATCAAATAAATAGCGTGAAACCGTCAATTCTAATACCGCATCTCCTAAAAATTCTAATCTTTCATTGTGATCTAAGCGATCCATATTAAAATCATTTATAAAACTAGAATGCGAAAATGCCTGCTGATATAAATCGACTTGATTAAAATTCAAATCTAATTCTTGCATTTTTTTCGCAAACTTTTTTTGGAATGCTTGAACCATTTCTTTCTTTTTATGATTGGTCAATCTCTTTCCTCCTCAGATAAAAACAACTAGATGCTAAAAATACTGTATACGCTTTTATTCTACGTGAAAGTTCAATAAAACTAAAGAAAAAACTGTTTGTCATATATAAGTTTGTAACGCTTTACAACTAGTGTGTAATCAATTCGTGTTAACGTTTAACTAAATAATCTATAATTTAAATATAGATGTTTTTCAAATAAAAAAATCTGAGCCGTTTTTAATACGACTCAGATATTTGCTTATTATTTTTGAATACTATTGATAAAGTTAACCGCGTCACCAACTGTGTTGATTTTTTCAGCTTCTTCATCTGGAATTTCAGTACCAAATTCGTCTTCTAATTCCATTACTAATTCAGCGATATCTAGTGAGTCAGCGCCTAAATCATCTTTAAAAGATGCATCTTTAGTAACTTTTTCAGCGTCAACACCTAAACGGTCAACAATAATATCTTTTACTTTGTCAAAGTTTTCCACGTCGATTCACCTCCTTTTAAAAGTCTACTTACAGACTTTTATATTTTCCCATTTTATCAATTGAAATACAAGTAGTAATTCATAGTATTACTCTAAAAATACTATTATTATGTTCAAATGAACAACGATTTGTGAACAATTGAATAGCTCATAGGTTACATATACATGCCACCATTGACATGGATTGTTTGACCTGTAATATATTTAGCTTTTTCAGAAGCTAAAAATGCTACAGTATGAGCAATATCAGAATCTTCACCAAATTCAGCTAATGGGATTTGTTCTAACATTTGTGCTTTAAGTCCGTCACTTAAAGCATCTGTCATATCTGAAACGATAAACCCTGGCGCAACAGCATTAACAGTAATGTGTCTAGATGCTAATTCTTTTGCAGCTGACTTAGTTAATCCGATAACACCTGCTTTTGTCGCAACATAGTTAGCTTGACCTGGATTTCCAACTGCACCAACAACGCTCGATAAATTAATGATAGAGCCACCTTTTTGTCTTAACATTTGTGGTGTTACTTTTTGTATACAATTAAAGACACCTTTTAAGTTTGTATCAATTACATCGTCCCACTCTTGCTCTTTCATTCTCATCAATAAATTATCACGTGTAATACCTGCATTATTTACAAGTACATCTACTGAGCCAAATTGACTAACTACTTCTTTAATCATCGCTTTGACTTCATCGCCATTTGCTACATTTGCTTGAACAGCAAAACTTTCAACACCTTTAGCTTTGATTTCTTCTACGACAGCATCAGCTTTTTCTTTATTACCGGCATAATTTACTACGACATTATAACCTTCTTCCGCTAATTGGATAGCAATACTGCGTCCAATACCTCTTGATGCTCCTGTTACTAACGCGCTTTTAGTCATTTTCATTCCAACCTTTCACATCTTCTAATGTTTGAATTGAAGTTACTTTTACATCTCTGTTAATTTTCTTAATTAAACCTGATAGTACTTTGCCAGGGCCAATTTCAATAAAGTGATCCACACCTTGTTCAATTAACCACTGGGTTGAATCTATGAATTGAACAGGTGAATATAATTGTTCTATCATATTTGCTTTAATGACGTTTGCTTCAGTTTCACCTTTGGCATGTACATTTTGTACCACAGGATATTGAGCATCTTGCCATTCGAACTGATCAATAAATGATGCAAAATCATCTTTGATTACTTGCATCATAGATGAATGGAACGGACCTGATACTGCTAATGGTAATACACGTTTAGCCCCTAATGATTTACCTTCAGCTACTAACTGATCAATTAACGTTTTATGACCTGAAACAACAATTTGTCCAGGAGAATTGATATTTGCTGGTTCAACAATTTCCTCTTCAGTTGATAATTGCTTACATATTGCATCAACTTCCTCGTAGTCCAAGCCTAATACAGCTGCCATGCTTCCCACGCCATTTGGGAAAGCTTCAGCCATAAGTTGACCGCGTTTTCTTACAATCTTTACTGCGTCTTCAAATTTCAACACTTTACTAGCGACTAAACTCGCATACTCCCCTAAGCTATGCCCCATTGTGTAATCTGCATTCAAATCATTTAACGCATTTAATAAAGCGATGCTATGGGTTAATAAAGCAGGTTGTGTATTTTCAGTTTGTCCAAGTTTTTCTTCGCTATCTGTAAACATTGTTTCTAAGATATCAAAATCTAAAGCTTGTTGTGCTTGATTTAGAATTGATGTTGCTACTTCGTCATGTTCATATAAATCATTTGCCATACCAACTTTTTGTGAGCCTTGGCCTGGAAATATAATCGCTGTTTTACTCATCTTGTGTTCCCACCGTTTCTTTCATAGTTTCAACAATTTTTTGTTCACCGGCAATTTTCGCCTGACGAATTGCTGAATAAAATGCTTTAGCACTAGAACTACCATGCGCTTTTACAACAGTGCCGTTTAGTCCTAATAATACAGATCCACCATACTCAGCATAATCCATTTTCGTCATTAATCCTTTTAGGTCTTTTTTCAAAATTAGTGCTGCAACTTTATTTTTCAAACTGCTTAAAAGTGTTGACTTAAACATTTTGCCCATCGCTTTAGCTACACCTTCTAAATTTTTCAAAATCATATTACCAGTATAGCCATCAGTCACTACAACATCTGCGGCATCATTCATCAATCCTTTAGCTTCCACATTACCTGTAAAGTGAAAGTCATTTTGCGTTTCCATCAAATGATAAGCTTTCTTAGTCAATGTATTACCTTTGGCAGCTTCAGTACCAATATTCAATAAACTTACTGAAGGTTGTGAAATACCTCTAATCTTTTGTGCATAAATATTACCAAGTTGAGCATATTGTAATAAATGTTCTGCCTTTGCTTCTGCATTTGCACCAACATCCATAAATACAAAACCTTTTCCCGAAACTGTTGGCAACGTCACAACTAATGCCGGACGCTCTACACCTTTGATACGGCCAACTATAAATAACCCAGCAGACATTAGAGCACCTGTATTTCCTGCTGAAACACATCCATCTGCTTCTCCATATTTTACTGCTTCTGCCATACGAACCATTGAGCTATCTTTTTTACGCTTAATTGCTCGAACAGGTTCGTCATTCATAGTTATAGATTCTCTACAATGACGTACTTCTACACGGTCATGTTTGAGTGTACATTTCGACTCATCACCAAATAAAATGATTTCTAAGTCTTCAAATTTGTTAACCGCCATTTCAACAGCTTCCAAAACGATTTCAGGTGCGTCATCTCCACCCATCATATCAATCGCTAATTTAACCATTTTGTTCATCCTCACTTGTATAATACATTTTAAATGTCCCTTTAAAAACAACCGTATCTTTAACATACGATTCAACTTTTATAATATAAAATTTATTTGTAATTTCAATGGTTTGCGCATTTGCGCGTACCGTTTCGTTCAATTTCACTGGTTTTGTAAATGCAACATTACTTTCACTTGTCAATACGACTGGTTTATGTATAAGCGCTACACATAAAGAGTTTGCTTGAGCAAACAGAACGTGGCCTCTTGCAATTTTATTTTTTGTAAAAACAGAATCTTCATCAATATTAATAATTGAAGTAGCATATTGATCAGGTTCTACATTGATCACGTCACCTATGATTTCATTACCTTCAATAGAACGAATACTTTCATAGTTTTTCCTAGCTACAGATTTAATTCGCGTTCTTAACTCAGGAATATTTAAGTGTGTACGATCCAACCTTATTGTTTGGATGCTTACTGAAAACAAATTACTTAAATCTAAATCTGTAATAAACGGATTTTTAGCTATCTCATTTTTTATTGCATCGCGCCGTTCTTGTTTTTTTAATTTCATCGCATTCAAACTCCCATGTTTTTAGTACCAAGTCTTAAACACTCCTAACATATCATAACACTTTCCTTTTCAATTGCTCAACAAAAAACATACGTAAGTTTGAATTTAGTAACTTTTAAGTAAATATATTTTATTATACCTAGACCAGAGTACTTTTTCAGCTAGTAAACAATGAAAGTTCATCATTCATTAACTTCTCTGAGCTTATTTCAAAAATAAGCTTACTGGAATCACTTTGAATTATACAACGACGAAATAGTTAATAGCATTATTTAAATGTTTATATATAATAAATTTTAGTATAGGTTATATATAATTTGTATTTGTTTATTTTAAATAAAAAATTATTTTCGATATTTCCTATTGAATTAATTATGAACTATACGTATAATTTTAAATAATTTGAAATTTCAAATATATTTAAAATAATCAGAAATTTATTTTTATACCATTCATTTCTAGGAGGATATTATGAGGAAAATTTTTTCTACCACGTTACTAGCTAGTTCAATGTTAGCTATTACATCTGGTAACGTTCATGCTGAAGAAAGTAATAGTGTACAACCTGAGAGTTTTAAAAAAGCTGATAATTCAACTATTCAAAATGAGAAAGATGTAAAACAATATTTAAATCAACATGCACAAGATTTGGTTAAAGATACAAGTAAAACTAAAAATGAAGCTTTTAATAAAAATGCTTTTAAACAATATGAAGTAGCAAATAAAAACACAGATAAAACTGGTGTGACACACTATACACTGAAGGCTAAAATTAATGACGTCACTTCTAGTGATAGTACACTTAAGGTCCATGTAAACAAAAATGGTGACGTAAAATTGATAAATGGTAGTATCGACAAACCATACATAAATTTAAAAAATTCAAATGAGATAACTTCTGCTCAAGCTGAAGAAAACGCATTTAAATCCATTGGTAAATCAAAGGAAGAAGTTGAAAATATCAAAGATTATGATATCGTCAGTAAAAACAATTTGGATATAAATAGTGATAAACAAAAACTCGTCTATAATATTGAATTGAATTATGTTTCTCCTAAGGTAGCACATTGGAAGATTCAAGTTGATGCTACAACAGGTAAAATCATTAAAAAACAAAACACACTTCAAAAAGCTACAACTGAAGGAAAAGGTACTGGTGTGAACGGAGATGTAAAATCACCACTTAACTTAACTCAATCACAAAATCAATACACACTACATGATACGTCTCAAAACGCAACAATTGACACCCAAACTGCCAATAAAACGACAAACACTATGTCACCAATTACTAATGATAATACAAATTTCAATAAAAAATCTCAACGAGCTGGTGTTGATGCACATTATTATGCTAAAGAAGTTTATGATTATTATTTAGATACATTTGACAGAGACAGCTATGATGATAATGGTGGCGCTATTAATTCTATTGTTAATTACGATAAGAATTTCAATAATGCTGCATGGACTGGCCAATATATGATATACGGTGATGGCGACGGCCAAACCTTTAAAGAACTGTCAGGCGCTAGTGATATCGTGGCTCATGAACTAACACATGCAGTAACTGAGCGTACTGCCGGCTTAGAATATAGCTATCAATCAGGAGCATTAAACGAATCATTCTCTGATGTATTTGGTTATTTTGTAGATCCAGATAATTGGTTAATGGGCGAGGATGTTTATACGCCTGACCAAGATGGTGATGCTCTAAGAAGTTTAAAGAACCCTGAAGAATACAATCAACCTGCACACATGGATCAATACCAAAAAGGTAGCGAAGATAATGGCGGTGTTCATGCTAATAGTGGTATACCAAATAAGGCTGCTTATCTAACAATCACAGATATTGGTAAAGACAAAGCAGAACAAATTTATTATCTTGCCCTCACCGAATACTTAACACCAAATGCTCAATTTACAGATGCTAAAACAGCACTTACTGTTGCCGCAGATAAATTATATGGCAATAATAGTGAAGAAGCTAAAGCAATTGAAAAAGCATGGGATGATGTTGGTGTGAAATAGCTAAAAAATAGTTATCACTAGTAACATCAGAAACTACATGATTATGCGGACGATTTAAAACCAAATTCAAAACCAACATATTAATTTCACATTAAGTTGGGATAAAAAATAAGGCACTTACCTGTAAAACAATGACAAAGTCATATTATTTTACAGGTAAGTGCCTTAATTTTACCAATTATTAATCAAAACTCATATACAGCAAATTCTTCTCAATAAATGATCTCAAAGTTTGATATTGTGTTTCAAAAAATATTCCTGTTTGAATCAATTTTGCCGCTTCATCTCTAGCAACTTCTAACATTTTATAGTCTTCGACGACATTTGCGACTAAGAAATCTGGCAAACCACTTTGTTTTACGCCGAAGAAATCTCCGGGGCCTCTCATTTCAAGATCTCGTTCACTGAGTTCAAAACCATCTGTTGTTTGTGTCATAATATTCATGCGTTCTATGCCCGTCTCTGTTTTTGGCGAAGCAATTAGTACACAATAACTTTGATGCTCACTTCTACCCACACGTCCCCTCAACTGGTGTAATGTAGATAATCCAAAACGATCGGCATCATATATCATCATAAATGTAGCGTTTGGTACATTAACCCCTACCTCGACTACGGTTGTTGAAACTAAAATATCTATTTCATGATTACTGAATTTTTGCATAACCTCATCTTTTTCAACAGAATGCATTTTACCATGTAATAATCCCACTTTGTCAGTACCATAATAAGCTTGTAATGATTCATATAATTCAACCACATTTTGGACATCTTCTAAATGCTCAGAGCTTTCAATCAACGGACATATGACATAGGCTTGACGGCCTTTCTTTAATTCAGTTGTCATTTGATTCAAAACACTCTCATACGCTTCATGTTTTGACCATGAAGTAATAATTGGTTTCCTACCTTTTGGTAACTGTTTAATTGATGAAACATCCATTTCACCAAATACAGAAATAGCTAAAGTTCTAGGAATTGGCGTTGCTGTCATAAATAGTACATTTGTCATAGCGCCTTTTTCTCTAAGCAGTTGTCGCTGGTTCACACCAAAACGATGTTGTTCATCAGTAATAACAAGTCCAACATTATTAAATTTCACATCATCCTGAATCAATGCGTGTGTTCCAATCAAACAATCAATTTCATTATTATTTAATTGATCTAATAATAATTGCCGTTTTTTACCTTTAACTGACCCGGTTAATAACGCGACATTCATCCTGTCACCAAATATATCCACTAAACTTTCAGCATGCTGTTCTGCTAAAATTTCAGTTGGCACCATTAATGCCGATTGAAAACCAGCAGTTTTAAGGGCGTACATGCAGATAGCTGCAACAACAGTTTTCCCAGAGCCCACATCACCTTGGAGTAAACGATGCATACGTATTGGAGCCTTCAAATCACGAAAGATTTCATTAACGCTATGTTTCTGTGCATCAGTGAGTTCAAAAGGTAAACTATCAATAAAATGTTTAACTAAATTGATATCATAATCAACTTCAATAGCTTCATCCGAAGTTTTTTCAAGCCTATTCAACCATTGCATTCTTAGTTCAAACATAAATAACTCTGTAAATGCATACGTTCTGCGTGCTTTTAGTAATGAAGCTTTATCAGTTGCAAAATGAAGTGCTTTAATTGTATTTTCTAATGATTCTAGTTTATATTTTTCTCTTAATTCTGCTGATAACCATTCATGTATAGTTACTTGATCTAATACTTGACGTATCATATCTCTTAGTGGTTTTTGCTTAATACCCTCTTTAATGCGATACACAGGTTCAAATTGGGCGGATTCTGTAACCTGTTGATTGAAAAACATTCTATTTCCATTAATTTCTTGCTTTCTTCTATCCCATTTACCTTTGACCGTAACTGTTCCATGTAGTTCAATTTTCTTTTTCAAATAAGGCTGATTGAAAAAAGTACACTTAACTGCAATATTATTGACCATTATATGTACTGTTAACTTAGATTTATTACGACCAAAAAAAGCGACAGTCGGTGTAGAATATACTTCGCCTACCACTGTCACTGTCGCTTGGTCTTCTGCTTCATTTAAGTCAATTACAGTATTATCTTCGTAACGTGTCGGTAAATATAAGATTAAATCTTCAACGGTATAAATATTTAATTCATTTAACACCGCTAAACGTTTAGGTCCTAGACCTTTAATTTGAGATAATGGAAATGGGCTTTCTATTAAATTGACTTTTGACATTATTAATCACCAAATATTTCTTGTTTTAGACGCTGACCTGTAGGCGTACCAGCTAAACCTCCACGACCAGTTTCACGCAAAGCAGATGGCATCGTTTGGCCAATCTTATACATTGCTTCAATCACTTCATCTGTCGGTATTCTAGATGTCACACCTGCCAACGCCATGTCCGCAGATACGATTGCATTAGAAGCGCCTGCAGCATTTCTTTTTACACAAGGAACTTCTACTAAACCAGCAACTGGATCACATACTAAACCTAGCATATTTTTCAAACAAATTGCAAAGGCTTCAGCTGATTGTTGTGGCGTGCCTCCAGCAAGTTCAACTGTTGCACCTGCAGCCATAGCAGCTGCCGAGCCCACCTCAGCTTGACAACCACCAGCTGCACCTGAAATTGACGCATTGTTAGCTACAACGAAACCAAACGCACCTGAAGTTAATAAAAAGTTAAGCATATCTTTACGTGTAGGTTCAAGTCTAGGTTTTAAGCCAAACAATACACCTGGCACTACGCCAGCTGATCCTGCAGTCGGTGTTGCACAAATTTTTCCCATTGCCGCGTTGACTTCATTTGTTGCAACTGCTTTACTAACTGCATCTAATAACGTTGCGCCCGATAATGATTTCCCAGTTTTTAGATATTCTTTAATTAATACAGCATCTCCACCAGTTAATCCTGTCGTTGATGTTACTCCCGCTAGTCCTTCATCCAATGCATTTTCCATTGTTTGTAAATTTTTATCCATATGTGCATACACATCAGCTTCAGATAACCCTGTCACTTCCATCTCTTGTTCTAACATGATTTCATGAATTTTCTTATTTTGTGCTTCACACATCTCTATTAATTCTTTCACGCTTTTAAACATGCAATACCTCCGTTAGGCGTCTCCCATGAGTGAAACCGTCACTACACCATCGACGTTTTTAATTTTCTCTATAATATCTTTGTTTACAGCATCGTCCAACTCACAAGTCATTAACGCTTGATCGCCTTTTTCTTTTCTCGATACTTGCATACTTCCCACATTAATACTTGAATCTCCTAAAATATTAGCTACTTTACCAATCGTACCAAATGTATCCTTGTGGAATACAAGTAATGCTGGGTAATTCCCACTGATCGCAATATTAAAGCCATTAATTGCAACAACTTCAATTTTACCACCACCGATAGATACACCTTCCACCGAAACCTCCTTTTCAGCGTTACGCATATTTATAATAGCTGTATTGGGATGCGATCTCTCTTCAGCCATTTCTATAAAATTAACTTTCATTCCTGCACTTTCTGCTGCTTCTAAACTCGTTTGAATTCTATCATCGTCAGTATCATAGCCTAATAAACCACCTACAAGTGCAACATCTGTGCCATGACCTTTATATGTTTCCATAAATGAGCCATACAAATAGATATCAACTTGACTTGGTAATTGGTTAAATAAATCTCTTGCTACCAAACCAATTCTTACTGCCCCCGCTGTATGAGACGATGAAGGGCCTACCATTGTTGGACCAATTATATCGAAAACTGTTTTATATTTCATAATTATACCCCACTCTTGTTTTTAATGTTTCTAAAGTGTTGCGCTTACATTCTCAAACATCTAGTTCATTATAACAAGTTCATTAGACATTATAAACCAAAACTGGTTGCATTGTTCTTTTTAAATTTAAAATATAATTGACTGCAATTCATATAAATTTGCACAATTACACTAAATTACTACATAAAAACGAGAGCGAGATAGAAATCAAAACTAAATTCGATTTCGTATTCTCGCTCTCACAACAACAGAATATTTAATAAACATTCTATAGTAGAAATTGTATTCAAACCATTGTTTGACAACATAACCTATTTAAAATGACACTTAAATTTCAATCACATGTAAATATCAATGCGTTTAAATCGATGATTATCCAGTAATCATTCTACTGAAAATAAATATTGATATACAGGTTGCTGACCATCATATTGATCTAGCTCAACATCTGGATAAGTTTCTTCTACCCATGCTTCTACTTCGGCAGTAACAGTCTCATTTGCATCTTCCCCAACAATCATAGTTATGATTTCACTGTCTTCTTCAATCATTTGTGAAAGCAAGCCCTTAACTGTATCAAACTCATTATCTTCACTAGTAACAATTTTATCTTCTACTAAGCCCATAAATGCGCCTTTTTTAATTTCAACACCATCTATTTTAGTATCTCTAACAGCATAAGTAACTGAACCAGAATTAACTGCTTCTAATGATTCAATCATACGAGATTTATTATCAGCAAGTGAATCAGACGCATCATAGTTAAATAATGCAGCAATGCCTTGAGGAATAGATTTTGTTGGAATAACAATAGCTTCTGCTTCAACAATATCAGCTGCTTGTTCACTAGCCATAAGGATATTTTTATTGTTTGGTAAAATGATTGCACGTTTACATTCTGCTTGTTCAATCATTTTCACTATGTCTTCCGTCGATGGGTTCATAGTTTGGCCACCACTAATCATATGTGTTGCGCCCATTGATTTAAATAACTCAGAAACACCATTACCCATTGATATAGCAATTACAGCAGTATCAACAGTTTCATTTTCATCACTTTGAGGTACAGGTTGATTGTTTTGCTCTTTTTTCACAACTTCTCTGTGTTGTTCACGCATATTTTCTACTTTTAATTTAATTAATTCACCATATTGTTGACCAAAATTAAATACATCACCTGGCTTTTCAGTATGTACGTGTACTTTAACTATTTCTTCATCATTAATCACTAATAAAGAATCACCAAATGCGCTCATATCTTCTCTAAATTCTTGTTCATCGAAAGTTTTTTTATTTTTAGCAAAACGAACCATCATTTCGGTACAATAACCATATTCAATGTCTTCAGTATTAATCACACCATGAAAATCATGTGCTTCACTTACTAAGGAATCTTTATCTAATTTTGATGATTGTGAGGATACTTTTTCTCCTTTTAACGCTTTTAGGAAGCCTTCGTAAACCACTACTAAACCTTTACCACCACTATCAACAACTCCTACTTCTTTTAAAACTGGTAATAAGTTTGGTGTGTTTTCAAGTGAGATTTCTGCTTGTTCTAAAATATAAGTCATCAACTCAATACAATCTTCAGTTTCTTCAGCTTTACGCATTGCAGCATCTCCTGCATCTCTAGCTACTGTTAAGATTGTACCTTCTACTGGTTTCATAATTGCTTTATATGCTGTATCTACACCAGCTTTAAAGCTTTCAGCAAATTGTTGTGCATTGATTTCGTCATTGTCTTCTAAATTTTTACTAAAACCTCTAAATAGTTGAGAAAGTATTACACCAGAGTTACCTCTTGCGCCCATCAATAAACCTTTAGAATATGTTTTACCTAGCTCACCTATATGTTGTGATAAATTCTCTTCTACTGCTTCTCTACCAGATGTCATAGTCAAGTTCATATTAGTTCCTGTGTCTCCATCAGGTACTGGGTATACATTTAATGAATCGACTAAATCTGCATGATTTGATAAATTTTGTGCCCCTTGTATAATCATTTCGGCAAATAATTTACCATTTATTTTGCTAACCATTACGTAATGTCCTCCTAGTTCTTCGTGCCATTATTGACGCGCACACCTTGTACAAATATATTTATTGAGTTTACTTTTACTTTTAATGTTTGTTCTAATGTATATTTCACAGTTGATTGCACATTACTTGCAACTTCTGATATTTTTGTCCCGAAGCTAACAATTGTATACATATCAACATCAATCACTCCATTGTCTTCTCTTACAACAATGCCTTTAGAATAATTTTCATGCCCTAATATTTCGGCAATACCGTCTCTTACTTGTTGTCTAGAAGCCATGCCTACAATTCCATAACATTCTACTGCTTTACTGCCCACCACTGATGCTATTACTTCGTTTGAAATATCTATGCTACCATAATCATTTGTGATTTCTAACGTCATAAAATTGCCTCCTAAAGTTTATGGTTCTGAAACTAACTGTAAATAAACAATTATTTAAGATGAGTTTAATAATAAAATACTATATTTATCCACAGTTTACAATTATATCATAATTTAGTTTTAACAAAAGGAGAAGTCATATAAATCAGAAAAATTTCTCATTATATTGCTAAATTTTTCTATTTATGGTACATTATTCAGGTATGTAGTAGATACGTGTATTTATATTTATTAAAGGAGGTACTTTCATGGGCAAACAATGTTTCGTAACAGGTCGTAAAGCTTCAACTGGAAACAATCGTTCACACGCTTTAAATTCTTCTAAAAGAAGATGGAATGCTAACCTTCAAAAAGTTAGAATTCTTGTAGACGGAAAACCTAAAAAAGTTTGGGTTTCTGCACGTGCTTTAAAATCTGGTAAAGTAACTAGAGTTTAATAAATATAATGCACGAAAAAACCAATCCTTATGTGGAGGATTGGTTTTTTTATTTTTGAACAATTTTTTCAACTCATAATGATTGATATTAATCTCTACTCCGTATCATTAATACATTCCCTTTAATCAACTCAACTTCTCCATGTGAGGATTCAATCTCATTAGAAATAGTTAACGTTGATCCCTGTTTAAGTGTCTCTTTATAAAGGTTATATTTAAAATACTTTAATGTGATGACTGTTGGATACGAAACAGGAATAAATGAAATATATGGGTAAAAGTCATTTACTTCAATATGAAATAATCCCCGTTTTAAAAATTGAACTTCATTTGACTGATCAATCAATTTTATAACTATACCATTTTCTACATATTCGGGTTTCTCCAATATTTGTAAAGCTCCCAAAAAATGATCTAATCTACCACCTGTAGCACCAAACACATGTATTTCCTTATACCCACTCTGTACCGCTTGATCTATCCCTAATGCTAAATCTGTATCATCTTTTTCTGAATTATAGGGATTTATTTCAATTTGTTGCTCTATAAATGATTTTTCTTCTTGTGTAATTGAATCAAAATCACCAACTGCAAATTGCGGTGTGATACCGGATTCCAACAAAATTAATGTACCTCTATCTATGCCAATCCAATCGGCATCAGCACTATCAACCAGTATATCTTTAGGTAAATTTCGATTACCACATAATAAATTGGCTTTCATTAACGTCAACCTTTCAGTGTTTTAGTAACTGACTTATAATCATTTTGTTTGAAGAAGTATGACCCCGCAACTAACATATTTGCGCCATGCTCAATCACGGTTTGGACTGTCTTATCATTAATACCACCATCAACTTCTATATTAAAATCTAAATTCAACCTTTGTTTAACTTCAGATAGCTGATCTAGTTTATCAACTGTATCAACAATAAATGATTGTCCCCCAAAACCAGGATTCACAGTCATTACTAATACATAATCTATCATTTTTATAATAGGTAGAATTGCATCTACTGGTGTTCCTGGGTTTATCACCACACCAGCCTTTACATTTGCGTTCTTAATTTGTTCTATCACGCGATGAATATGTGGTGTAGCCTCTACATGAACTGAAATCATGTCTGCTCCATGTGCCGCAAAAAGTTCTACATACTTTTCTGGTTCCTCAATCATTAAATGTACATCAATAGGTAAATCTGTTCCCGCTCTAACTGCATCTAAAATTGGAATACCAATTGAAATATTGGGCACAAATTGACCATCCATAACATCAAAATGTACACCATCTACGCCAGCTTCCTCTAAAGCCTTTAATTCCTTTTGTAAATTTAAAAAATCTGCTGATAATAAAGATGGATAAAGTTTTGCCAATTAATATCTTTCCTTTCTATTTGCAATCTCATTAAATAGTTGAACATAATGATCATATCTAAATTGAGTAATATCGCCTTGTTCTACTTTAAATTTGACGTTACACTTAGGTTCATTAATATGATTACAATCTCTGAATTTACATGACTCACCATACTCATGAATTTCCATAAAATAATTTTTCAGTTCGTCTTTTTGAATATGGTCAAAATCTAATGCACTAAACCCTGGCGTATCTGCAATATATCCATGTGTTCTTTCAAAAAGTTCTACATGTCTAGTAGTATGACGACCGCGATTAAGTGCTTTTGAAATATGCTGTGTTTCAATATCTAAATCAGGAAAATATTTGTTCAACAACGTAGATTTTCCAACACCAGATTGACCACTTAATACAGCTAATCCATCACCCCATTGTGCAAAAATATTTTCGATCTCATCATTGATACTGATGAATTGAGTCTTATAACCCATGTCTTCGTATATATTTAATATCTTTGTCACCTTTTGTTGCATTTCAATTGAAGTTAAATCTTTTTTAGTTATAAGTATGCGTGGACGCATGTGATATGAGTGTGCGATAACTAAAAAACGATCTAGTAATTGTGTAGAAAAATCTGGTTCTACTGCACTCATCACTAAAATAAGATGATCAACATTACTTACAGGTGGTCTTTTGATTTCGTTTTTTCTTTCATGCACATGTTGAATATAACCCTCTGTTACATTTTCAACTTCAAAATCCACTACATCGCCGACGATGGGAGAAAATTTATTTTTTCTAAATAGTCCTCGCGGCTTGGTGTCATACATTTCGCCATCTACATCTACACGATATACGCCACTAATTGATTTTATGATGCGTCCTGTCTTCACTTAGGCACCTCTCTTATAATTACTTTTACTCTTTACATTATAGCAAAGCCTTTTTAAATTAAATATGATTTAAGTTTATTTTGAATAAAAAATTAGTGATTAGTATAAAAATTTACTTTAAAGACTTATACCATCTCCATAATTCACTTTAATTGATATACAAAACACCAATGTAGTCAATTAAATGATTACATTGGCGTTAAATTTGTTAGCGACACTATACTCGTTTACTCGTTACCGTTTGGTTCGCAAGACCTTTGCTCTTGCATAAGCGACACTATACTCGTTTACTCGTCACCGTTTGGTTCGCAAGACCTTTGCTCTTGCATAAGCGACACTATACTCGTTTACTCGTCACCGTTTGGTTCGCAAGACCTTTGCTCTTGC
>NZ_JBOIHZ010000014.1:0-32116 GCF_051408735.1 Staphylococcus sp. AS1337 | reverse complement strand
CTGAAAAAACAGAGTTAGATAAATTAATTGAGGCGCTAGAAACAGCTAAAACAAACGCAGCAGAGAAATTGAATAACGTACCGAATGGTACTGAAGGAAAAGACACGTTACAAAGTCGCTTAGATCAAATCGGTTCAGTAACGTCGCCAGAAGTGAACGATCAAGATAGTAATGGTGTGTTAGATACAGAACAATTATCAGATGCGGAGCAAGCGATTGAAGCAGCCGAACAAGCTAAACAAGCCGTAGATAACAAGTTATCTAAGATCACAGCAGATGGGTTAATCAACCCAACAGAAAAAGCAGAATTAGATAAATTAATTGAGGCGTTAGAAACAGCTAAGACAAACGCAACAGAGAAATTGAATAACATGCCGAATGGTACTGAAGGAAAAGACGCGTTACAAAGTTCTTTAGATCAAATCGGTTCAGTTACATCACCAGAAGTAAATGACCAAGATGGTAATGGCGTGTTAGATACGGAACAATTAAATGAAGCGCAACAAGCCATCGAGGCAGCTGAACAAGCCAAAGTAGCTGCGAATAACAAGTTGTCTGAGATCACATCGGATGGCTTAATCAATCCAACTGAAAAAGCAGAATTAGATAAATTAATTGAGGCGCTAGAAACAGCTAAGGCAAACGCAACAGAGAAATTGAATAACGTACCGAATGGTACAACAGGAAAAGACGCGTTACAAAGTCGCTTAGATCAAATAGGATCAGTTACATCACCAGAAGTGAATGACCAAGATAGCAACGGAGTCTTAGATACAGAACAATTATCAGATGCGCAACAAGCGATTGAGGCATTAGAACAAGCCAAAGTAGCTGCGAATAACAAGTTGTCTGAGATCACATCGGATGGATTAGTCAACCCAACTGAAAAAGAAGAATTAGATAAATTAATTGAGGCGCTAGAAACAGTTAAGGCAAACGCAACAGAGAAATTGAATAATGTACCGAATGGTACAGCAGGTAAGGATGCGTTACAAAGTCGCTTAGATCAAATCGGTTCAGTTACATCACCAGAAGTGAATGACCAAGATAGCAACGGAGTCTTAGATACAATCCAATTATCAGATGCGGAGCAAGCAATCGAAGCAGTAGAACAAGCTAAACAAGACGTAGATAACAAGCTATCTGAAATCACATCGGATGGCTTAGTCAACCCAACTGAAAAAGAAGAATTAGATAAATTAGTTGAGGCGTTAGAAACAGCTAAGACAAACGCAACAGAGAAATTGAATAACGTACCGAATGGTACAGCAGGCAAGGACGCGCTTCAAAGTCGATTAGATCAAATAGGTTCAGTAATGTCACCAGAAGTGAATGACCAAGATAGCAATGGTGTCTTAGATACAGAGCAATTAAATGAAGCGCAACAAGCGATTGAAGCAGCCGAACAAGCTAAAGTAGCTGCGAATAACAAGTTATCTGAAATCACATCGGATGGCTTAGTCAACCCAACTGAAAAAGCAGAGCTAGATAAATTAGTTGAGGCGTTAGAAACAGCTAAGACAAACGCAACAGAGAAATTGAATAATGTACCGAAGGGTACAGCAGGCAAGGACGCGTTACAAAGTCGTTTAGATCAAATAAGTTCGGTTACATCACCAGAAGTGAATGACCAAGATAGCAACGGAGTCTTAGATACAGAACAATTATCGGAAGCGCAACAAGCGATTGAGGCATTAGAACAAGCCAAAGTAGCTGCGAATAACAAGTTGTCTGAGATCACATCGGATGGATTAGTCAACCCAACTGAAAAAGCAGAGCTAGATAAATTAGTTGAGGCGTTAGAAACAGCTAAGACAAACGCAACAGAGAAATTGAATAACGTACCGAATGGTACAGCAGGTAAGGATGCGTTACAAAGCCGTTTAGATCAAATAGGTTCAGTAATGTCACCAGAAGTGAATGACCAAGATAGCAACGGGGTCTTAGATACAGAGCAATTAAATGAAGCGCAACAAGCCATCGAGGCAGCTGAACAAGCCAAACAAGCCGCAGATAACAAGTTATCTGAGATCACATCGGATGGCTTAATCAACCCAACAGAAAAAGCAGAGTTAGATAAATTAATTGAAGGACTCGAGGCAGCCCAAGTAATAGCGACTGAAAAACTAAATAACGTACCGAATGGTACAGCAGGAAAAGACGCGTTACAAAGTCGTTTAGATCAAATAGGATCAGTAATGTCACCAGAAGTGAATGACCAAGATGGTAATGGCGTTTTAGATACGGAACAATTAAATGAAGCCCAACAAGCAATCGAAGCAGTAGAACAAGCTAAACAAGACGTAGATAACAAGTTGTCTGAGATCACATCGGATAGCTTAATCAATCCAACTGAAAAAGCAGAATTAGATAAATTAATTGAGGCGCTAGAAACAGCTAAGACAAACGCAACAGAGAAATTGAATAACGTACCGAATGGTACTGAAGGCAAAGACGCGTTACAAAGTCGTTTAGATCAAATAAGTTCGGTTACATCACCAGAAGTGAATGACCAAGATAGCAACGGAGTCTTAGATACAGAACAATTATCGGAAGCTCAACAAGCGATTGAGGCATTAGAACAAGCCAAAGTAGCTGCGAATAACAAGTTGTCTGAGATCACATCGGATGGATTAGTCAACCCAACTGAAAAAGAAGAATTAGATAAATTAATTGAGGCGCTAGAAACAGTTAAGGCAAACGCAACAGAGAAATTGAATAATGTACCGAATGGTACAGCAGGTAAGGATGCGTTACAAAGTCGCTTAGATCAAATCGGTTCAGTAACGTCGCCAGAAGTGAACGACCAAGATAGCAATGGTGTCTTAGATACAATCCAATTATCAGATGCCGAGCAAGCGATTGAAGCAGCCGAACAAGCTAAACAAGCCGTAGATAACAAGTTATCTAAGATCACAGCAGATGGATTAGTCAACCCAACTGAAAAAGCAGAGCTAGATAAATTAGTTGAGGCGCTAGAAACAGCTAAGACAAACGCAACAGAGAAATTGAATAACGTACCGAATGGTACAGCAGGTAAGGATACGTTACAAAGTCGTTTAGATCAAATAGGATCAGTAATGTCACCAGAAGTGAATGACCAAGATGGTAATGGTGTGTTAGATACGGAACAATTAAATGAAGCCCAACAAGCAATCGAAGCAGTAGAACAAGCTAAACAAGACGTAGATAACAAGTTGTCTGAGATCACATCGGATAGCTTAATCAATCCAACTGAAAAAGCAGAATTAGATAAATTAATTGAGGCGCTAGAAACAGCTAAGACAAACGCAACAGAGAAATTGAATAATGTACCGAATGGTACTGAAGGAAAAGACGCGTTACAAAGTCGCTTAGATCAAATCGGTTCAGTAACGTCGCCAGAAGTGAACGATCAAGATAGTAACGGAGTCTTAGATACAGAACAATTAAATGAAGCCCAACAAGCGATTGAAGCAGCTGAACAAGCCAAAGTAGCTGCGAATAACAAGTTGTCTGAGATCACAGCAGATGGATTAGTCAACCCAACTGAAAAAGCAGAATTAGATAAATTAATTGAGGCGCTAGAAACAGCTAAGGCAAACGCAACAGAGAAATTGAATAATGTACCGAATGGTACAGCAGGTAAGGATGCGTTACAAAGTCGTTTAGAACAAATCGGTTCAGTAATGTCGCCAGAAGTGAATGACCAAGATAGCAATGGAACATTAGATGTAGAATCCCCAAATATAAAAGGTCAAAATCATGCTAAAGTAAATAAACATTTGGATAATACTATCAAAAATTCAAAATCACATAATCCTATGTATAAAAATGTGAAAGAACAATATTTAAATGATAGAGATAGTAAGTTATTAGAAGAAAAAACTCCTCGAAATCAGCAACAGTTAAATGAAGTTTCGAACCATTTGCAAATAATAAAAAATGAAACAAATGAAAATTCAGAACAGAGTATGAAGTCACTAACTCATTTACCTGATACAGGTGGAAAAAATAAAGATAGTTGGATTTTTGGAACTTTACTAGGAGCTATAGGTTCAATGATGCTCTTAAGAAGGAAACAAGAAAAAAGATAGAAAAAAATAACTAAAATTTAATAACGACTATAGGGATAGTACAAAAAAGAGCCGAGGCATATTTTTATGCCTCGGCTCTTTAAATTTATAGGTAGTTAAAATATTAATGCAATAGTGATTTAAAAATCGTATTGATCATTTTCTTCTTCTAAAAGCTGATTATATAATTTAGAAACACGCAAGGTTGATGTTGCCAAATCATTAATTCTAAATATAATGTCATCATTAACGATAGTGCCATTAGAAAAATCACGTTCTTCGATAAATACATAAGTTTGCATAACGTGGGCTTTCATATAGCTTAATATTGGTTTTAATTGTGTTTCAGCAATTAAGTAATGCTTAGGAGAACCCGCAGTTGCTATAATACTTACAACTTTATCTCTAAATGCATTAACAGGAAGTAAATCAAATACGTTTTTAAGTGTTCCTGGTATAGATGCTTGAAAGATTGGAAAACCTATAAAAATAATATCAGCTTGCATTAAAGCAGTAGTTAATTCTAATGTGTCTCCAGAATAATCCAAGTAATTTCGTCCATCGCTAAAAGCTAAATCTAAATTCTTTAAATCGAATAATTGGATATTAAGTGTATCATCTTGATTTGTTATGGCTTCGTTTAGATATTTTATAGCAGTACTTGTTTTAGAGCCAACTGTAGAACCAGATAGTAGCACGACGTTTGTCATTTTATACCTCCTATTTGTTCAAATGTTTTTTAACACTTGGAATGATTTCATTACCAATGAGTTCTATATTTTTCATTATTTTATCGAAAGGTACGCCACCGAAATCAATTTGAGCCATAAATCTCTGATGATTATAAAGTTCATGTTGGTAAAGTATTTTTTCAATAATTTGTTGTGGGCTTCCAACCATTAATGCATCTCTATAATCCGGTGCATTGGCAAATTGTTGTTTTGGATATCCAGCACCTCTTATAAAAGACATACCAACATTAAGGTGAGGGTAATATTCTTTTAATGCTAATTGTGTAGTTTCAGCAGTGTAGAATAAACTAGCGGTAGAAACTGGTAACGATTCGGCTGAAGTATCGAAACCATGTTCTTTTGCAGTGAGCCGATATTCATCTATTGAATCTTTAAATGTCATTGCTGGCCCACCTAACGTGGTAATCATCATTGGAATACCTTGGCGACCTGCTTTAATCGCACTTGCTGCAGGACCACCAACAGCACGCCAAATTGGTAGTTCATCGTCTATTGGTCTTGGGAATATTTTCATATTATTTAAATCTGGTCTAAATTTACCAGACCAAGTGATTTTATCAGTCTTATTCAACTCTAACAGTAAATTTAATTTTTCTTCGTAAAGCTCATCATAATTATTTAAATCTAAACCAAATAAATCAAAGATACCTGTACGAGAAGCTCTACCTGCTACTATTTCTGCTCGTCCATGCGATATTAGGTCTAAAGTTGCAAAATCTTCAAATATTCTAACTGGGTCCGCTGCGCTTATAATTGAAGAAGAACTAGATATTTTAATTTTATTAGTCGCTTGTGCAATAGCACCTAATACAACTGTATGTGCTTGTGTAGTAAAGTGCTCTTGGTGACTTTCGCCCACACCGAATACATCTATACCTGCCTGTTCTGCTAATTGACTTGCCTCGATTAATTCTTGAATGCGTTGTTCATAACTTACTTTTTCACCGTTATGAGGGTTGAGTAGGTGATCTCCAAGTGAATAAAGCCCAAATTCTAATGGAGTATTTTCATTCATTTTTAAAATAGCCATATATCATCATCCTTTATAAATCGTGTAATTGTGATTCGATTTGAGTACGTTGATCTTCCATAAAATCTGGTAAATTGAGTTGTTTACCCAAATTCTCAATAGCTGTGTCTACCGTGAAACCAGGAGATTCTGTTGCAAATTCATACATAATGCTATTGTGTCGGTAGTATAATGATTTGAAAAAATAACGATCAATAATACCGCTATTATTTCCAGGGTTTTTATTAACTGTTGCTAAAATAGCTTCTAAATTTGAATCTTTGGGTGTGTTTACAGCTATGTGGTGCACATAACCTTGACCAGGTCTAGCGCGTTGCCCTTGTTGTTCGACAATCACAAAATCTGAGTATAAGCCAGTTTCATCCAAGGTCATAACTGTTTCTTCTGTATCCTGCCTTGGAGTATAACGAAGTTCATTCTGTAAAAAATCGACAGTTTTTTGCGTATCACGTAATCGTAATTCGACAGGTCCTATACCTAAAATTTGATGTTCTGTAGGGATATCTGAGTATGGGTTTTTGCGCCATGACTTTGGTAGATTATATTGTTGGTTAGCAATTAATATAATCTCTAAATCATCTGGATCTTTAAATAACAAAGCTTGTTGGTTTAAATATGTCATATTTATCGTATCTATATTGTTATCTTCTAAACGAGATTGAAAATAAGTTAAAGATGCTTTATCAGGGACTAATAAACCTATACGATGAATGGAGTTTGTACCGGGACGATTTTTCCCTATATTAGGTATCTCAAAAAAGCTCAGCAAAGTTCCTGCAGACCCGATTTCATCTCCGAAAAATAGATGGTACATCGTAGGGTTGTCTTGATTTACAGATTTTTCTACTAAACGTAATCCTAAAATTTTAGTATAAAAATCTTTATTTATTTGTGCATCTTTTGTATACATAGAAATGTGATGATGGCCAATGATATTCATATAGCGCCCCCCATAGATTTGATAGTTACTATTGTATTGATTATTACCTGTTTACAGTATATATAAACAGTTGGTATAAAAAATATACTTGTTAGCAATAATATATACCTTATTTAACAGAAAATCAACACCTATGGTTTGCACACTACTATTCATTAATTATAAATTAATTTTAATTCATAAAAAGACACGAAACTATTAAAATTTCGTGTCTTTTTAAATTATTCATTGTTTTTAAATTCTAAATAATAAAGGCTGAATTCTAAGTCGTTTTTTAAATGGTCTTCGAGTAACGTGACAGCTAAATTAATATCTCTGTCATAAAGCGCTGAAACAATGGCTTTATGTTCTTCTATTAAACCAGGCCGACGTTTGTTAATTACAGTTTGGCTAAATAAATAAATGAAACTCTTATATTTCTGATATGTATCTAGGATAAATTGGTTATTAGTAGCGGCGATAATTTTTTGATGGAATTTGTCATTGATTTCAATGATTGTAGCTTCATCCTCCACTTCGATATCTATTTCTGTGTAACCTTTTAATTCTTCTAAATCTGATGTTGTATAAACAATAGCAGCTTTTTTTAATGCGTGTGTTTCTAATAAAATACGCATTTCAAATATTTGCCTATATTCTTCACTAGTTGGTATGAAAATATAAGCATTTTTAATAAAGTATTCTAGCTCTAGTTGCTTTAATGCTTCACGAATTGGAGTTCGGCTTACCTCATATTTCTTTGCAAGTTTAGCTTCGGTAATTTTCTCATCTTTTTTAAAAGCTCCAGAAATGATGTCATTTCTTATTCTTTGATAAATTGTTAATTCATTATTATTCAATTAACTCACCTCATTACAATAAGTGTACTATAAAAAAATTAGTAATAAAATGTATACATTTTATCTAATTTAGTATACAATTATTTTGCAAACGTTTTCAGAAAGGGTGTCGATTTATGAAAGTAGGATTTATAGGTTTAGGTATTATGGGGAAACCAATGGTAGAAAATTTATTGAAAGCGAACGTAACTGTTCTTGTTAATGATTTAAATAAAGAAGCAGAAAGTGAAGTAGTGATGCAAGGGGCAAATGCTGTTTCAGTAAAACAAATGGCTCAACAAGCTGATTATGTTATTACATCGTTACCAAATGGTGCGATAGTAAAGGCTGTTTTATATAGTGGCGAAGATGCAATAGTTAAGCAAACTGATCTTAAAGTAAAAGCTGTTATTGATACTAGCTCTCTAACGCCAAATGAATCATTGGAAATAAGTAAAGTACTAGAAACAAAACAAATTAAATATATGGATGCTCCCGTAAGTGGGGGAGAGCCTTTAGCAATAACTGGTGAATTATCAGTGATGGTTGGTTGTACAGAAACGGATTTACCAGAAGTTCAAAAAGTTTTAGAACCTATTGCTGCATCAGTTATAAGAGTCGGAGACGTTGGTGCTGGTAGCGTAGTAAAGTTAGCAAATCAAATTATAGTTAACACCAATATTGCTGCACTTTCTGAAGCTGTAATATTAGCTAAAAAATTCGATATAGATTTAGCAAATATGTATAAAGCAATTAAAGGTGGTCTAGCAGGTTCTAGTGTAATGGATGCCAAGTTTCCAAAAATGATTGAGGAAAACTATCAACCAGGGGGAACATTAAATATAAATTTAAAAGATATGAAAAACGTGAGTTCAACAGCAGATACAGTCGGACTTACATTGCCTATAGCAAATCAAGTGAAAGAAATGTACAAATCAGAAGTTGCACACGGTAATGGTATGAATGACCATTCAGGCATTATAAAATACTTTGAAAATATAAATAATATGTAGGTGAAAAGATGTTAAACGAGCGTTTAATAAATGTAACGAAGCAAGATGTTATTTCAAAAAAACTTAGTACTTTTAAATATAAAATTATCGTTCTAGATGACGACCCAACTGGCACTCAAACAGTAAAAGACTTACCGGTATATACAGAATGGTCAGAATCATTAATTGAAGATGGTTTTAAGCAAGAGAATCACATGTTTTATATATTAACGAATTCTAGAGCATTAAATGAACAAGAAACTACACAATTACATCAAGAAATCAGTCGTAATATAGCACGTGTTTCACAACGATTAGATCATCCGTACATTGTAATAAGTAGAGGAGATTCGACATTAAGAGGGCATTTTTATTTAGAACCGAAAGTCTTAAGCGAAGCTTCAGATGAACAATTTGATGGCGTGTTTTATATACCGGCATTCTTTGAGGGAAAACGTTACACATTGGATGGTATTCATTATTTAAAAGAAGGCAACGGATATGTACCTGTGTCTGAAAGTGAATTTGCAAATGATACTACATTCGGATTCAGTAGTAGAACGATGGCAAGTTTTATTGAAGAGAAAAGTAACGGAGAAATTAATGCTGATGACGTAAAACATATTCGTTTATCACAAATACGAGAACGTGATGCCCAATCAATTAATGAAGTGCTTAACAGTATCTCGACTTTTGATGCTGTTATAGTTGATGCATTAAATGATGAAGATATGGATTATTTTGTTTCATGTTTAACTAGATTTTTAGAAAGTAATGATAAAAAATTCATGTTTAGAACAGCCGCGTCATTTGTTAAGGCTATGTGCGAAACACCTGGAGAGATCATTAACTTAAATCATTATAGTGATCAAACGAATGGTGGACTTATGATTGTAGGATCACATGTTAAAAAAACTTCATTACAACTACAACATTTATTAACAAATACTGATATAGCATCCATTGAGTTTGATGTAAAAGCAGTAACTACAAATGATTTACAAACGTACATAAATCAACAGATAGAAAAGGTGACATCATATATTCAATCGGGAAGAGATGTCGTTGTATATACTTCAAGAGATGTAATCAAAACAGAAGATTTAACGAATAATTTAAGTATTTCTACGAATATTTCCAATGCATTGGTTGGTATTGTACAAGGCTTGAAAGTAAAACCAAGATTCATTATTGCTAAAGGTGGTATTACTTCTAGCGATGTTGCCACTAAAGGACTGAATATTAAAAAGGCACTTGTTATTGGCCAAATAACGCAAGGTGTACCAGTTTGGCTAACAGGGGAGGAAGCAAAATATAGTCAAATGCCTTATGTTATTTTCCCGGGAAATATTGGAGATGAAGATACGTTAACAACTGTATATAAAATGAATACGAAAGAGATATAGAAAGTAGGGGAAGAACATGATGGGAGAATTTTGGCCATTAGTTGCTGTTGTGATTGGTGTACTTATATTATTAATGTTAATTATGTGGTTTAAACTTAATACATTTATCGCGCTAATTATCACTTCAATGGTAACCGGTATTTTACTGGGAATGCCTTTAGATACAATTGTAACTACTATTGAAAAAGGTATGGGGGATACACTAGGACATATTGCTATTATTTTTGGTTTAGGTTCCATATTAGGGAAGTTGTTGTCAGATGGCGGTGGCGCTACACGCATTGCTGATACATTAATCAATGTGTTTGGTAAGAAATATGTGACGTGGGCAATGATTATCGCTTCATTTATTATTGGGATATCGCTATTCTTGGAAGTAGCATTTGTGTTATTGATTCCTTTAGTATTTACATTAGCTAAAAGGATGCAGATTTCAAATTTAACAGTTGGTCTTCCGATGGCAACTTCTATAGCAGTAACACATGGTTTTTTACCACCACATCCAGGACCAGTTGCAATTTCAGAAGCGGTAAATGCCAATATTGGTCATGTATTAATGTATGGTGTTATTATCGGCATACCTTTAGCAATTATTGTTGGAGGTATTTTTCCGAAAATTGCACATAAATTAACACCTGAAGCTTTTAAAAGAAAAGGAAATCAAGCAGCTGTAGGTGAGTTTAAAGTGTTTGAAAACGAGGATTTACCAAGTTTTGGTATGAGTTTGCTCACGGCACTTGCACCAGTTATCTTAATGCTACTAGCTACCATTGTACAGTTAATCACAGGTAATGAAGAGGGAAAAGCAAGTGGTTTCGAAGGATTTATCTACTTTATTGGAACTTCTGTAACTGCGATGTTAATTGCCGTATTATTTGCAATTTATTCTATGGGAATTAGAAGAAAACAGAGTATGAAACAGATTATGGATACAGTTTCGAATGCCATTACACCCATAGCAATGCTTATTCTTATCATAGGTGGTGGCGGAACATTTAAACAGATACTAATTGATGGTGGTGTAGGTGACACCATTTCAGAGATATTTAAAGGCACTGAAATGTCACCGCTTATCCTTGCATGGCTAGCTGCGGCGCTATTACGTACAGCATTAGGTTCAACAACAGTTGCAGCAATTTCGTCGGTAGGTATTGTTTTACCATTATTACAGTCATCTGATGTAAATATTTCATTAGTTGTATTAGCTATCGGAGCTGGGAGTATTTTCTGTTCACATGTGAATGATGCAGGATTTTGGATGTTTAAAGAATATTTTGGTTTAACTATGAAGGAAACATTTTTAACTTGGACCTTATTAGAATCCATCTTATCAATTGTAGGTTTAGGATTGATTTTAATTGTGAATTTCATCGTATAACAATGAATTGGAGTGAGTATTCTCAATCAAATTTTGGTTGGAATCTCACTCCTTTTTATTATAAAAAGTGGTTAAGTCAGTTGCAAAGTACCATCTTCCATATGATATACACGATCACAAAATGATGTTAAACGCTCATCATGAGTCACAACGATACAAGTTTTATTGTGTTGTACTGTTTGTTCTTTCAATATATGCATTACTTCCATAGCGTTATCTGTATCCAAAGAAGCGGTTGGTTCATCTGCTAATATGAGTGAAGGTTTTGTATATAATGCTTTAGCAATAGCGACACGTTGTTTTTGTCCACCAGATATCTCATTTGGTAATTTGTTTTCTATCATTTTGAGATTAAGTTGTTCCATAAGTTGTGCATATTCATTTAGTGTTAGAACATCTTTTTTTTGTTTTTGTAATAATTTAAATTGTTGCTTTACCGTTAAAAAAGGAACAAGATTCGTTGCTTGTAGAATGAAACCTATTTCTTGCATACGTGTATCCGATAATGCTTTTTGATTCATTTGTGAAATGTTTTTATTATTGATGATAATTTCTCCAGATGTAGGCGTCTGCAATGCACCTGCCATTGTTAAGAATGTACTTTTTCCAGACCCAGAAGGTCCTATAATAGCGATAAGTTCATTCTTATCAAAATTAACTGTCGTAGGTTTGACAGCTTCAATGGTTTGGTTACCATCCTTAAAGTATTTGGTTACATCTTTAAATTCTAGCATTTAATACCTCCTTATTAACTAATCGCTTTGAGCGGATCAACTTTTCTAATTGTTAAAATAGAGAAGAGGCTTCCTATAAGTGAAACCAAGATAAGTACAACACCATATACTGTTAGTGTGACAAAACTAAATTTAATTGGAACCGCATCAGGTAAAAAGAAACCAGTAATTATAGTAAGTACAAGACCTATAATTGTACCAATGACTGCAATGATAAAAGTTTGTGACAATACTACTTTAGCAAGGTAAGCATTTGTAAAACCTTGTGCTTTTAAAACACCAAAGAGATTTGTTTTTTGTAATGTAATGACATATAAAAAAATAGCAATGACTGTTGCAGAAATTATGAATAAAAATGTAATCATAAAGTTTAATGTCAGGTTTTGTGCTTGATAACCAGGTAAATTTTCAATGAATTTCCCAATTTCAATGGCTTCTAAGTCGTTATCTAAAGACTTTTGCTTCCACTTTTTATCTTTGACGATTACAGCATTTGTTTTATCTTCTATTAATGATGGATTGATATTTTGAATAGTTTTATTATTTGAGAACAGGACTGGAGAAGCATTATATTTTGCACTTTCACTAAATCCTACAATTTTTAATTTTTCGTCTGATTGTGATAATGACAATTTGTCACCTAATTTGAAACCTTTATCTTTCAAAGTTTTATCCGCTACGACATCATTTTCATTTTTGAATTTTTGTCCTTCTAGGATTTTAGGGAGTAAGAAAGTATCAGATTTAACTCCGAAAAGTAATGCATTTTCTTCTTGTTTGCCATTTGAGACAATAACTCCAGTTTGTTTTAAAGTCGTTTGTTGTTTGTAAGTGTTTGCTACTTTAGATTTATCGAAGATAGATTGTTCGACAGTCTGGTTTGCATCGCTATTCAATATAATTGCATCGGCTTCCCATTTATCAATTCCTTCTCTATTCATATTCATCAAGCCACTCGCTAAACCTGATAATAGAAAAAGGAGATAACTAATCATAATTAAAACGCCTATGATTAGACTGAATTTCAATTTATTCCTTTTTATTTCATTCCATGCTAAAAACATATGTAACCGCCTTTTCAATTAAAATAATCAGCCATTAAAAAGCACTTATTAATATGCATATTTATCTTCACATAATAAGTGCTAGTTTAATAATTAATCAAATTGTACTATTTCAGGTTGATCTAACTCATCATCGTTCATAATTTTTATAGTATTAGGTAAGATTTTTAATACGCATAGTTCCGGGTCTTCACTATTATCAAAGAAAGATTTGTCTTGGCGCTTCCATAGCCAATCAATTGTTTCCTGATCTTGTACTATAGATAATGTTGCTTCAATTTCTAAGTAGCTTCTGTTCTTTGTATCATCATAGCCTAACAATATATGTGCTTTAGGATTTGATTGAATTTCATCTATTTTAATAGAATTAATATTTGTTTTGGTATACAAGGTGTTACCATCATTATAAAACACCATGTACCTACTATTGGGTACATTATTATATGCTGTAGATAATATACCGATTCTTGACGTGTTCAAAATTTCATTAATTTTATTTGATGCTTTAGAATTACTCATTGAATATATCACCTCATTTAAATTAATTCCCTATTTTTATTAAATTAAAAGCATAAAGCTCATTTTCAATCATAAAAATGTACGATAATCTGTTTTTTAGTTCTAGTATACATAGTTATTCTAACAACATCATAAAGGCTAATATAACTAAACTTAATGACATGAAAATCTTATAGGCAGTATTATATTTTAGTAATATTTTTTTGAAACAGAGCCCTAAAAATGCCCAAGCAATAGTGCCAGAAACACCTATTAGAGCGATAGTAACTGTATAGCTCATGGAAGTGAAAATTGTCATATCTTGTGTAGTGACGTAAGTGACAATTGCGGTTAGTACATAAACGATAGTCTTAGGATTCACGTATTGAAGATATAATCCATCACGTAAGCGATAAGTATGATTTAAGTTAGCGTCTTTGTGATTATGTTTAAAAACTGTATAAGCTAGATATAATAAATAAACAAATCCTACTAATTTTATAATGAAAATGAAACTTGTGAAATAAATTGTCATAAACTCACTAAAAATAAGACATAGCAATGAAAGTGTTAAGAAGCCCAAACCAATTCCAATTAAAAATTTCAATGTACCTCTAATACCTAATCGTAAGGCGCCATCCAAAGCTAATAAATTATTTGGTCCAGGTGTATAGCTCATAAAAAATGTATAAATTATAAAAGATAGAAACAAATTGCATTCTCCTCACATTATCCTTTATTATGGAAATATAGCACTAATAATTCCTATTTACTGGATTTATCCATTTAAGAGGATTTTATATCCGTTTTACAGGAAAGTCAATAGAAAAAGGGGCATTACGATGGAATTCCATAAAATTGTGGCAAAAAATATTTATTTATATAGAAAGAAAAATAAAATTAGCCTGGAAAAATTATCAAAACTCACTGGGGTGAGTACATCTTCACTAAATGAGATAGAAAAAGGAAATACAATTCCAACTATTAATACTGTTTGGAAGATTAGTAATGGACTGAAATTGTCATTTAGTAGCCTCATGAGTGAAGCAGAATCTGATTATATACAAGTGAAAAAGGAAGATGTTGTGCCAGTAACAGAAAATGAAGGGAAATATAGAGTTTATCCTTACTTTCCATTTGAAAAAAGTAAGTCATTTGAATTCTTCTATGTTGAATTGGATCCCGGTGCAACTTTAAATTCTGAACCACATTTAGCTGGCTCTGAAGAATCAATTATCATTATTGAAGGTCAATTAGAAATGCATTTAGAAAATGAAGTGCTTACCTTAAAAGAAAGAGATGCATTGAGATTTAAATCTGATATTGCCCATAGTTATATTAATAACGGGAACGATATTACACTCATTTCTATGGTTATAGATTACAAGTAAAAAGAGTAGTGGAGTAACGTAATTATTTTAGTGATAAGTATTTTTATTGTCGTATTTAGCAGAAGGTAAAGAGTTGTGAAAGAATTTTTATATTACAAAATCGTCATTTCACTTTCACTTTCACTTTATAATAAGGAGCTCATATGATTAGCAATGCTAGTATATATGAAAGAATAGTTTTATAGATGCATTTTGAATTAATAACGATATATACAGTATTATAAAGAGAATTTAGAGTGAAGAGGAGTAATATTTTGAACAAAATTAATAATAGAATAGAAACATTGGATTTTCTCCGTGGGTTTGCATTATTGGGAATCATACTTGTAAATATTATTGCAATAGCACAATTACCGGCCCCGGAACTTTCAAATGATATTACATATAAAAAATTCCTAGATTTCTTTATTGAAAACAAATTTTTTGCTATTTTTTCATATTTATTTGGTATTGGTTTTTATATCTTTATGCAAAGAGCGAAGCATAAAGCAGGGAATAAGTATGTTATATTTTTGCGTCGTATTATTGTACTTGGTATTTTTGGTTTCTTACATATGCAACTGCAATCAGGAGAAGCGTTGTTAATATACGCTATATTCGGATTGTTGCTTATCCCATTTTTTAAATTGAATAAGTATATTAATTTTTGTTATTTGGTTAGATGCTAAATTCTTGATTCCATTTCCATATTTTATATTAGGATTAGTGTCAGCACAATTTGAAATCATTTTAAAATTTGAAACTGCTAAAAAGATATGGAGAATAGTGGCAATTAGTTCAGGTATTGTATCGTTACTGGGATGGCATGTACTTAATGAATTTTACGTTGTGCCACATATTGATTTATTACCTAAGCAACTTCAAAAAAATCCAGAAGATTATATAGTAGCTGTTGGTCAATATCATCGTCTTATTACAATATTTCCACCTTTCATGAGTTTATTTTATACATCTTGTCTCATTTTATTACTGATTATGTCTTGGGGGCGTTTTATTTTAACGCCACTTAAATATTATGGCAGAATGGTATTAACAAATTATATAGGACAAACTTTAATCATAGGCTTATTAATTTTAATATTTGATGGAAAACAGTGGAGTTTACTTCACACATTATGGATATGTTTGATGATTTATATAGTTCAAATAATTTCAAGTATGGTATGGCTTAAATATTTTAAATTAGGGCCTTTAGAATATATTTGGGAATTAGCAACTTACATGAAGTAGATTAACATGACAAAGTAAAAGCTAAGATTTGGGGATAAGTATATACATTATCAAGCAAAGAGAGTTAACCAGTATAGTGTTGTGTTCATAAAATCATATATTTGTATATATACATGTTTTTACAGGATGTGATGCGAGTCTTTATTCTTTCTCCTATACTATTTCCCAGGACATCATCAAGGTGCAAAATTTCATAAGAATAAAATAATCGTCAACTTCTATATTCTTTCATAATAGAAATTGACGGTTATTTTTTATTCAGAGGCCATTTATCACATGTTCTTTCTTGTAACTGGATATACATTGAATCAATGCTTTAAATTCAATTAACTTATTTTAGTAACAAATTATTTGTGAACTTACAAAATTTTATATTACATATTTTTATTAAAAGTTTTGTTCATTTTTCGCTTTATTTATCCAAAAATCAGCATTGGGAACTTCTTCATTTGTAGGACGATATACAGCTAATCTACCGGAACCTTTTTCTTTTTTCTGCTTTTCAAAATCCTTTAGAGCGTGAAAAGCGGGCTTGAATAGAATCCATATAGCTATGATATTTAACCATGCCATCAAACCAACACCTAAGTCTCCCATATCCCAAGCGGCATCTGCTGTTTTTAAAGTTCCAAATGCAGTTGCAATAATTAACATACAACGAGTCAAAGTGATATAAAAATTTGATTTTTTAGGTGTCATTTTACGAGTTAGGTATGCCATATTTGTTTCAGAAATGTATGAGTATGCCAATATTGTAGTAAATGCAAAGAAAAATAAAGCAATAGCTATAAAGTATGAGCCAAAACCAGCAAAATTAGGATCAAAATGGTAGTCAGATCCTTGAAATGCTTTATCAATACCAGATTGAACATACATCGCTGTGCCTGAATAATCTCTTGAGCCATCTGCATTCTGTACATAAATACCGTTATCTTCAATTAAATTCGGGGCGCCATGTATATTTTTGGTACCATCTGTTGTGTTAAAAGTACCTGACATTAGAATAATTAATGCAGTTGCGGTACAAACAAATAATGTATCTATGTAGGCAGAGAATGCTTGGACGAGTCCTTGTTTAGCTGGATGAGATACTTCAGCTGCTGCAGCTGCATGAGGGCCTGTGCCTTGTCCAGCTTCATTAGAATAAAGCCCTCTTTTTACACCAATTTCAATCATTGCACCGACTATACCACCAAATGTTGATTGTAGTCCAAGTGCAGATTTAAATATAAGTGCAAACAATGCTGGTACTTCTTCTAAATTCAGGCAAATAATTATAATAGCTAACAAGATATACGCAATAGCCATAAATGGAACCACTGCCGTAGCCATACTAGCAATACGTTTAATGCCACCAAATATTATAAGCGCAAGAAGTATGATTAGAAAAATTGTTACAATCCATTTTGGAATATTAAAAGCACTATGCAAAGAAGTTGCAATTGCATTGGATTGAACACCTGGCATTAAAAAACCTATAGATATTACTGTAATACCGGCAAATACTAGCGCAAATATTTTACCAAATTTGCCCCCTATACCTTTCTCTATATAGAAAGCAGGCCCACCTCTGTATTCTCCGTTTTCTTTCTGCTTATAGATTTGACCTAGTGTGGATTCTACAAACGCTGTACTAGCGCCAATTAATGCAGTAACCCACATCCAAAATACTGCACCAGGTCCACCTATAAAAATTGCTGCAGAAACACCGACTATATTCCCAGTACCAACTCTCCCGGCCAGAGATAGGGATATTGCTTGAAAGCTAGAAATACCTTGTGGGGATTTTTCACCTTTAAATAATAAACGAATCATTTCTTTAAATTGCCTGATTTGTGCAAAACGAGACATGATTGAAAATAGTAATCCAGTAATTAATAATCCAAAGACGAGCGGTGGACTCCAAATGATTTTATCTAAAAAACTAATGATCTCTGAAAGCAAAATAATTCTCCTAACATAATGAATTTACACTAATTTTTGTAAGCGTTTCCACCGATTCTACACTTTTGAGAAATCTTAGCAAGTCTACATATTAAATTGTTAATTGTTTAATTCATTAAATTATTAAAATTATTTTCAAATGTTTATAAGATGGAAATAATAGTGATATGATGTAAATGAATTTGAAAATTGTGTAGGATTTTGTATTTAATTATTTTTCAATTAATTGGATGTAGGGGCGTATATATGGATGTATTTATTATACTTATTTTGTTCGCGATATTTATAGGGGGACTGGTAAGGACTTATTTTGGCTTTGGAGAAGCACTCATAAGTATGCCGTTACTAGCACTGATAGGGTTAGAAACACATACAGCGATATCTGTCGTTGGTTTGGCTGGCTTATTTGTAGCAAGTTTAAATATATTTTCTGATTATAGAAATATAAAATATAATGTTTTATTTATTATGTTAGCAGGTAGTTTAGTTGGTATACCTATAGGTATTTGGATTTTAAGACATTTTAATACTGATATTGTGCAAATGATGTTAGGTGGATTTTTAATTATTTATGGTACATATGCATTAAGTAGGTATTTGTTTTTAAATAATCGTATACGAATTATATTAAAATCTAATAGATGGGTTGGTATTACAGGCATTGTTTCTGGAATCTTAGGTAGTCTATATAATTCTCATGGTGTTCCAGTTGTGATTTACGGGACCCTATCAAGTTGGCATATAAAAGATTTTAGAAGCACAATTCAAGCACACTTTTTCTTAACGGCAATATTTGTAGTTATGGGGCAAGGATTTGGTAGTATATGGACGGAACAAACGATTCCTTTATTTTTATTGTCATTACCTTGTTTAATTATTTCAGTGGTAATAGGTAAGTATTTATCTAAGTTAACGTCTTATAATCATTTTGAGAAATGGCTGTATCTATTTATCGTTATATTGGGAGCGTTAATATTAATAACTTAAAAAGAATAGAATATGGTGCTCCTTATCATTATATTGATATTTATTTGCCTCGCTACTGAATCATAATAAATAAAATCGCTTTAAAGTACTACTTTACCATAAGCACTTTAAAGCGATTTTATTATAACAATATAAAGCATTATTTAATTTTATTTGAGTTCACATTTATTCTTTTATTTAAAAGTATAAAGAATAGAATAAAGGCGATAGAAATCATTATGTGCCCTAATCCTGCGATACCCGCTATTGCTGGGTTAACACTAAAACCTTTGATTGTCGCAATACCATTAACATATTGCATGGCTACTGTTACTAAAATACCTAAATGGAAGATATAGAAAAAGCTGTTAAACAATTTACTATTTTTAGTTAATTTCAATTGATATTCAATAATCATAAATATTAGGAACATAATTGTACCTAAAACGAGTAAATGCGTGTGTGTAACATTTAATTGAGAGTAACCACTAAAATTTTCTCCTTTAGACATTTCGCGGTAAAAAAGACCGCTTAACATACCTAGTAAAGTATAGAATGCTGAACTAAACATTAATTTTTTCATTTTTTCAACCTCCAATTTGTTAATAACTGTAATATAACTGGCTTATATGAACTCTATATGAACAAAGATAAAAAATATTAATTTCATATATTTGGTGTATGCAGTTATTAAAAAGACAGAAAAAGAAAGAAGGAAATTGTGTCTCAATTATATTTTAAATGTTAGAAGTAGTTTTAATTGTTCTATCTATTAGTGTTTATTTTCAGAAAGTCTTTAAAATCTATAGGAGTTTGTATCGAATGATGGTTAAGAAGTATAGTTCGTTACTTATAATTTTGAAGTGAAGAGGGATAATGTGATTAGTGAAATGTGCAATTCATCATTACCTACATTTATCAGATAATGATGAAGCCTAAGTAATCAATTTACATTAATTGATTACTTAGGCTTATTTTAAAAGTAAATAGTGTTTTAATTTAATTTATTTGCTGAGCTAGTAAAAGTGGATAAATTGTATCAAGTGTAGGGGTCTTTAAACCATGCAATCGTGCTTTGTTATATAAAAAACCTTGAATTCCCTCAATCTCTAATGGCTTGTTTTCTAAAATATCGTAGTACATACTCGTCCCCATTTCATTAGGGTAACCTTCATAAATTGTCATAATTTCAGTTACGATTTTTTCCTCAAATAGTACATTTTCATATTTGGCAATTTCTATACCTTCGCGTAATAAATTCTCACATAGATTTTTAATACCTGGGACAGTTAATACAGAAGCGGTAGAACGGCTCAAAGCTGTCACACTATTGATAGCTAAGTTCACAAGCAGTTTATACCAAATTGCTGTTTCTATATCATCAGTTAGGTGAATATCTAGTGGTGTATTCTCTAGTTCTTTACGTAGTGCTTCTGTTTGAGGTGTATTCTTTAAGATTAATTTATGATCACGAAAGTGAGTTACTTTATCATTCTCTTTTTGACCACTAATATACACAACAGCTTGATAAACGAATGGATGTTTAAACTTTGATAATTGGCCATGACCATTTTGAGCTAAAATAATAGTAGTATCTTTATGTAACAAGTGATCTAATTCAGTTAAGACTTTTGACAGCTGATGTATCTTTACAGCAATAAATATAACGTCCAATTTTTTATCACAGTCACTTAAAGTAGTTACAGTTAATTGATGTGCCTCATTTGAATTTCCATTAACAAAGAAATTAATTGTTTTATTGCGACGACCTAATAATTTTAAGTTGGGTTGATTATGTTGAAGATCATACGCAATTGTACTGCCTACTGCGCCAGGACCAATAATAGCAAAATTACTCATGTTATCTTATTTCCTTTTCTAGAAAGTTTAGTTAGTATATGTATGACAATATAAATATATCAAATTGTGGAGTTGATTTTAATTGAAAACATTGAGTCAGTTACAAGCATATAAAGAGCATAAAGAAAAAATTTCAATGGTAACAGCTTATGATTACCCAAGTGCTAAACAAGCTGAAGCAGCACAGATAGATATCATATTAGTTGGTGACTCACTAGGTATGACAGTTTTGGGTTACGACAGTACAGTACAAGTAACTGTCGAAGATATGATACATCATGCAAAGGCAGTGCGCCGTGGCGCACCTGACACTTATGTAGTTGTCGATGTGCCATTTGGTGGAGTAGGCATTACTGAACAATATGACTTAGAAATAGCAGTCAAATTGTACCAGCAGACTAATGCCAATGCGATTAAAGCAGAGGGTGTGCATCTAACAAAATATATTGATAATTGTAGCCGTATGGGAATTCCAGTCGTTTCACATTTAGGACTTACGCCACAAAGTGTAGGTATTACAGGATATAAAATGCAAGCAAGTAACAAAGAAGCGGCACAACAACTTCTGAATGATGCCCATGCAGTACAACAGGCTGGCGCAGTCATGTTAGTGTTAGAAGCAGTACCAGCTGATTTAGCATCAGAAATCTCAAAAAAATTAGATATCCCTGTAATAGGAATAGGAGCAGGTAAAGATACAGACGGACAAGTATTGGTTTACCATGATTTATTAAATTATGGTGTTGAGCATAAAGCGAAATTTGTAAAACAATATGGAGATTTTTCAGTGGGTGTTGATGCATTGATTGAATACAACAGCGAAGTGAAATCTAGCCAGTTTCCTGACGAAAATCATACTTATAAAAAACGCGTAATGGATGAGGATACAAAATGACTAAAATAATCACGAGTATTAAAGAAATGAGACAGATTACAAAGGAGTTACAACGTCAAGGTAATGCTATTGGTTTTGTGCCGACAATGGGGGCATTACATGATGGTCATTTAAAGATGATGGCTCAATCTGTTGAAGAAAATGATGTAACTGTGATTAGCATTTTTGTTAATCCTTTACAATTTGGCCCCAATGAAGATTTAGCATCATATCCAAGAGATATTGATGGAGATGCAATTAAAGCACAAACAATAAACGTTGATTATATATTTCATCCAAGTGAAAAGGAAATGTATCCACAAAAACCAACAATTGAAGTGAAAGCAGGCCGTCTTGCTACAGTGTTAGAAGGTGCTGAGAGACCAGGACATTTTGATGGCGTAGTTACTGTTGTTAACAAATTATTTAATATTGTGCGTCCCAATAAAGCATATTTTGGTAAGAAAGATGCACAGCAGCTAGCTATCGTTGAAAAAATGGTAGAAGATTTCAATCATCCAATTAAAATTATTGGTGTAGATATTGTAAGAGAAGAAGATGGATTAGCCAAAAGCTCACGTAATATATATTTAACTGAACATGAACGTTCAGAAGCGGCATATTTATATCAGAGTCTTTGTTTAGCACAATCAATGTATGAACAAGGAGAGAGAGAAAGTAAAAAGTTAATTGAAAAAACACGTGAATATATTGAAAATCATACCACTGGTAACATTGAAACGGTGGCTATTTATAGCTATCCGCAACTCATTAAACAAGAACAAATAAAAGGGGAAATATTCCTCTCATTAGCAGTTAAATTTAGTGAAGCACGCTTGATAGATAACATAATTATAGGTGACTAATTAGCATGATATAAACAATACACTTAATGTAATTTAACAGAAATTAATCTTATCGTAATATACATTTTACATTTCGACAGTGTTGTTTTATCATATGCTATGAGAGATATATATCGAGAAGCAAATTTATGATAGTAAGACAGTATTATAGGGTATAAATACATTAGGAAAAGAATTACTGGTATCTTATAAAATAAAACATATTATAAATTGCTATTAAAAAGTGATGATTGAAAGGTGGAAACATAATGAGTGAATCAAACTCTAAAGACGTTATTTTAATTGGCGCGGGTGTTTTAAGCACAACATTCGGGACAATGTTAAAAGAACTTGCACCAGATTGGAATATTAAACTTTTTGAAAGACTCGACAAACCTGCTATAGAAAGTTCAAATGAGCGTCATAATGCTGGTACTGGACATGCCGCATTATGTGAATTAAATTATACAGTTGAACAAAAAGATGGCTCAATAGATGTAGAAAAAGCTAAAGAAATAAATGAACAATTTGAGATTTCAAAACAATTTTGGTCTCATTTAGTAAAAAGTAAACAAATCACAAATCCACAAGAGTTTATTCGCCCTTTACCACACATTAGCTTTGTACAAGGGGACAAAAACGTAAACTTCTTGAAAAGACGTTATGAGGCATTAGCTCCATTATCAATGTTTAAAGGTATCGAATATACTGAAGACCACGGAAAATTAAGAGAGTGGATGCCATTGATGATGGAAGGTCGTGACCCAAATGAAACAGTTGCGGCTAGTAAGATTGATGAAGGTACAGATGTAAACTTTGGTGAACTTACTAGAAAGATGGCTAAAAATTTAGGCGAACATGAAAATGCACAGCTTTTCTATAAACATGAAGTCCAAGACTTTAGCCGTCGTAAGGATGGTAAATGGGAAGTTAAAATTAAAGACTTAAAAACTAAAAAAGTAGAACATCATATTACAGATTATCTATTTATCGGTGCTGGTGGTGCAGCGATTCCATTATTACAAAAAACTGGTATCCCAGAAAGTAAACACTTAGGTGGTTTCCCAATTACAGGCGAATTCTTAGTATGTAATAACCCTGAAGTTGTAGCTAAACATGAAGTGAAAGCTTACGGTAAAGAACCAGAAGGTACGCCACCAATGACTGTACCTCATTTAGATAGACGTTACATTCAAGATGAAAATTCATTATTATTCGGACCATTTGCGGCAATCGGACCAAAATTCTTGAAAAATGGTTCTAACTTAGATTTATTCAAATCAATTAATCCAAGTAATGTGATTACGATGTTATCAGCAGCTGCTAAGAACTTCCCATTAATTAAATATTCAATTCAAGAAGTATTAGCGAAAAAAGATGATCGAATGAAAGAGTTACGTCGATTTGTGCCTGATGCTAAAGATGAAGATTGGGATATCTTACAAGCTGGTAAACGTGTTCAAGTTATTAAAGACACTAAAGAACACGGTAGAGGCTTTATTCAATTTGGTACAGAGGTTGTTAATTCTAAAGATCATTCTGTTATCGCATTATTAGGTGAGTCACCAGGTGCTTCCACATCAGTATCTGTTGCTCTAGAAGTTATTGAAAGAAACTTCCCAGGTCAACTTAAACAGTGGGAGCCAAAATTGAAAGAAATGATTCCATCTTATGGTAAATCATTGATTGAAGACTATGCGTTATTGAAACAAATACGCCAAGCTAATGACACAGAGCTTCAATTAAATAATAAATAATAAAGTTACTTTTACCTCGAAACATGTCTATGTTTCGAGGTTTTTTGTTGTAGAAATATATTAGCTTATTAAAACTTTTAAAATAAATAAAACTAACTAAAATAATATTTTCAAAATAACCATATAATTATTTTAACCACTATAAATGTTATTTAGATGTTTATCGGTAAAGTTAAAAATATTAATTACTATAATTATTTTGGTACTTAAATTATTGAATAAGCACTTTACATTGTGTACTATTGAAAATATAATTAATAGTGAATCGCATTACTCAAAAAATAATTGTTTAAATGCAAAATTTTTGTGTGGAGTTTTACATTGAATATCATTTTCAATAATTGGAATTTATACTACTGAGAATGTAAGAGAAATTATAGTTTTGATCATATATATAGGTGATTAACATATTTTTGATGAAACATATTTATTTAAAACACTTCGCATTTCCTCAATAAAACTTTCAATAATTTTAGGCTATGCTCAAAAACTTCAAGATAAAGAACCTGATTCAAAGAGTGATACCAATGCAATTAGTTGAATTCCAAACTTTTGAGTTGCGTGGAATAATAATGTAGTTTTTATTAAATGCGCACACTTGAATGTAATAATTATGTAAATATTTATAAAAAATTCTTGCATTTATTATTAAATTGAGTAATATTGAATTGTGAAAAGTAAATTTGAGGTGGAAAAATTATGAAAAACAAACAAGGGTTTTTACCTAATAGATTGAACAAATACTCTATTAGGAAATTTACAGTTGGGACAGCATCATTATTAATCGGAGCTACTTTAGTTATGGGAGTAGGCAATGAAGCTCAAGCCGACGAACTTGATTCAATAACTAGTGATAATGCAAACACTAAAGATAAAGGCGAAGCTTTAGATATAAGTGATATTAAAAGTGTAGAAGATATTAATTCTGTAGAACACGATAATGAAGAAGTAGAAAAAACTAATAGAACAACGCAAGAAAAAACAGAAAATTCAGAACAAATGCCTAAGAATAATGTAGAACAATCGACAGCGGATGAAAGTAACAAAGAACAATTAAGTAACGAAGAACCCAAAACAGAAGAAACAAATGCAGAGCAAAATGATTTTGAAGACACAAATAAAGTTGAAGAACAAACATCATCTTCTAATAGTGCACAAGAACCTGCAAAATATGAAGAAGCAGATACTGAAGAACTCAAAACAGAAGAAAATAATAGTGATGTATCAACCAAGGATGAAACACCAACTACAGAAAATGATAAAGAAACAAACTCAGTAAAAACAGAGGAAACAGTTAATAATCAAACTGATAGTGAAAAAGATAAAAAAATAGAACAATCACAAACAGATAGTAATCAAGAAGATACCAAACAACAAGAATCAAATGTGAAAACAGAGGAAGTTGCAACATCTGAAAATTCAACGACTTCGTATAAAGTTGATAAATCACTTGAAATAACTACAGAAGACAAGACAAATAATGAAAATGTTAAATCAAAATTAGAAACAAAGTTAGCAACTTCTAAAGACAAAAAAGATACTGTTAAAACTTTTTTAAGTAGTCAATTATCATCAACTGAAGCAGATGAAATCATGAATAATGCAGATGTTAATTATGAGACAGCTACAGATGAAGAAATTAACACTGAAATTTTGAAAGCTTCACTTATTGAACTTGTAAATGATCAAGAAAGCGCGACAACACTTGCTACACCAACGCGTACAATGTTTAGATCAATGGCTACACCAATGGCCTTAGCTGCCGCAACAGATCAAAATGAAGAGGTCCAAAAATCGTTAGGATATTTAGATAACTATACATTTGCAACATTAATGTTTAATCCTAAACCATTAGATTCAGACACAATTTTAAAAGGGAATTATATTCCATTCGATATAAATAGTTATATGTCAGGATCAAACTCAGGTGATAGATATAAAATTGATTTGAAATTAGATTCATTAATTGCAGACCATGTAACAAAAATCACAGCTAATCCATCAGGTAGATCAACACCTGTAGAATTTACTAGATTACGAGATGCGAATGGAAACCTTACTGATATTTGGGAAATTAATTTTATCAGAGCGAATGGTGGTCTTTTTGGTGGAGCTGAAATTCTATCTCAATACAAAGCTACTAACGGTAGAATAGAGTTGGATGACACAGTTGGAAATATCCTGAAAGCAGCTGGAGATTTAAGTAATAACAAACTTAACTACCAAATGTATGTACGTGACTCAGAAGGAAACAAAATAGTGAGAACATCAGAAAGTAGCGGTTACTTCTTAACAAAAGCTGATGCAGACTTAATTCAGTTACTGAATAATGTTTCAAGTGATAGTAAAACGTCATTTCAAGCGAGTACAGGTTCTGCAATATTTGACCCGACAATAGGTACAAATGGCGGATTTATTGTCGATCAACAAATAATGAAAGATGGTATCTTCACATATACAAGAGGAAAAGGTTGGAGTTATAATTTCCAAATCGATAAAGATTTATTACCATATATTGATACTGCTGAATTACACTCACTTGATTATAGGGGATTAAGTGGTTTTGATAAAACGTATATTGCGGGGAATAAAACAGCGACTTTGACACTTGATGCAAATGGTAATGGAACAATTACAAGTTCGAATCTAAATGATTTAATTGAATTTAATAATTTAACACCAGAAACGGTTGGTATACGAATTGTACTTAAATTAAATCAAAGTGCAAATAATATTTTGACGCAAGATGCACAATACGATTCACAAGGAAATTTGATTGGTGAAACAGTTAGACAGAAGGAAGATTTCACTTTTGCCGGATACTTAACAGATAGTACAGGTAAACTTATCAATAATACTATGGGTACTGCAACATTAGCTTTACAAGATTACGATAGAGATGGTCTTTTAGACAGATATGAACGCCAAGTATCATTGAGTGATCCTGAAAATAATGATACTGATGGTGATGGTAAAAATGATGGAGATGAAGTTGTAAAATACAAAACTTCACCATTAGTTGGTACACCTATTGCAGCCGATATAACTACTAATGATGTTGTTGTGACAGGAACTGTTCCATTAAAAACGGGTGCAGCAACTCAAACTGCTAAAGTTATAGATGCAAATGGAAAAGTGATTGGCACATCTACAGTTAATCCAGATGGTACATTTTCTGTGTCAATTTCTAAGTCACCTGAAGGCACATATACTATTGCAATTGATTCACCTAACTACGAAAATGACGAAGTTAATACATTTGACATTATAGATGTTTCTAAAGTACCAGCACCATCTATTAATCCAGTTGATGATAACGATAAAGAAATACAAGTGAATGGTACAGCAGGCGCAACAGTTACTGTCCGAGATAATAACAACAATGAAATTGGTTCAGTTCAAATACCAAGTGATGGTTCAGCTGCAACTATCGTATTAAATCAATCGTTAACAGCTGGAACAGTTTTAACTGCAACAGCTAGCAAAGATGGTAAAACAAGTGAAATTTCAGATCAAATTACGGTTACAGATGAAACAGCACCTGAACCACCAGTTATTAATATAATAACAAGTAATGATACACAAGTTACAGGCAAAGCTGAGCCTAATTCAATAGTAACAATAGGTTTCCCAGGCGGAGGCAAAGTTTCAGTAGTTGCTGATGATCAAGGAAACTTTACAGTTGATATACCAAACAGTGTAACTCTTGAAGGTGGAGAAGTATTTAAAGCAATTTCAACAGATGAAGCAGGAAATGAATCACCAGTAGCAACGACAACAGTTACAGATACGACAGCACCAGAAGCACCAACGGTGAATGACGTAACAAGTGAAGATACAACAGTGAGTGGAACAGCAGAACCGGGCTCAACAGTAACAGTAACGTTCCCAGATGGAACAACGGCAACAGGCACGGCTGATGACGAAGGTAACTATACAGTAGAAATACCATCAAATGTAGACTTAAAAGGTGATGAAGAGATCGTTGTAACGGCAACAGATAAAGAAGGTAACGTGTCAGAAGAAGCAACGACAACAGTTACAGATACAACAGCACCAGAAGCACCAACGGTGAATGAAGTAACAAGTGAAGACACGCAAATTTCTGGAACAGCAGAACCGGGCTCAACAGTAACAGTAACGTTCCCAGATGGTACGACAGCAACAGGCACGGCCGATGACGAAGGCAACTACACAATAGAACTTCCAACAAATGTAGACTTAAAAGGCGATGAAGAGATCGTTGTAACGGCAACAGATAAAGATGGTAATGTATCAGAGGAAGCAACGACAACAGTTACAGATACGACAGCACCAGAAGCACCAACGGTGAATGACGTAACAAGTGAAGATACAACAATAAGTGGAACAGCAGAACCAGGTTCAAAGGTAACAGTAACGTTCCCAGATGGAACAACGGCAACAGGCACGGCTGATGACGAAGGTAACTATACAGTAGAAATACCATCAAATGTAGACTTAAAAGGTGATGAAGATATCGTTGTAACGGCAACAGATAAAGATGGCAATGTGTCAGAGGAAGCAACGACAACAGTTACAGATACGACAGCACCAGAAGCACCAACGGTGAATGACGTAACAAGTGAAGATACAACAATAAGTGGAACAGCAGAACCAGGCTCAACAGTAACAGTAACGTTCCCAGATGGAACAACGGCAACAGGAACAGCAGATGACGAAGGAAAATACACAGTAGAAATACCATCAAATGTAGACTTAAAAGGCGATGAAGAGATCGTTGTAACGGCAACAGATAAAGATGGCAACGTGTCAGAGGAAGCAACGATAACAGTTACAGATACGACAGCACCAGAAGCACCAACGGTAAATGAAGTAACAAGTGAAGATACAACAATAAGTGGAACAGCAGAACCAGGTTCAAAGGTAACAGTAACGTTCCCAGATGGAACAACGGCAACAGGCACGGCTGATGACAAAGGTAACTATACAGTAGAAATACCATCAAATGTAGACTTAAAAGGTGATGAAGAGATCGTTGTAACGGCAACAGATAAAGAAGGTAACGCGTCAGAAGAAGCAACGACAACAGTTACAGATACAACAGCGCCAGAAGCACCAACGGTGAATGACGTAACAAGTGAAGACACGCAAATTTCTGGAACAGCAGAACCAGGCTCAACGGTGAATGAAGTAACAAGTGAAGATACAACAGTGAGTGGAACGGCAGAACCAGGTTCAACGGTAACAGTAACGTTCCCAGACGGTACGACAGCAACAGGCACGGCCGATGACGAAGGCAACTACACAATAGACATTCCAAGAAATGTAGACTTAAAAGGTGATGAAGAGATCGCTGTAACGGCAACAGATAAAGAAGGTAACGTGTCAGAAGAAGCAACGACAACAGTTACAGATACAACAGCACCAGAAGCACCAACGGTGAATGAAGTAACAAGTGAAGATACAACAGTGAGTGGAACAGCAGAACCGGGCTCAACAGTAACAGTAACGTTCCCAGATGGAACAACAGCAACAGGCACGGCTGATGACGAAGGAAAATACACAGTAGAAATACCATCAAATGTAGACTTAAAAGGCGATGAAGATATCGTTGTAACGGCAACAGATAAAGATGGCAACGTGTCAGAGGAAGCAACGACAACAGTTACAGATACAACAGCGCCAGAAGCACCAACGGTGAATGAAGTAACAAGTGAAGATACAACAATAAGTGGAACAGCAGAATCAGGCTCAACAGTAACAGTGACGTTCCCAGATGGAACAACGGCAACAGGAAAAGCTGATGACAAAGGTAACTATACAGTAGAAATACCATCAAATGTAAACTTAAAAGGTGATGAAGATATCGTTGTCACATCAACAGATAAAGATGGAAATGTATCAGGAGAAACAACGACAACAGTTACAGATACAACAGCGCCAGAAGCACCAACGGTGAATGACGTAACAAGTGAAGACACGCAAATTTCTGGAACAGCAGAACCGGGCTCAACAGTAACAGTAACGTTCCCAGATGGAACAACGGCAACAGGCACGGCTGATGACGAAGGTAACTATACAGTAGAAATACCATCAAACGTAGACTTAAAAGGTGATGAAGAGGTCGTTGTAACGGCAACAGATAAAGATGGCAACGTATCAGAGGAAGCAACAACAACAGTTACAGATACAACAGCGCCAGAAGCACCAACGGTGAATGACGTAACAAGTGAAGATACAACAGTGAGTGGAACGGCAGAACCAGGTTCAACGGTAACAGTAACGTTCCCAGACGGTACGACAGCAACAGGCACGGCCGATGACGAAGGCAACTACACAATAGACATTCCAAGAAATGTAGACTTAAAAGGTGATGAAGAGATCGCTGTAACGGCAACAGATAAAGAAGGTAACGTGTCAGAAGAAGCAACGACAACAGTTACAGATACGACAGCACCAGAAGCACCAACGGTGAATGAAGTAACAAGTGAAGATACAACAGTGAGTGGAACAGCAGAACCGGGCTCAACAGTAACAGTAACGTTCCCAGATGGAACAACAGCAACAGGAACAGCAGATGACGAAGGAAAATACACAGTAGAAATACCATCAAATGTAGACTTAAAAGGCGATGAAGATATCGTTGTAACGGCAACAGATAAAGATGGCAACGTGTCAGAGGAAGCAACGACAACAGTTACAGATACAACAGCGCCAGAAGCACCAACGGTGAATGAAGTAACAAGTGAAGATACAACAATAAGTGGAACAGCAGAATCAGGCTCAACAGTAACAGTGACGTTCCCAGATGGAACAACGGCAACAGGAACAGCTGATGACAAAGGTAACTATACAGTAGAAATACCATCAAATGTAAACTTAAAAGGTGATGAAGATATCGTTGTCACATCAACAGATAAAGATGGAAATGTATCAGGAGAAACAACGACAACAGTTACAGATACAACAGCGCCAGAAGCACCAACGGTGAATGACGTAACAAGTGAAGACACGCAAATTTCTGGAACAGCAGAACCGGGCTCAACAGTAACAGTAACGTTCCCAGATGGAACAACGGCAACAGGCACGGCTGATGACGAAGGTAACTATACAGTAGAAATACCATCAAACGTAAAATTAGATGGTGGGGAAGAAATCATAGTTACTTCTAAAGATAAAGATGGCAACGTGTCAGAAGAAGCAACGACAACAGTTACAGATACAACAGCACCAGAAGCACCAACGGTGAATGAAGTAACAAGTGAAGATACAACAATAAGTGGAACAGCAGAACCAGGCTCAACGGTAACAGTGACGTTCCCGGATGGAACAACGGCAACAGGCACGGCTGATGACGAAGGTAACTATACAGTAGAAATACCATCAAATGTAGTCTTGAATGGTGGAGACACTATCGTAGTGATTGCTACGGATAAAAATGGAAATACTTCAGAACCTACAAATACAAATGTAACTAGTACAGGAGAAAACCCAGGTACAGGAGAAAATCCAGGTACAGGAGAAAATCCAGGTACAGGAGAAAATCCAGGTACAGGAGAAAATCCAGGTACAGGAGAAAATCCAGGTACAGGAGAAAATC
>NZ_JBOIHZ010000013.1:0-37687 GCF_051408735.1 Staphylococcus sp. AS1337 | reverse complement strand
TAAGTGAGTAAGGAGAGCGTGCAAGTGAGGAAAGATGCGAGCGCTTGTCTCACGGCAAGAAAGGTCTTTAGAGCCGAGGGTAGCAGACTTATGTTCCTCAAGAGTAGGAAAAGGGAAATACATGAGCTTTGCTCATGTATAAGTCTCACTAATACAGAGAAATATAATATGATAAGAGATTTACGAGTCTACCTTAATAAATTTAGAAATTAGAATTTAAAAGTGGAACTTTGCAGGCAATTGAGGACCCAACAGGGTCTTTTTTTATGCGGGAAAATCTTAATTTCAACTAAAAGTAATTGGTGATGTCAGAGGGGGGACATGAGCAAAAGTCCATGTATAACCACTATTAACTCAATAGAATGAGAGGTGATGCTTTAAAAGAGGAAATAACAAGATTTATATGAGTTTATGAGGAGTTCTTTAAATATGTTAAAATATAATGAAAATTGAAGTTTGAAAAGTGGGTGTTGTATGTCACTACCATTAAAGAAAAAGTTTAATAAGTTATTAGAAAGAAAACCAATTTCTATGCATGTCCCGGGACATAAAAATGCGACAATAGGTTATATTAATCAACTAAAGTTTGAAATGGATATGACTGAAATAACAGGTTTAGATGATTTACATCATCCTGAAGGTGTTATAGCACAAAGCATGGTTAATGTGAAAAAACATCCTGATTATGATGCATTTTATTTAGTCAATGGGACAACATCAGGTATTTTATCAGTAATACAAGGTTTTTCAAATATTCAAGGTCGATATGTTGTTGCAAGAAATGCTCATAAGTCTGTTTTTCATGCTTTAGATTTAGTTCATGAACCATGTCGATTATTGGGTATGGATATGAGTATAAAAACAAAACAATATTTAGGCCCTCAGAAAAACGCACTGTTCCAACAATTGAATGATACGAAGCTATTAGTTCTTACATATCCTAACTATTATGGGGAATGTTTTGATGTTGAAGAGATACTAAAGTATACAAAGGTTCATCAAATACCTACGTTAATAGACGAAGCGCATGGTGCACACTTTGATTTACCAGGTTTCCCAAAGTCTTCGTTGAATTTAGGAGCAGATTATGTTGTGCAGTCATATCATAAAACATTGCCGTCACTAACAATGAGTTCAATAATATTTATTCATAAAAATGCGGCACAGCGTGAAAAAGTCTTGAAGTACTTAACGTATTTTCAATCTTCAAGTCCTTCGTATCTTCTTATGAATAGTTTAGAGTTAGCACATGATTTTTATGAAAATTATAATACTAACTTGTTTTTTGAAAAAAGAAAGAAATGTATTCACGCTATTGAGTCTATAGGGATGCATATAGTTGAAGTAAATGATCCATTGAAGTTGAATATACAATGCATGGGCTATTCAGGTATTGAATTACAACAGTTCTTTGAAGATAAAGATATTTATGTAGAACTAGCAGATGAATATCAAGTACTATTCGTCTTACCTCTGTGGCATGAAGACGATAAATATCCATTTGAAGACTTAATCGACAGAATAAAACAAATAAAAGTAGAAAAAAGGTTTAATAACATAGATTATGATATTCCTGATTATGACATATGTGGTTTTTATTGGCCTGATGAAATAGCAAAAGTTAAAAGTATAGATATAAATGAAGCTGAAAATCAAATTTTAGCAGTGAATATTGTACCTTATCCACCAGGTATACCAGTAATGCTAAAAGGAGAAATAATAACAGAAAATATGATAAAATTAATGAATTATTGGTGTGAACACCATATAAGAGTAGAAGGAATTAAAAAACATAAAATTGAAATTAAGGATGAATAAAATGTCAGCTTTTATAACTTTTGAAGGTCCTGAAGGTTCAGGGAAAACTACTGTCATACAGCAAGTAGCAAAAAAATTAGAAAATGAATATGAAGTTGTACTCACCAGAGAGCCAGGTGGTGTGAAAACTGGAGAGCAAATTCGTGAAGTATTGCTTGAAGGAGATGATATGGATGATCGAACAGAAGCATTATTATTTGCTGCTTCTAGACGCGAACATCTCGTAGGTAAGGTGATTCCATCATTAAATAGTGGTAAATTAGTATTATGTGATAGATATATTGATAGTTCCTTAGCATATCAAGGCTATGCTCGGGGAATAGGAATAGAAGAAGTGAAATCTATTAATGAATTTGCTATTAATGGTTTGTATCCAGATATTACGATATATCTTGATGTCAGCGTAGAAGTTGGAAGAGAAAGAATCTTAAAAAATCAACGAAATCAAAATCGTTTAGATCAAGAAGATGTAAAATTTCATGAAAAAGTAGTTGAAGGTTATAAAGAAATTATTCATAATGAGTCTGAACGCTTTATGGTAATAGATGCAGATCAGAGTGTAGAAAAAGTAGTTAACGCAACGTATGAATCTATCATCAAATACTTAGAAAAATTATGATATAATACTGGGAAGAGGTGTTTAATATGAAAATGATTATAGCAATCGTACAAGATCAGGATAGTCAAGAACTTTCAGATAAACTTGTTAAACATAACTTTAGAGCAACGAAACTTGCAACAACAGGTGGTTTTTTAAGAGCAGGTAATACAACGTTTTTATCTGGTGTTGAAGATGACCGAGTTGATGAAATGCTAAAAGTTATTAATGACACTTGTGGTAATAGAGAGCAACTTGTATCACCTATAACACCAATGGGTGGCAGTGCAGATTCTTATATTCCATATCCGGTTGAAGTAGAGGTTGGAGGAGCAACGGTATTTGTAATGCCAGTTGATGCTTTCCATCAATTTTAGAATCATGGTTGCTATATATAGTGGCCTTTCAAATTACATTTCCACTTAAGATTAAATTTTCATGAACTTAAGTAATGTGCTTTGTAAGGTTACTATGTATAAGCAGCCTTTTTATATAAAGGAGTAACTTTATGATGGATGAGTTAGAAAGACTGACAAAAGCGTATCAATCAAGTAAACTGTCGCACGCTTATTTATTTGAGGGCGATGATGGACAATCCATGCAGCAAGTCGCAATTGATTTCACGAAATTAATCCTATGTGGGCAAGACAATCAATGTCAGTTAAAAGTAGAAACATTTAATCATCCAGATTTTATGTATATATCTTCCGAAGAAACTACGATTAAAAAAGATCAAGTAGAACAATTAGTACATCATATGAATCAACTACCTATCGAAGGTGACTATAAAGTTTATATTATTGAATCTTTTGAGAAGTTAACCGTTCAAGGTGAAAATAGTATTTTAAAATTTTTAGAAGAACCACCTGATAATACGATAGCCATCTTATTAACAACGAAACCAGAACAAATTTTAGATACTATTCATTCTAGATGTCAGCATGTATATTTTAAGCCAATAGATAAGTCTATCTTTATAGAAAGATTAATCGAACGCGAAATTTCGCGCCCTGTAGCAGAATTGTTCAGTACATATACAACCCAAATTGAAACTGCAGTAGCGATAAACGAAGAGGCAGACCTGATGGCATTGCGTAAAAGTATTATAAAATGGTGCCAATTGTTGTTAACAAATCGTTCAATGGCGTTGATAGCGATTGTCGATTTATTAAAACAGGCTAAAAATCGTCGTTTACAGTTAGTTACATTAGCCGCAGTTAATGGTTTCTTTGAAGATGTTATGCATGCTAAAGTAGGAATGGATGATAATATTATATATCGTGATTTGCATGAAGAAGTAAAAGTATTTTCTGAAAAATTAACATATAATCAAATTATTTTGATGTATGATCAAATAACAGAAGCACATAAAAAATTAAACCAAAATGTTAATCCGACATTAGTATTTGAACAGATTGTGATAAAAGGGGTGAGTTAAACATGCAAAATGTAGTAGGAATTGGTTTTCAAAAATCGGGGAAAATGGAATACTATTCGCCAAAAGATTTCGATTTAAATGTAGATGATTGGGTGGTAGTTGAGTCTAAAAGAGGATTAGAGATGGGGCGTGTAAAATATGCTCCGTTAGATGTTGCAGATGAAGATGTAACACTACCTTTAAAAGAAATCGTCCGTCATGCAACAGATGAGGATTTAAGTCAATATGAGCAAAATGAAAAAGATGCTGAAGAGGCAATGGCATTATGCAAAAATACGATTCAACAACAAAGTTTAGAAATGAGACTAGTTAATTGTGAATTTACATTAGATAAATCAAAAGTAATTTTTAATTTTACATCGGATGAACGCGTTGATTTTAGAAAATTAGTAAAAGTTCTAGCTCAAAAACTAAAAACACGTATTGAGTTAAGACAAATAGGTGTTAGAGATGAAGCAAAATTACTTGGTGGTATTGGACCGTGTGGACGTTCTTTATGCTGTGCTACGTTTTTAGGTGACTTTGAACCAGTATCTATAAAAATGGCAAAAGATCAAAATTTATCACTTAATCCTACTAAAATTTCAGGGGCTTGCGGTCGTTTAATGTGTTGTCTTAAATATGAAAATGACTATTATGAAGAGGCGCGTGCCCAATTACCTGATGTAGGAGAAGCTATTAAAACGCCAGAAGGTAATGGTAAAGTAATTGGCCTAAACATCTTAGATATTTCTATGCAAGTAAAAGTGGAAGGACTTGAACAGCCACTTGAATATAAAATGGAAGAATTAGAGACATTAAATTAGGAGGCCAAAATAACATTGAATCGTAGCGACATATTTGAAAAATTAGCGAATTTAGAATCAAATATTAATCAAATCAATACTGATATGGTTAATTTGAAAAAACTTACGGTTGAATTAATTGAAGAAAATGTCGCCTTACAAATCGAGAATGAGAATCTAAAAACATTGATAGATAAAGAAGAACAATCTAAAAATGTAGAACAAGGTAAGAAAATCCCTGTTAAACAACCACTTCGCAGTAAAGATAATTTGGCTATGCTTTATAAAGAGGGGTTCCATATTTGTAATGGCGAATTATTTGGGAAACATAGAAAAGGCGATGATTGCTTATTCTGTCTCGAAGTATTAACTGAATAAAAGTTGATACAGAACAAAATCAATAGTAATCATATGTAATTGAGGATGAGCAGTAACGATAGGCTTGATTATTAAGCATCGTTACCTTATCCTCTTTTTTGGAGGTTAGAAAGATGCTTTTAGAAGATGAAAGATTAGATTATTTAACAAAAGAAAACTTAAGAATTATACAAAATGATGAAGTGTTTTCTTTTTCTACAGATGCACTATTACTCGCGCATTTTACAAAAGTTAAAAAGCAAGATACGATTATGGATTTGTGTTCAGGGAATGGAGTTATCCCTCTATTACTTTCAGATAAAGGGCAACAAAATATAGATGGTATAGAGATTCAGCAACAACTAGTTGATATGGCACAAAGAAGTGTCACATATAATCAATTAGAAGATAGAATCCACATGTATCATATGGATTTAAAGGACACACATCAACAATTTATGCCTTCACAATATAGCCTTGTTACTTGTAATCCACCTTACTTTAAAGTCAATCAACAACATCAACATCAAAAAGATGCGCATAAAATAGCTAGGCATGAGATAATGTGTACATTAGAAGATTGTTGTTTAGCAGCGAGACATTTATTAAAGCAAGGTGGACGTATGGTAATGGTTCATAGAGCTGAACGTCTTATGGATGTCTTAAGTTACATGAGAGCATATCAAATTGAGCCTAAAAAACTTTATTTTGTATATAGTAAACAAGACAAAGTGGCGCAAACAATAGTTGTGGAAGGTAGAAAAAGTGGTAACCAAGGTTTAGACATACAGCCACCATTTTATATTTATAATAATGATGGCAGTTACACCGAGGAAATGAGAGAAATATATTATGGATAAACATTATATTTATATAGTTAAATGTAAAGATGGTAGTTTATATACGGGTTATGCAAAAGATGTTACACAGAGAGTAGCTAAACATAATAATGGACAAGGCGCTAAATATACGAAAATAAGACGTCCGGTACAACTCGTTTATCAAGAAATGTTCGCTACAAAGTCTGAAGCATTGAAACGTGAGTATGAAATTAAAACATACACACGTCAACAAAAATTAGAATTAATAAGTGAGGATTAGGTTATGTCGATATTATATTTAGTAGGAACGCCTATTGGTAACTTGGCGGATATTACATATCGCGCTGTTGATACTTTAAGAACCGTAGATTTGATTGCATGTGAAGATACACGAGTGACCAAAAAATTATGCGCACATTATGAAATACAAGCACCACTCAAATCTTACCATGACCATAATAAAGAACAGCAAACAGATTATCTTATTGAACAATTACAACAAGGTATTGACATAGCATTAGTATCAGATGCAGGTTTGCCATTAATCAGTGACCCTGGATATGAACTTGTTGTTGCAGCTAGAGAAAACGGTATAAGAGTAGAGACTATACCCGGACCAAACGCAGGTTTAACTGCACTAATGGCAAGTGGATTACCTTCCTTTACTTATACGTTTTTAGGCTTTTTACCACGAAAAGACAAACAAAAACAATCATATTTGGAACAACGTATGTATGAAAATAGCACATTAATTATTTACGAGTCGCCACATCGTGTAAAAGATACAATTAAAACCATTCAAAAGGTTGATAGAGAGCGTAAAGTGTCTGTAGGGAGAGAGTTGACAAAAAAATTCGAACAAATTGTTACTGACTATGTAGGAAATGTGCTAGATCGTCTTAATGACGAAAGTATTCCAACTAAAGGTGAGTTTGTAGTAATTATTGAAGGTGCAGAACCAGTCGAAGATACAGCTTGGTTTGAAGATATGTCGCTCAAAGCACACGTTGATTATCATATAAATCAAGGTATGAAACCAAAAGCGGCGATTAAACAGGTAGCAGAATTACGCCAAATGAAGACAAGTGAAGTTTATGACATCTATCATGAAGTTTAAGTATGTTGTGGAGGATCAAATCATAGGTAGTTTGATTTACTAATTAATAGATCTAAGTAAAAGGACATACCACAAATTCGAATTTAATCAAGAAAAAAGAGTTGAAAAACTCCCATAACATGCGCGATTTATGGTAATGTAGATAAGATAGAGATTATTAATCATATTTAAATTATAGCAAAATTAAAACTTAAAAACGCTGGATATGACTAGTATGCTATCCAAAGAATTTTTATGATGATTAACATATAAATCGGAATAGAAATACACATCTGCTTCATTGAAAACAAAAATGAATTTAGATATATTTATAGTGTAAGAATCGAGGAGGAACATTGATGGCGAAAGAAACTTTTTATATCACTACACCAATATATTATCCAAGTGGGAATTTACATATCGGTCATGCTTATACAACAACAGCTGGTGATGTAATCGCACGTTATAAAAGAATGCAAGGCTATGATGTTCGTTATTTAACAGGTACGGATGAACATGGGCAAAAAATACAAGAAAAAGCACATAAAGCTGGAAAATCAGAATTAGAATATTTAGATGAAATGATTGCTGGTATTAAAGATTTATGGCAAAAATTAGAAATTTCAAATGATGATTTTATTCGTACTACGGAAGCACGTCATAAAGAAGTTGTCCAACAAATTTTTGAACGTTTATTAGCTCAAAATGATATTTATCTTGGTGAATATGAGGGTTGGTATTCAGTACCAGACGAAACATATTACACGGAAACGCAATTAGTTGATCCAGTTTTCGAAAATGGAGAAATTGTTGGAGGTAAAAGTCCAGATTCTGGTCATGAAGTGGAATTGGTTAAAGAAGAAAGTTACTTCTTTAATTTATCTAAATATACAGACCGTTTATTAGAATTTTACGATGAAAACCCTGAGTTTATTCAGCCACCTTCACGTAAAAATGAAATGATTAATAATTTTATTAAACCTGGCCTTGAAGATTTAGCAGTGTCACGTACGTCATTTGATTGGGGGATTCATGTTAAATCGAATCCAAAACACGTTGTTTACGTTTGGATTGATGCACTTGTAAACTATATTTCTTCATTAGGTTATCTATCTGATGATGATAGTTTATTTAAAAAATATTGGCCGGCAGATATTCATATAATGGCTAAGGAAATCGTGCGTTTCCATTCTATTATATGGCCAATTTTATTAATGGCATTAGATATACCGTTACCTAAAAAAGTGTTCGCACATGGTTGGATACTTATGAAAGATGGTAAAATGAGTAAATCTAAAGGGAATGTTGTAGACCCTAATGTACTCATTGATCGTTATGGCTTAGATGCTACACGTTATTACTTAATGCGTGAATTACCATTTGGCTCTGATGGTGTATTTACTCCTGAAGGATTTGTGGAACGTACAAATTATGATTTAGCAAATGATTTAGGGAACTTAGTGAATCGTACGATTTCAATGATTAATAAATATTTTGACGGTGAATTACCTGCATATCAAAGTTCTAAACATGAATTAGATAAAGATATGGAGCAAATGGCACTAGATACTGTGAAGACATTCCATGAAAACATGGATGATTTACAATTTTCAGTAGCACTTTCAACAATATGGAAATTCATTAGTCGTACGAATAAATATATTGATGAAACATCACCATGGGTATTAGCTAAAGATGAAGAACAAAAAGAAATGCTTGGCAATGTCATGGCTCACTTAGTAGAGAATATTCGTATTATTGCAGTGTTACTAAGACCATTTCTTACACATGCGCCAAAACAAATCTTTACACAGTTGAATATAAATACACCAGAGCTGTTTGAACTTGAAAGTATTGAAACATATGGTGCTTTAACTGAACCGATCATGGTGAGTGATAAACCACAGCCTATCTTCCCACGTCTAGATAGCGCGGTTGAAATTGACTATATAAAAGAATCAATGCAACCTGAAAAGAAAGAAGAAGAGGTAGAAGAAGAAATCCCAGCAAAAGCTCAAATTGATATTAAAGATTTTGACAAAGTAGAAATTAAAGCTGCAACAATTATTGATGCTGAACAAGTGAAGAAATCTGATAAGTTATTGAAAATTCAAGTAGATTTAGATAACGAACAGCGTCAGATTGTTTCAGGAATCGCACAATACTATCAACCTGAAGATATTATAGGTAAGAAGGTTGCTGTTGTGACTAACTTAAAACCTGCTAAATTAATGGGTAGAAAATCAGAAGGTATGATTTTATCAGCTGAAAAAGATGGTGTGCTAACACTTGTTAGCTTACCAAGCGCGATTCCAAATGGATCAGTAATTAAATAACCACAAATTAAGGAGCGGTTAAAAGATGCTAATCGATACACATGTTCATTTAAATGCAGATCAATACGACGAAGACTTAGAAGCGGTTATTGAACGTGCTAAAGAAAATGGTGTAGATCGCATGTTTGTAGTTGGTTTTGATACACCTACAGTTGAGCGTACAATGGAACTCATTGACCAATATGAATTTATTTACGGTATCATTGGATGGCATCCTGTTGATGCGATTGATTGTACAGAAGAACGATTAGAATGGATTGAATCACTTGCGGCGCATCCTAAAGTGATTGGTATCGGTGAAACAGGTTTGGATTATCACTGGGATAAATCACCTAAAGATATTCAGCAAGCGTTATTTAGAAAGCAAATAGCCTTGGCAAAACGTGTTAATCTGCCAATTATCATTCATAATAGAGAAGCAACTCAAGATTGTATAGATATTTTGAAAGAAGAGCATGCAGAAGATATTGGCGGTATTATGCATAGCTTTAGTGCTTCTCCTGAAATTGCGGATGATGTCATTAATAAATTGAACTTTTATGTTTCTTTAGGTGGTCCTGTAACATTTAAAAATGCTAAACAACCTAAAGAAGTTGCAAAGCATGTACCGTTTGATAGATTGTTAGTTGAAACAGATGCGCCATTTCTATCGCCACACCCTTATAGAGGTAAGCGTAATGAGCCAGCACGTGTAACACTAGTTGCTGAAGAAATTGCTGAATTACGTGGTGTGAGTTATGAAGAAGTGTGTAAACAAACAACTGAAAATGCAGAACGATTGTTTAATTTAAAAGCATAAAATATTACAAAAGGTATCGGTCTGAGATAAGGCTTAGTTGATAAAATACAGGCTAAGTAGTCATCATAATTTACGCCGATACCTTTTTTATTTTTATCTAAACCGAAGTGAGTAATGAAAGGTGTAACAATAAATGAAGATAAATGAATTTATTGTAGTTGAAGGTAGAGACGATACAGAACGAGTAAAAAGAGCGGTTGAATGTGATACGATTGAGACAAATGGTAGTGCTATCAATCAGGCAACTTTAGAGGTTATTGCACGGGCATATGAAACTAGAGGGGTCATTGTACTTACTGATCCAGATTTCCCAGGTGATAAAATAAGGAATACAATTCAAAAATACATTCCGGGTGTTAAACATGCCTATATTGACCGCGATAAGGCTAAAAACAAACGCGGGAAAATAGGTGTAGAACATGCTAATATTGATGATATTAAAGAAGCATTAATGAATGTAAGTACGCCTTTTGAAGAAGGGCACGAATCAATAAGTAAAGACGTGTTGATTGATTTAGGCTTGCTCGTTGGTAAAGATGCACGTAAAAAAAGGGAACTGTTAGGCCGTAAATTGCATATTGGTCATTCTAATGGTAAACAGTTGTTGAATAAACTAAATGCATTTGGTTATACAGAAACAGATGTTAGAAATGCATTAAGTGATAATGAGGGAAGTGAAAGTTAAATGGAATATAAAGATATTGCAACACCAACGCGAACTAAAGCATTACTTAATCAATATGGATTTAATTTCAAAAAGAGTTTAGGACAGAATTTTTTAATTGATGTGAATATTATTCATAATATCATTGAGGCCAGTGATATTGATGCGCATACAGGCGTAATAGAAATAGGACCTGGTATGGGTTCATTAACGGAGCAATTGGCTAAAAATGCTAAAAAAGTGGTTGCCTTTGAAATTGATCAACGTCTAATGCCTGTACTTGAAGATACAATGGGACCATATAAAAATGTGACTATAATAAATGAGGATATACTTAAAGCAGATATTGCGCATTATGTTGCTGAACATTTTTCTGAATGTAAGAAAATAATGGTAGTAGCTAACTTACCATATTACATTACAACACCTATTTTATTAAATTTAATGCAACAATCATTACCAATTGATGGTTATGTAGTTATGATGCAAAAAGAAGTAGGAGAACGTCTCAATGCACAAGTCGGCACAAAAGCGTATGGTTCATTATCAATTGTGGCACAATATTATACAGAAACGAGTAAAGTGCTAACTGTACCTAAAGCTGTATTCTTACCACCACCGAATGTAGATTCTATTGTAGTTAAATTAATGAAGCGCGACACACCGATTGTTACTGTAGATGATGAAGATAAATTTTTCAAAATGACAAAAGGAGCGTTTGGTCAAAGACGTAAGACAATTAATAATAATTATCAAAGTTTATTTGTAGACGGCAAAGCTAATAAACAAATGATACTCGATTGGTTAGAAGCCAGTGATATAGACCCGAGAAGGCGAGGAGAAACGCTTTCAATAAAAGAATTTGCACATTTATACAATGAATTGAAAAATTTCCCAGAATTAGAATTTTAAATTATTGACAAGTGCGCTTTACCTTGCTAAAATTAAGATTTTATTTGACAAAAACCCTCAAAATGTGTTATTATACAACTTGTAGCGAGGTGGAGCAATATGCCAAAATCTATTGGAGACATCAAAAATTCACTTGATTGTCAATTAGGGAACAGAATTGTACTTAAAGCGAATGGTGGACGTAAAAAAACAATTGAACGTAGTGGTGTTTTAAAAGAGACATACCCTTCTGTTTTTATTGTTGAACTAGATCAAGATATTTATAATTTTGAGCGTGTATCCTATACATACACTGATGTTTTAACTGAAAACGTACAAGTTTCTTTTGAAGGTGATAATCATCAAGAAGCAATTGCACACTAAATAAAATAAATTTAAATTAAGTTTGGCACATGATGGTGCCTTGCATTTCAATTTAAATGTTAATATGAGAACGAATTTAAATAATAGGTATGTTGGTGTAATGACGCTAACATACCTTTTTTGTTATATTAATATTATTGCATTTAAGAGTAGGTAATAGTTTTATCTATAATAAACAATATTGTAAAATAGTAAGTTAAGAAATATATTTTTAATTTTAGTCAACGCTATTTAATGATTTTTACTAATAAAGTAGCAATAGAAAGTGTTAAGTTTTAAAAAAACTAACAACGCAATGTTAACAATATGTTAAAATCATTTTATTACCATATCGAATTGGAAGAGGGTGGGAATATGATATATGAAACGGCACCAGCGAAGATAAATTTAACGTTGGACACACTCTTTAAACGAGATGATGGTTTTCATGAAGTTGAAATGATAATGACGACAATTGATTTGAATGATAGATTGTCATTTGAACTACGTAAAGACAAAAAGATAATTGTTGACGTAGAACAATCCTATGTTCCCTCCGATAACAAAAATTTAGCGTATAAGGCTGCAGAATTAATGAAAAAGACCTATAATTTGAAGCAAGGTATAACTATTACTATAGAAAAAAATATTCCTGTCTCAGCTGGTTTGGCAGGTGGGTCTACTGATGCTGCAGCAACAATGAGAGGGATGAATCGATTATATAATTTAAATCGACCGCTTAAAGAACTATGTGAGTTGGGAATACAGATTGGAACAGATATTCCATTTTGTATTTTAGGAAAAACTGCATTATGTAAAGGAAAAGGTGAAATCATTAAATTTTTAGATAAGCCACCTTCTGCATGGGTGGTAGTAGCTAAACCTGATTTAGGTATATCTTCACCTGATATATTTAAAAAACTGGATTTAAAACAACCTTATAATGTACATACTAAAGCATGTGAAGCGGCCTTAATTGCAGAGGATTATGACCTATTATGTAAGAGTCTGTCGAACCGATTGGAACCTGTCTCGGGTAAGATGCATACAGAAATTTTGAAAATAAAGGCTAATATGTTAGAGAATGGAGCAGATGGCGCTGTTATGAGTGGTAGTGGTCCTACTGTTTATGGATTAACACGAAAAGAACGACAAGCAAAGCACGTATACAATGCTGTTAACGGTTGTTGTAATGAAGTACACATTGTAAGATTATTAGGCTAATTGAGAAGGGATGAATCGAATGCGCTATAAAAGAAGTGAACGAATTGTTTATATGACTCAATATTTAATGAACAATCCGAATAAGTTGATACCGTTAACGTATTTTGTACAAAAATTTAAGCAAGCAAAGTCTTCCATTAGTGAAGATGTTCAAATTATTAAAACAACTTTTCAAAAAGAAAAACTTGGGACAGTGATTACTACTGCAGGTGCTAGCGGTGGTGTTACTTATAAACCTGAGATGAGTAAAGCAGAAGCGACAGAAGTGATTGATGAAGTGATAGAACATTTACAAGAGAAAGAACGTTTACTGCCAGGTGGTTACTTATTTTTATCTGATTTAATGGGTAATCCTACATTATTGAATCGGGTTGGTAAATTAATCGCAACACTATATATGGATGAAGAGTTAGATGCTATTGTAACAATTGCTACTAAGGGGATCTCACTTGCAAATTCAGTTGCAAATGTACTGAATTTACCTGTAGTAGTTATACGTAAAGATAATAAAGTGACTGAAGGTTCTACAGTTTCTATAAATTACGTATCTGGTTCTTCTAGAAAAATCGAGACAATGGTTCTATCAAAGAGAACATTACCTGAAAATTCCAATGTACTTGTCGTAGATGATTTCATGCGTGCCGGTGGTTCAATAAATGGTGTGATGAATTTAATGAATGAGTTTAAAGCACATGTTAAAGGGGTATCGGTACTAGTAGAATCAAAAGAAGTTAAGCAAAGATTAATTGAAGATTATACTTCCTTAGTTAGATTATCTGATGTAGATGAATACAATCAGGAATTTAAGGTGGAACAAGGCAACAGTTTAACTAAATTTTCTTAAAGGAGCGATTTCGACATCATGAAAGTTATTAATACGGAAAAGGCGCCCGAAGCATTAGGGCCATACTCGCATGCAACGGAAATAAATGGGCTTGTATTCACTTCAGGACAAATTCCATTAAATTTAAATGGAGAAATTGTCAGTGAAGATGTAAAAGAGCAAACGACACAAGTTCTAGAAAATTTAAAAGTCGTGTTAGACCAAGCTGGATCAGATTTAGATTCAGTGATTAAAGCTACTATTTTCATTGCTGATATGAATGAATTTCAAAATATAAATGAAGTTTATGGCAAATACTTTAATGAACATCAACCAGCGAGAAGTTGTGTTGAAGTGGCAAGATTGCCAAAAGATGTTAAAGTTGAAATCGAATTAATAGCGAAAGTGAAGTAAGGGTTTATAATTTTTAATGAAATTGTTAAGCTTCTAAACAAAGAGATACTAGGGGGGCTCACTACATGAAAGTGACAGATGTAAGACTTAGAAAAATACAAACAGATGGAAGAATGAAAGCGCTCGTTTCAATTACTTTAGATGAATCATTTGTAGTACATGATTTACGAGTGATTGAAGGCAACACAGGTCTATTCGTCGCAATGCCAAGTAAACGTACACCAGACGGTGAATTCCGAGATATCGCGCATCCTATAAATTCTGAAATGAGACAAGAAATACAAGATGCCGTTATGAAAGTGTATGAAGAAACTGATGAGGTCATCCCTGACAGAAATGCACAGTCATCAGATAATTCTGAAGAAGAAGCTTAAAATTAAAAAAGTAAAACTAAGTATAAAAAAGATTGGATTTCCGCATAAATGGAAATCCAATCTTTTTTATTTTGCAAAGTCAATTTGAAATAAAAAAAATAAAATTAATTGTAAAAGCGTAAAGGTGACAAAAAATATATTATTTATAATTATAAGTAAAATACATTTTTTACTGTAGTAAAAATCAGAACATTAGAATAAGAAAAGGGGTGTATGCGAATGATAACAACTAAGTAAGAATACAGCATTCTTATTATACGTTCGTATATTACCCTGTGATTTGAGAATATAAAAGCGGTTACTCAATTGAACAAAGATGACAAATCTATGCTTATATATTTCTAATATTTTTAATAAAAATATTTCCATTATGTAACATTGATGTTTTGAGCCTTGAAAGTGTGACTAGCGTTAAATTATAATAAGTAAGAAGTGTATATTTTAATGGAGGGTTAACATACATGCAAAGACATGCAATAGTACTTGCGGCTGGAAAAGGTACGCGTATGAAATCGAAGAAATACAAAGTACTACATGATGTAGCAGGCAAATCAATGATTGAACACGTCGTTGATAACGTTAAGCAATCTGGCGTAGAACAACTTGTTACAATTGTTGGGCATGGCGCACAAAATGTCAAAGAGACATTGGGCGATGCATCACTTTACAGTTTTCAAGAAGAACAATTAGGCACTGCACATGCTGTTAAGATGGCAAGTGAACATTTGAAAGATAAACAAGGTACAACGTTAGTAGTATGTGGAGACACACCGTTAATCACTGCGTCAACATTGAAATCAATGATAGAACATCATGAGAACACAAAAGCACAGGCCACTGTTTTATCAGCAACAGCAGAAAATCCATTCGGTTATGGACGTATCCTGCGCGACTCAGTACAACGACTAACTAAAATTGTTGAGCAAAAAGATGCATCTGAGACAGAGCGACAAATTAATGAAATTAGTTCAGGTATTTTTGCATTTGATAACCAAGTTTTATTTGAAAAATTGGAGTTAGTGAGAAATGAAAATGCGCAAAAGGAATATTATTTGCCTGATGTACTTTCATTAATTTTAGAAGATAAAGGTAACGTTGAAATCTATCATACAGATGATTTTGAAGAAATTATGGGCGTTAATGATAGAGTGATGTTGAGTGAAGCTGAAAAAGCTTTTAAGAAACGTGCTAATGAACATCATATGAGAAACGGCGTGACGATTGTTGACCCAGCAACTACATATATAGGTGCTGATGTTATCATAGGAGAAGATACAGTTATTGAGCCAGGGGTGAAAATTGCTGGCAACACTGTAATTGGAGAAGATACAATCGTTGGACAATATACTGAAATAACTAACAGTAAAATAGGATCAAATGTCACAATTAAACAATCTGTTATTAATGAAGCGATTGTTGGCAATCATGCTAAAATTGGACCGTTTGCACAGCTTCGTCCTGGTGCGGACTTAGGCGAAAAAGTTAAAGTAGGTAACTTTGTTGAAGTTAAAAAATCTGTTGTCAAAACAGGCGCTAAATTACCTCACTTAAGTTATATAGGTGATGCTGAAATTGGTGAAAGAACAAATGTTGGCTGCGGTTCAATTACTGTGAACTATGATGGCATCAATAAATTTAAAACGATTATTGGTAATGATTCATTTATTGGTTGTAATACAAATCTCGTTGCACCAATAACATTAGGAGACCGTTCCTTTATAGCGGCAGGTTCCACAATCACGGATAATGTCCCACAAGACAGTTTGGCATTAGCTAGGGCTAGACAAACAACCAAAGAGGGTTATTTGAAAAAATAAAGGCATATATTTAGACAAGCGTGCTTAAACTGTTAAAATCAATGTAATTGTATGAAAGTTAACCAGAGTATGTGATTATGTTGCTGAACGCTTTAAGTTTTGTTTTGTCTACAAATGAAAACGAATTGAAAGAATTAATTGGAGGACTATAAATGTTAAACAATGAGTATAAGAATTCTGCTTTGAAAATATTTTCTTTAAAGGGTAATGAACCATTAGCCCAAGAAGTTGCAGACCAAGTTGGAATTGAGCTAGGTAAATGTTCAGTAAAACGTTTCAGCGATGGAGAAATTCAAATTAATATAGAAGAAAGTATTCGTGGTTGTGATGTATTTATTATTCAACCAACATCAAATCCAGTGAATTTACATTTAATGGAATTGTTAATCATGATTGATGCTTGTAGACGTGCATCAGCAGCGAATATTAATATAGTTGTTCCATATTATGGCTATGCACGCCAAGATAGAAAAGCACGTAGCCGTGAACCAATTACAGCAAAACTTGTAGCGAACTTAATTGAAACAGCAGGCGCAGATCGTATGATTGCACTTGATTTACATGCGCCACAAATCCAAGGATTCTTCGATATGCCAATTGACCACTTAATGGGTGTTCCAATCTTAGCTGAATATTTTAATAATCAGACAGATATTGACCTTGAAGAATGTGTTGTTGTTTCACCTGACCACGGCGGGGTAACAAGAGCACGTAAACTTGCAGACATATTGAAAACCCCAATTGCCATTATAGATAAGCGTCGTCCAAAACCTAATGTTGCTGAAGTGATGAATATCGTAGGTGAAATCGATGGTCGTACAGCTATTATTATAGACGATATTATTGATACAGCTGGTACGATTACTTTAGCTGCACAAGCCTTAAAAGATAAAGGTGCTAAAGATGTTTATGCATGTTGTACACACCCTGTTTTATCGGGCCCTGCAAAAGAACGCATTGAAAATTCAGCAATAAAAGAGCTTGTAGTTACGAATTCAATTCAATTAGATGAAAGTCGAAAACCATCTAATACGAAAGAATTATCTGTAGCAGGTTTACTAGCACAAGCAATTATCCGTGTATATGAACGCGAATCTGTTAGTGTACTATTTGACTAATTGGTAAAATAGATATATAATTATTCCGTTCGTGAATTCACGACTTAATAAACACTTGCAAGCAACATGATGTTGATGGGTAAGTGAAGGGGTTCTTATTATGAAATATAAGAACAAAATATGAAAGGTGGAAATAATATGGCTTCATTAAAGTCAATTATTCGTCAAGGTAAACAAACTCGTTCAGATCTTAAAAAATTAAGAAATACTGGTAAAGTACCTGCAATCGTATACGGTTATGGTACTAAAAATACTTCAGTTAAAGTAGATGAAGTAGAATTTATCAAAGTTATCCGTGAAGTTGGACGTAACGGTGTTATCGAATTAGGCGTAGGTTCTAAAACTATTAAAGTAATGGTTTCTGACTACCAATTCGACCCACTTAAAAACCAAATCACTCACATTGATTTCTTAGCTATCAACATGACTGAAGAACGTACTGTTGAAGTACCAGTTCAATTAGTTGGTGAAGCTGTTGGATCTAAAGAAGGTGGCGTTGTTGAACAACCATTATTCAACCTTGAAGTTACTGCTACTCCAGACAATATTCCTGAAGTAATCGAAGTAGATATCACTGAATTAGAAATTAATGATACACTTTCAGTAGAAGACATCAAAATTTCAGGTGAATTCACTATCGAAAACGAAGTAACTGATTCAGTTGTAACAGTAGTTGCTCCAACAGAAGAACCTACTGAAGAAGAAATCGAAGCAATGGAAGGCGATTCAGAAACTGAAGAACCAGCTGTTGTTGGCGAAGAAAAAGACGATGAAGATGAAAGTGAAGGAAAATAATAAGCTGATAAAGCTTGTAATTACTTTACCATCATTACGCTGATTAAGTCAGCGTTATCATATCTTATAAAAAGCACCGTGCTTAATACGTTAAGCAGGTGCTTTTTTATGTTATTATAGTGAATGATACGACAAAAAATGATAAGAATAATAAATAATAGAACTCGAATATAAATTAGATAAAGAAAGACAACTATTGGAGGTAACATAATGAAGTGTATTGTAGGTTTAGGCAATATCGGTAAACGCTTCGAACAAACAAAACATAATATTGGATTTGAAGTAATTGACTATATGTTAGAGCAAAATAAATTTACTTTAGATAAACAGAAGTTTAAAGGTGCTTATACAATAGAACGATTTGCAGGCGAAAAAGTAATGTTTATTGAACCAATGACGATGATGAATTTATCTGGTGAGGCAGTAGGCCCATTAATGAAATACTATGACATAGGTATTGATGATTTAGTCGTTTTATATGATGATTTAGACTTACCACAAGGTGAAATCCGTTTAAGACAAAAAGGAAGTGCTGGCGGACATAATGGTATGAAATCTATTATCCAAGTGTTAGGCACAGATCAATTTAAACGTATTAGAATTGGTGTAGACAGACCTTCAAATGGGATGTCTATCGTAGATTATGTATTGCAAAAATTCTCGAAACAAGAAATGGAAACAATGAATAAAGTAATAGAACATTCTGCACGTGCAATTGAAGCCTACATAGAAAGTGATCGGTTTGATCGCGTGATGAATGAATATAATGGTGAAATCAATTGAAATCAATAATTACAGAATATATAAATGAAGATAAACGTTATCAGGAATTAAATGAAGTATTTGGAAAAGAGCAAGTATTGGTTACTGGCTTATCGGGTGCCGCTAAAGCAACGATTATCGCCGAAAAATATTTAAATAGTTCTAAACAATTATTAATTGTAACAAACAATCTTTATCAAGCAGATAAATTAGAAAGTGATTTAACACAGTTTGTTGAAGAACAGGATATTTACAAGTACCCAATGCAAGATATTATGACAGAAGAATTTTCAACACAAAGCCCTCAATTTATGAGTGAACGTGTGCGCACATTAACGGCGCTAGCTCAAGAAGAGAGAGGTTTATTTATCGTTCCGCTTAACGGGCTGAAGAAATGGTTGACCCCAGTAGAAATGTGGAAATCACATCAGTTAACATTAAGTGTAGGGGATGATATAGATATTGATGACTTCTTAAATAAGTTAGTTAATATGGGATATCGTAGAGAAAGTGTTGTTTCTCATATAGGTGAGTTTTCCTTAAGAGGCGGTATTATTGATATATATCCACTAATTGGTAGTCCAGTTCGAATTGAACTTTTTGATACAGAAGTAGATTCAATCCGTGACTTTGATGTAGAAACCCAAAGGTCAGAGGGAAATGTTGAAGAAGTAAACATCACTACTGCGAGCGATTATATAATTACAGAAGATGTGCTTAAGCATACAAAACAAAAACTCAAAGAAGCGTATGAATATACAAGACCAAAAATTGATAAATCGGTCCGTAATGAATTAAAAGAAACATATGAAAGCTTTCAGTTGTTCGAATCATCTATGTTTGATCATCAAGTACTACGCCGTCTTGTCGCTTTTATGTATCAACAGCCTACTACAATTATCGATTACTTTAAAGATGACGCAATTGTAGCGGTAGATGAATATAACAGAATTAAAGAAACTGAAACGTCACTTATTTCAGAAGCGGATGAGTTTATGCAAAATTTGATTGAAAGTGGTAAAGGTTTTATTGATCAAAGTTTCTTGCAATATGATGCTTTTGAAAATCAACTTAAATCATATCCAGTGACATATTTCACATTATTTACAGCGACAATGTCTATTGAACTAAACGAAATTATTAAATTTTCATGTAAACCTGTGCAGCAGTTTTATGGACAATATGATATTATGCGTTCAGAATTCCAAAGGTTTATTCAAAATGATTATACGGTTGTTGTACTTGCTGAAACAGAAGTCAAAAAAGAACGTATACAATCTATGCTCAATGAAATGCATATACCAACATTTATTGATACGCCTACGCATCGTAATGAAGGTGGGAGTGCAATCATTACTGAAGGTAGTTTATCAGAAGGCTTTGAATTACCATACATGCAATTAGTGGTTGTGACAGAGAGAGAATTATTTAAATCAAAACAAAAGAAAAAACCAAAACAACAAAAAACATTAACAAACGCCGAAAAAATTAAATCATATCAAGATTTAAAAGTAGGTGATTATATTGTACATGTCCATCACGGTGTAGGTAGATACTTAGGTGTTGAAACACTGGAAGTTGGTGGTGTACATAAAGATTACATTAAACTTCAATATAAAGGAACAGACCAATTATTTGTACCTGTTGATCAAATGGACCAAGTGCAAAAATACGTGGCGTCAGAAGATAAAACGCCTAAGTTAAACAAACTTGGTGGTACAGAGTGGAAAAAAACAAAAGCGAAAGTTCAACAAAGTGTTGAAGATATGGCAGATGAATTAATAGAGCTATATAAAGCGCGTGAAATGTCTGTTGGTTATCAATTTGGCCCAGATACAGCTGAACAAAATGATTTTGAAATTGACTTTCCTTACGAACTTACTCCCGACCAAAGCAAGTCGATTGAAGAGATTAAAAATGATATGGAAATTGAGCGTCCTATGGATAGATTGCTGTGTGGAGATGTTGGTTACGGTAAGACTGAAGTTGCTGTAAGAGCAGCATTTAAAGCAGTAATGGAAGGTAAACAAGTTGCCTTTTTAGTACCGACAACTATATTAGCACAACAACACTATGAAACATTAATCGAACGCATGCAAGACTTCCCAATAGAAGTGCAGCTAATCAGTAGATTTAGAACAACAAAAGAAATCAAGGAAACTAAAGAAGGTTTGAAATCAGGTTTTGTTGATATCATTGTAGGAACACATAAATTACTGGGGAAAGATATTCATTATAAAGATTTAGGGTTGCTCATTGTCGATGAAGAACAACGATTTGGTGTACGACATAAAGAACGAATCAAATCTTTAAAAAATAATGTAGATGTACTTACGCTAACAGCTACACCAATCCCGCGTACTTTACACATGAGTATGCTAGGCGTACGTGATTTGTCTGTCATTGAAACGCCACCAGAGAACCGTTTCCCAGTGCAAACATACGTATTAGAGCAGAACACTAACTTTATTAAGGAAGCTCTAGAAAGAGAATTATCAAGAGATGGTCAGGTGTTTTATTTATATAATAAAGTGCAGTCTATATATGAAAAAAGAGAGCAATTACAAATGCTTATGCCAGATGCCAATATAGGTGTTGCGCATGGACAAATGAATGAAAGAGATTTAGAAGAAACAATGCTGAGTTTTATCAATCATGAATATGACATTATTGTAACTACGACTATTATAGAAACAGGCGTAGATGTTCCAAATGCGAATACATTAATTATAGAGGATGCAGATCGCTTTGGATTAAGTCAACTTTATCAACTAAGAGGACGTGTAGGACGTTCAAGCCGTATTGGTTATGCATATTTCTTGCATCCTACGAATAAAGTACTGTCGGAAACTGCTGAAGATCGTTTACAAGCAATTAAAGAATTTACTGAATTAGGTTCAGGTTTCAAAATTGCGATGCGTGATTTAAACATTCGAGGCGCAGGTAATTTATTAGGTAAACAACAACATGGCTTTATAGATTCAGTAGGATTTGATTTATATTCTCAAATGTTAGAAGAAGCAGTAAATGAAAAACGTGGCGTAACTGATGAAAAACAAGACGCTCCAGAAGTTGAGATTGAACTTAATATTGATGCATACTTACCAGCAGAATACATTCAAAATGAGCAAGCTAAAATAGAAATTTATAAGAAATTACGTAAAATTGAGACGGAAGCACAATTAATGGACGTTAAAGACGAGTTAATTGACCGCTTTAATGATTATCCTGTTGAAGTTGAAAGACTTCTAGAAATGATGGAAATTAAAATACATGCATTGCATGCTGGCGTAACCTTGATCAAGGATATTGGTAAAAAGGTAGAAATTTATTTATCTGAAAAGGGTACGACAGACATCAATGGCGAAACATTATTTAAACAAACTCAACCATTAGGGCGCACAATGAAAGTAGGCGTTCAAGAAGGTAAAATGAAAGTGACATTAAATAAGACAAGTACTTGGTTTGATAATTTGAAATTCCTAGCAAAATGTTTAGAAGAAAGTATGGTTATCTCTGATGAAAGCTAAGATAGACAAGTCGACTGCTTTTAATGGAGTGGTCGTGCTCACTTTGGCTCTTATAGTTGTCAAAGTATTAAGTGCAATTTACCGTGTACCTTATCAAAATATTTTGGGTGATGAAGGGTTATATGCGTATCAACAAGTTTATCCGATTGTAGCGTTAGGTGTTATTTTAACGATGAATGCGATACCTAGTGCAGTTACCCAGATATTTGGTTCAGAAGGAAATCTTAAGCAGTACATTCATGTGATGATGCGTATACAACTCATAAGCACAGTCTTTTTCTTGATTTTACTGCTTTGTGCGAAGTGGGTTGCATTGTTAATGGGGGATATTAATCTGACGCCTATGCTTAGAGCAGCAAGTTTTAGCTTCTTGTTTATCGGTGTTTTGGGTGTGTTTAGAGGTTATTATCAAGCACAGAGAAATATGAATGTGCCAGCTATTTCCCAGGTAATCGAGCAATTTGTACGTGTTGGTATTATCATTATGGCGATTATTTTATTTATGACACAGCAATGGTCACTTTATGCTGCGGGAACATTAGCAATTATTGGTTCAGCATTTGGGTTTTTAGCATCGAGTCTCTTTCTTGTAATGTGTAAACCATTTAAGCATTCACAAAATAAGATGTATGAATTAGCGCAAAAGCCATTTGCAGAGTGGCGCAAACTTGTCTTAGCTATACTTGTCTTTGCGGTGAGTCAACTTATTGTTATTGTTTGGCAAGTGGTGGATAGTTTTACAGTACTTCACATGTTGCAAAGTACAGGTTTGAATTTTCAACAAGCCACTTCTCAAAAAGGTGTCTATGACCGTGGTGCATCATTTATTCAAATGGGATTAATCGTTACAACGACGTTTTGCTTTGTACTAATCCCTTTATTAACGGATGCAATAAAAGTTAAGAATAAGGTGCTTATCAATAGATATGCTAATGCCTCTATTAAAATCACAATCTTGTTTAGCGTTTCGGCAGGTATTGGTTTAATTAATTTAATGCCTATTATGAATAGTGTATTTTTTAAAAATGATAGCCAAACGATAACGCTAGCTGTATATATGTTAACCGTTATTTGTGTGTCACTCATAATGATGGATATTGCTCTATTACAAGTGAAAAATAAAGTGCGTCCTGTATTATTGGCATTTAGCGTGGGTGTCGTAAGTAAAACGGTACTAAATATAGTGTTGATACCGCAATTATTAATGTTGGGCGGTAGTATAAGTACTGTAGTATCACTCGTTTTATTTACAATTGTATTACACAAGCACGTATTAAAATATTATCTTTTCCAAAGTATGCGTAAATATGTGATGAAATTAATTGTTACCATGCTTATCCTTTCAGTAGCAGTTCAAATTACAATGTGGTTGATACCTGAACATGGACGGATAAGTGGCTTAATAGAATTACTAATCGCAGCAGGTATTGGTGTCATCGTTATTGTTGTTGCTATTGTGCGCATCAACTTGTTAAGTTATAGAGAATTAAAGCATTTACCATTTGGAGATAAGTTATACCATATGAAGAGAGGGAAAAGATAATGACAGGGAAGATAACAATCGTTGGATTAGGTAACTACGGAATCGATGATTTGCCATTAGGTATATACAAATTTTTGAAAAATAAGCCCATAACGTATACAAGAACTTTAGAGCACCCAGTAATTAAAGCTTTGACTGATGAAGGTATGAAATTCCAAAGTTTTGACCATGTTTATGAAGAAAATCAAGCATTTGATGATGTCTATAAAACTATTGTGACGCAATTAATTGAAGCAGCACAACAAGCTGATATCGTTTATACAGTACCTGGACATCCTCGTGTAGCTGAAACGACAACTGTAAAATTAGAGTCATATGCACAGCGATATGACGATATACAAGTTGAAATATTAGGCGGTAAAAGCTTTATAGATGACGTGTTTGAAGCAGTAAAAGTAGATCCTAATGATGGTTTTACTTTGCTTGATGCTACATCGCTTACAAGGGAACAATTAAACATACGTACACACACACTAATAACGCAAGTGTATAGTCCGATGACAGCTGGAGATTTAAAAGTGACATTGATGGAGCGATATGATGATGAACAGCTCGTTTATATTGTAGACGGTGCTAGAAGTAGTGGAGCCAATGTTATTGAAACACCTTTGTATGAATTAGATCATCACGCTATGATATTCAGTAATGTAACAAGTGTATTTATTAAAAAAGTTGATGACGAAGCAACGTATTATAGTGATTTTTATTATGCGACGAGCATTATTGATCAACTGGTTGATGATGAAAATGGTTGTCCGTGGGATAAAGTACAAACACACAACACATTAAAAAGGTATTTATTAGAAGAATCATTTGAGCTCTTTGAAGCCATAGATAACGAAGATGATTGGCATGTTATAGAAGAACTGGGTGATATACTATTACAAGTACTCTTGCATACAAGTATTGGTAAGAAAGAAGGCTTTTTTGATATAAATGAAGTAGTACAAAACTTAACGAGTAAGATGATACACAGGCATCCACATATATTTGGTGAAGCACAAGCAGAGTCAGAAGAAGATTTAAAACATATATGGGCAAATGCCAAAGCTGAAGAAGGTAAAGTACAACGTGTGAAATTCGAAAAAGTGTTTGCAGAGCATTTTATGAAGTTGTATGATATAACCAAAAATATGTCGTTAGACGAAGCTGCTTTAAAACAATTTTTAGAGCGAGGAGGAGATAAATCATGAGACTTGATAAATATCTTAAAGTATCAAGATTGGTGAAACGCCGGACATTAGCAAAAGAGATAAGCGATCAAGGAAGAATTACAGTGAATGGTACAGTTGCTAAAGCTGGCACAGACGTTAAAGTTACAGACGAACTTGTAATTCGTTTTGGTCAAAAAATTATAACTATAAATGTGACAGGTTTAAGCGAACATGCAACGAAAGAAAACGCTAAAGGCATGTATGAAATTGTAAAAGAAGAAAAAATTGGTGAATCATAATAACAAAGGAGGTGACAAGCATTGGGTAAAAAAGTAGAAAACATAGGTAATACATTTACTTCTTCAGAAAACAAGAAGAAGCAGAAACAAAAAATGAGAAGACGCGTAGTTCGTAGACGTATTACTTTATTTGGTGGTATTTTACTCGCTATTATCATTGTTTTATGTATAATGCTTGTCACTCAAAAGCAAAGTAATCAAGAAGATGCTGTAGAACGTCAACAAAAAGAACACAAATATCAAAAACAACAAGATGAAGAACTCGCATTAAAAGAACAACTTAATAATCTTAATGATAAAAGTTATATAGAGAAAGTAGCGAGAGACGACTATTATTTAAGTAATGATGGAGAAGTGATTTTCAAGTTGCCAGGGGACAAGTCTGAATCCAAATCGAAATCATCGAAAGAGGATAAATAATGAAAAAAAATTTTTTGCATCATAATACCATTGTTAATTTATGCAAACAGGCATATAATAAAGTTAAAATCGAAACAAATCGGGAGGATTTATTTACAATATGTCAATCGAAGTAGGAAACAAGCTTAAAGGTAAAGTCACTGGGATTAAAAAGTTTGGCGCTTTTGTCGAACTTCCAGAAGGAAAGAGTGGCTTAGTTCACATAAGTGAAGTTGCAGATAATTACGTGGAAAATGTAGAAGACCACTTATCTGTTGGAGATGAAGTTGAAGTTAAAGTGCTTTCAATTGCTGATGATGGAAAAATTAGTCTATCTATTAAAAAAGCAAAAGATCGTCCGCGTAGACCACAAAGTAAACCTAATCACAAACAACCTCAACCAAAAGGTGAAGACTTTGAAAAGAAATTAACAAATTTCTTGAAAGATAGTGAAGATAAATTAACTTCCATCAAACGTCAAACAGAATCTAGACGTGGCGGAAAAGGCGCAAGACGCTAAAAATATATAATGAGACTGTTCCGCAAATACCTAACTTGATTCATTGAGGACAAAGTGAAATCATTTATTCCAATATTAAGTTTGATCGTAACAATCTAAGACTGTTTTCTTACTTGAGGAAACAGTCTCTTTTTTGTTAAAAATTAGAGCACTATCATTTTATGCTAAGGTGTCTAATGAATGTCTACAAGTAAGGAGGTGGTTTGCATGGAAGTGAATACTGAAGGTTGGTCCTCGGATAAGCACATCGTATTGGCTGTATCAACCGGCATAGATAGTATGGTGTTGTTGCACCAACTTATTACAAACTTGCAAGATACATACGCCGAATTAACCTGTTTGCATGTGAATCATAATATTAGACCAATTGCCAATGAAGAAGAATTATTTCTCAAGCAATATTGTATTGACCATAACATTGCATTACATGTTAAACAATTGGATTTATCTGACATTGTTAAAAAAGGTAACAGTATCGAAAATGAGGCTAGACTTGAACGTTATCGTTGGTTTGATTTAATGATGAAGGATTTAAATGCAGATGTACTACTCACAGCACATCATCAAGATGACCAGTTGGAAACCATTTTTTACAGGTTAATGACAGGCCGTTCTACTAGAAGTAGTCTGGGGATGACTTATTTAACAACTCGAGGTTGCTACGATTTATGTAAACCACTTTTGACAGTAACTAAAGTAGAAATTAGAAATTATCAACATGCCTACGATGTTCCTTTTTATGAAGATGCAACTAATGCAGAAAATCATTATGTAAGAAATGACATTCGAAACCGCATCTTACCTGAAATAGAGCAAAATAAACACTTAGAGACCAAGCAGTTATTGAAACTAAAAGAATGGCATGACGAACAACGATTAGTTATTGAGAGCGAGGCTAACGCTTTTATAGAAAGTGCTGTTGAAGTTAATAACGCTCAATACCGTTTTTGTAGAAAACAATTTTTACAACTGCGACATAGCGTGAAAATGACCGTATTAGATAAATTACTTGCTAATCTACCAATGCACGATTCTTTAACAGAAAAAACATATAATCAATGGTTTCAAATCATGGAGGAAAATATAGCGCAATCTACATTATATACAACAGATAAATGGATAATTTACATCGCTTATGATAAATTTATAATAATGGCAAATGATGACGTGAAACTTTCTCCGGCTAAGATGAATCAATCAGGGACTTACAACTATAGTCACTATAGTATTGACATTAATAACGATCTTCCTGCATTTGAATTTCCACTAGTAGTTCGTACAAGAAACGATGGTGATAAATTTGAATTAAATGGAATGAAAGGGCATAAAAAGGTTAGCAGATTGCTGATTGATAATAAAATTGAGCAACAAGAACGTGACCAAATGCCAATCATAGTTAATGCTGATAATGAAATTATTGCTGTTGGAACATTATTTTTAAAAAGTAAATACAAAGACTTAATTTGTATACGAAATATGGGAGAGGAATGAAAAAATGAGAGATGATTTAAAGGAAGTATTGTTATCAGAGGAAGATATTCATCAAATATGTAAAGATTTAGGTGAACAAATTACAGCAGCATACAAAGGGAAACCGCTTGTTTGTATCGGCATACTAAAAGGGTCAGTAATGTTTATGGCAGACTTAATTAAATATATTGATACACATTTAGCAATAGATTTTATGGATGTTTCAAGTTACCACGGAGGGACAGAATCTACAGGAGAGGTTCAAATTTTAAAAGATTTAAGTTCTTCAATTGAAAATAAAGACATCTTGATTATAGAAGATATCTTAGAAACTGGAACAACTTTAAAGTCGATTACTGAATTACTAGAATCTCGACGTGTGAATTCGCTTGAAATCGTAACATTGCTTGATAAACCTAACCGTCGTAAAGCCAATATCGAAGCTAAATATGTTGGTAAGAAAATTCCTGATGAATTTGTGGTTGGCTATGGTTTGGACTACGCTGAAAACTATAGAAATCTACCTTATATCGGTACGCTTAAACCAGAAATTTATTCGAAATAAGCAATACAATTTATCAAAATAGAAAATTATTATATAATATGAGTCTAAGTCGTTTTATGTAAGTAAATACAGTAGACCTTAATTAGATAAACTCTTGTAAGTATTGTATACATAAATTTATGGTGGCTTGTTAACATGTAATACATTTTAAATATAATTAAAAGTAAAGAAATAAAAATTAAAATAAAACGTCTAAAATTGTAAACGTAGTACAAAAGTTGAAATACTAGCCTTGAACTTATGCATTATGTTACAATTTTTGTTAGTTTTATTATTGAAGTAGGAGGAAACGACGCATGCAGAAAGCCTTTCGTAACGTGCTAGTTATCGCAATCATTGGCGTTATTATTTTTGGTCTGTTTTCATTTTTAAATGGAAATGGGAATATGCCAAAACAACTTACTTATAACCAATTTGTGAAACAGCTAGAAAAGGGTGATTTGAAATCACTTGAAATACAGCCTGAACAAAATGTATATATGGTAAGTGGTAAAACAAAAAATGATGAAGACTATTCTTCAACAATTTTATATAACAACGATAAAGAGCTTGAAAAAATAACAAATGCAGCACAAAAACAAGATGGATTAAAATTTACAGTTAAAGAAGAAGAAAAACAAAGTGTATTTGTAAGTATATTAACAACATTAATTCCTGTATTAATTATTGCGTTATTATTTATTTTCTTCCTAAGCCAAGCGCAAGGTGGCGGCGGCGGTGGCGGTCGTATGATGAACTTTGGTAAATCCAAAGCTAAAATGTACGACAGTCAGAAAAAACGTGTACGCTTCTCAGATGTAGCTGGTGCAGATGAGGAAAAACAAGAATTAATTGAAATTGTCGATTTCTTAAAAGACAATAAACAATTTAAACAAATGGGCTCAAGAATACCTAAAGGCGTTCTATTAGTAGGCCCTCCTGGTACAGGTAAAACATTACTTGCACGTGCGGTTGCTGGTGAAGCTGGTACACCATTCTTCTCAATCAGTGGTTCTGACTTCGTTGAGATGTTTGTTGGTGTCGGTGCAAGCCGTGTACGTGATTTATTTGAAAATGCTAAGAAAAATGCGCCTTGTATCATTTTCATTGACGAAATTGATGCAGTTGGACGTCAACGTGGTGCTGGTGTCGGTGGTGGCCACGATGAACGTGAACAAACATTGAATCAATTATTAGTTGAAATGGATGGATTTGGTGAAAATGAAGGCATCATCATGATAGCTGCTACTAACCGTCCTGACATTTTAGATCCAGCATTATTACGTCCAGGTCGTTTTGATAGACAAATTCAAGTAGGTCGTCCAGATGTTAAGGGACGTGAAGCGATACTACATGTTCATGCTAGGAACAAACCATTTGATGAAACAGTTGACTTAAAAGCTGTTTCTCAAAGAACGCCTGGTTTCTCTGGTGCCGATTTAGAAAATCTTCTTAACGAAGCATCATTAGTAGCAGTTCGTGAAGGGAAGAAGAAAATCGATATGCGTGATATAGAAGAAGCAACTGACCGCGTTATTGCAGGTCCTGCTAAGAAATCTCGTGTTATTTCTGATAAAGAACGTAACATTGTAGCACATCACGAAGCGGGTCACACGATTATAGGTATGGTACTTGATGAAGCTGAAGTAGTTCACAAAGTTACTATTGTCCCTCGTGGACAAGCCGGTGGTTACGCAATGATGTTACCAAAACAAGATCGTTTCTTAATGACGGAACCTGAATTACTAGATAAAATTTGTGGCTTACTCGGTGGACGTGTTTCAGAAGATATTAACTTTAATGAAGTATCTACTGGTGCATCTAATGACTTTGAACGCGCAACGCAAATTGCACGTCAAATGGTTACTGAGTACGGTATGAGTAAAAAACTTGGTACGGTTCAATTCTCAAGTAGTAGTAATGGACAAGTATTCTTAGGTAAAGACATGCAAGGTGATCCAGAATATTCAGGACAAATTGCTTACGAAATTGATAAAGAAGTACAACGTATTATTAAAGAACAATATGAGCGTTGTAAAGATATCTTATTAGAGCACAAAACTCAGTTGAATTTAATCGCTGAATCATTATTAACAGAAGAGACGTTAGTCGCTGAACAGATACGTTCATTATTCTATGACGGTGTATTGCCCGAAGTCGATTACGATGGTGCAAAAGTTGTCGAAAACGAAGATAAAGATTTTGAAAAAGGTAAATACGGAAAATCATATGATGAAGTTCGTAAAGAGCAATCAGAAAAAGATAACGATGATGAACAAGAGCAAGAAGATAAAGACACAGAAGAGACAGGTCATGAACAATCACCAAATATTGATAAACCAAGCAACCCAAGTGATCCTAATGACCCAAGCAATCGAAACTAAGAAATAAAACCAAGACTTCTTTCTGCTATCAATATGAATAGTAGAAAGAAGTCTTTTGTTTATAGTTTAAATATCCATCTAAGCAATCGTTATTTAATGACAAGTATGTAGTCAAACAAATAGTTAGTAATTTTCACCAAGAAATATTAAAATAAGTTGCGTTAATAGAAGAGAAATTGACAAAATAAGCTGATATATGACAAAAATTAATTAAAATTAAAGGAGCAATCTTAAAAATGACTAATGATTATATAGTTAAAGCTTTAGCTTTTGGAGGGCAGATCCGTGCGTACAGCGCTTTGACAACTGAAAGCGTTCAGGAAGCACAGACAAGACATTATACTTGGCCAACTGCATCAGCTGCGCTTGGTCGTACAATGACAGCAACATTAATGATGGGTGCTATGTTGAAAGGTGAACAAAAATTAACAGTAACAGTAGATGGTCAAGGGCCAATAGGTAAAATTATTGCTGATGCTGATGCGAAAGGAAATGTAAGAGGTTATGTCACTAATCCTCAAACACATTTCCCATTAAACGAAAGTGGCAAATTAGATGTTAGCAGAGCAGTTGGAACAAATGGGTCATTAACTGTAGTTAAAGATGTAGGACTAAAAGATTATTTCTCAGGTTCAAGTCCGATAGTTTCAGGTGAGTTAGGTGACGATTTCACATACTATTTTGCTAAAAGTGAACAAGTTCCTTCATCGGTAGGTCTTGGTGTACTCGTTAACCCTGATAATTCAATTAAAGCATCAGGTGGATTTTTAATCCAAGTAATGCCAGGAGCTGAAGATGAAACGATTAATCAATTAGAAAATGCCATTAATAATATGACTCCGGTATCTAAATTAATTGATCAAGGTTTATCACCAGAAGAACTTTTATTTGAAATTCTTGGTGAAGACAACGTACAAATACTAGAAAATCTTCAGGCACAATTTGAATGTAATTGTGGGCACAATAAATTCTTAAATGCGATTAAAGGTTTAGGAGAGGCAGAAATTCAAAATATGATCGATGTAGATCATGGTGCAGAAGCAGAATGCCATTTTTGTAGAAGTAAATACACGTATTCAGAAGAAGAATTACAGGAATTATTAGAAAATATTAAGTAAAAAGAGTAATATTGATATTGTAATGTCTTGGAATTTAAATAAATAATGTTTTATTGTTGTATTTACAGAAAAATCTGATAAAATAAAAGTATATCCGAGAGAAAAAGTAGGGTTTAAAAACTTTTTAACGAAAAGGAGCAATACTTATGTCAAATAAACCAGTAGACAATATCGTACAAGTGATTGGAAACACACCTGTAGTTAAATTAAACAACGTTGTAGAGGAAGGCGCTGCAGACGTTTATGTAAAACTTGAATATCAAAATCCAGGCGGATCTGTAAAAGACCGTATCGCATTAGCTATGATAGAAGAAGCTGAAAGAGAAGGCAAAATTAAGCCTGGCGATACAATCGTTGAACCAACAAGCGGAAATACTGGTATCGGCTTAGCATTTGTTTGTGCAGCTAAAGGCTATAAAGCTGTATTTACAATGCCTGAAACGATGAGCCAAGAACGTCGTAACTTATTAAAAGCATACGGCGCAGAGTTAGTATTAACACCTGGTTCAGAAGCTATGAAAGGTGCAATCAAGAAAGCTAAAGAATTGAAAGAAGAGTTTGGTTACTTTGAACCACAACAATTCGAAAATCCAGCTAACCCTCGTGTACACGAATTAACAACTGGACCAGAATTAGTTGAACAATTTGAAGGTAAAACAATTGATTCATTCTTAGCTGGTGTCGGCACTGGTGGAACATTAAGTGGCGCAGGCAAAGTGTTAAAAGAGCAGTACCCAGATATCAATCTTGTAGCAATTGAACCAGAAGACTCTCCGGTATTAAGTGGTGGAGAACCTGGTCCTCATAAACTACAAGGTTTAGGTGCAGGATTTATTCCAGATACTTTAGATGAAAATATCTACGATGAAATTATTCAAGTAGGTAACGAAACAGCTATGGAAATGGCGCGTAAAGTTGCTAAAGAAGAAGGTATCTTATGTGGTATTTCTTCAGGTGCAGCGATTCATGCAGCCATTGAAAAGGCTAAAAACCTAGGTGCAGGTAAAACAGTTGTCACTGTATTACCAAGTAATGGTGAACGTTACTTATCAACACCATTATTCGCATTTGACGATTAATCATTGAAGTATATTGATAACCGGTCACATAATTATGTGTGCCGGTTTTTTTAATGCGGTGATTGAATTAAACACTTCACTTTAAATATAGGTTTATTTTGATTTGTTAAAATTTGCAAGTCATTCAAGTACTTGTTACTGAAAAAAATAAAAAATAACGTTATTATAGAAATATGATAATAATTTAATAGGAAAATCATTTTAGATGTGAAAGGAAGTAAAATGATTATGGCGCATACAAAAATTATGGGAATATTAAATGTTACACCAGACTCATTTTCAGATGGTGGAAAGTACAATTCAGTTGAAAAGGCCATTGAACGCGGAGAGAAGATGATAGAAGAGGGCGTTGATATCATAGACATCGGTGGCGTATCTACGAGACCAGGTTATGAAGAAGTGAGCGTTGAAGAAGAACTTGATCGTGTCGTACCAGTGGTAGAAGCCTTGACTGGTTTAGGTGTTCAATTATCAGTTGATACATATAGAAGTGAAGTAGCAGAAGCGGCCATGAAATTAGGTGTTACGATGATTAATGACCAATGGGCTGGCCACTATGATCCACGTATATTTGAAATTGTTGCGAAATATGAAGGTGAAATTGTGTTAATGCATAACGGAGATGGACATAGAGATGAACCAGTTGTTGATGAGATGTTGTTATATCTTTTAAAACAAGCAAATAAAGCTGAAATGGCGGGGATACCACAACATAAAGTGTGGATTGATCCAGGTATTGGTTTTGCCAAAACAAGAGACGAGGAAAGGGAAGTTATGTCTCGATTAGATGAACTCGTAGCAACTGGGTACCCGGTGCTGTTAGCAACAAGCAGAAAAAGATTTATTAAGGAAATGATTGGTGTAGACACAACTCCAACTGAACGAGATGAAGCAACTGCTGGTACAACAGCATATGGTATTACTAAAGGTATTAAAGGCGTAAGAGTGCATAACGTTGCATTAAACGCTCGGATAGCACAAAGTATGGATTACTTAAAGGAGAATGATAATGCGCGACACAATATTTCTTAATGGTATGAGATTTTATAGTTATCATGGCGCGTTACCAGCCGAAAATGAGATTGGACAAATATTTATTGTTGATGTCACGATGAAAGTTGATCTTAGCATAGCGGGTGAAACTGACAAAGTTACAGATACTGTGCATTATGGAGAAGTGTTTGAAGAAGTGAAAGCGATTATGGAAGGTGAACCAGTAAATTTATTAGAGCATCTGGCTGAACGTATTGCAAAACGTATAAATTCACACTATAATCGTGTAGTGGAAACGAAAGTCAGAATCACTAAAGAAAATCCACCTATACCTGGACATTATAATGGAGTAGGTGTTGAAATAGTGAGGGAGAATCACTAATGACATATGCGTATTTAGGATTAGGTAGTAATGTTGGAGAAAGAGAAACGCAACTTGATGAAGCAGTGCGCATTTTAAATAACAAAAATGGTATTGAAGTCACGAAAGTTTCGCCAATATATGAAACAGAACCAGTAGGTTATGTTGATCAGCCACAATTTTTAAATCAATGTATTGAAATTCAAACATTATTGAAGCCAAAAGATTTGTTAAAGGCATGTATGGAAACAGAACAACAATTACATCGCGTGAGAGATGTACGTTGGGGGCCAAGAACTTTAGATGTAGATATTTTATTGTATGGAGATAAAATTATTGAAAAAGAAGATTTGATTGTTCCGCATCCAAGAATGTTAGAACGTTCATTTGTTCTGATTCCATTAAATGATATAGCATCTGATTTTATTGAACCGCATTCTAATCAAAAAATTGGTGATATAGTGATGACAGACGATTCAGTGAAAAAATATAAAGATTGAAAAGCATAAAGGAGAGAAAGTTATGTCAGAAGAAATGAACGACCAAATGCAGGTTCGCCGTCAAAAATTACAAGAATTATACGATTTAGGAATTGATCCATTTGGACAAAAATTCGACCGTAGTTCAATGGCTAGCCCATTACACGAAGATTGGGATCAATTTTCTAAAGAAGAATTACAAGAAAAAGAAGAAGAAAGCCATGTAAGTATAGCAGGGCGTTTAATGACAAAACGTGGTAAAGGTAAAGCAGGATTTGCTCATGTTCAAGATTTAAGTGGCCAAATACAAATTTATGTAAGAAAAGACCAAGTAGGCGATGAACAATTTGAGATTTGGAATTCTTCAGATTTAGGTGACATCGTTGGTGTTGAAGGTGTTATGTTTAAAACGAACACAGGTGAACTATCAGTTAAAGCAAAATCGTTCACGCTTTTAACAAAAGCATTACGTCCGTTACCAGATAAATTCCATGGTTTACAAGATATCGAACAACGTTATCGTCAACGTTATCTTGACTTAATTACAAACCAAGATAGTACTAAGACATTTATCAACCGCAGTAAAATATTACAAGAGATGCGTAACTATTTAAATTCTCAAGGATTCTTAGAGGTAGAAACACCAATGATGCATCAAATAGCTGGTGGCGCTGCAGCTCGTCCATTTGTTACACACCATAATGCATTAGATGCTACATTGTATATGAGAATTGCAATTGAATTACATTTGAAACGTCTTATCGTCGGTGGCTTAGAAAAAGTATATGAAATTGGTCGTGTGTTTAGAAATGAAGGTGTGTCTACAAGACATAACCCAGAATTTACAATGATTGAATTATATGAAGCTTATGCTGATTATCACGACATTATGGATATTACTGAAAATATGATTAGACATATTTCAGAAAAAGTATTAGGTACTGCTAAAGTAACATATGGTGAAGAAACAATTGATTTAGAGTCTAACTGGAAACGAATCCATATGGCTGACGCTGTTAAAGAAGCGACAGGTGTAGATTTCTTTAACATCCAAAGTGATGATGAAGCTAAAACAGCCGCTAAAGAACATGGTGTAGAAATCACAAATAATATGAAGTACGGTCATATCTTAAATGAATTCTTTGAACAAAAAGTTGAAGAAACATTAATTCAACCTACATTTGTTTATGGGCACCCAATAGAGATTTCTCCTTTAGCTAAGAAAAATCCAGAGGACCCTAGGTTTACAGACCGCTTTGAATTATTTATTGTAGGTAGAGAACATGGTAATGCATTTACAGAATTAAACGACCCTATTGATCAAAGAGCAAGATTTGAAGCTCAATTAGTAGAAAAAGAACAAGGGAACGATGAAGCTCACGAAATGGATGAAGACTTTATTGAAGCACTAGAATACGGTATGCCTCCAACAGGTGGTTTAGGTATAGGTATTGATAGACTAGTGATGTTACTTACTGATTCAGCATCAATCCGTGACGTATTATTATTCCCGTATATGAGACAGAAGTAATATAACTAATTATGTATTTGAATATTCTAGCTTAAAATAAAACGAATATCATGTTTTGTCATTATGACAAGACATGATATTCGTTTTTTTATTGTTGAAAGAAGCGGTTAATATAGGAGGAGTGAGTAAAAGTCCATTTGAAGCACAATTTTAATAAATAAATTAAGTAATAAGAAACGATTACCCATAATTATGCTATAAAGATATAAAAATATACTATAAAAGGTATGGTAAATGCTGTTTTCATGTGGTAAGATTATTCAAGTCGAGTTAAGCAAGTGAGCAAAACATGACATGCGAAAATACTATAATAAATATTTTGAGAAAAAGTTGAAAAGTTATTGACTCAAATGAGAAAACGTAGTATTATATAAAAGTCGTCAAAAACGATGATTACATAAGCGAATAACTTAAGTAAATGCTGTTTAAAGATTTTTTGAAGATAGTGTAAAATTGACTATTGCAATTGATTGATAAACAATGTATCATTAATGGAGTAAGTTATTTTGTCTGGTGACAATGGCAAAGAGGTCACACCTGTTCCCATGCCGAACACAGAAGTTAAGCTCTTTAGCGCCGATGGTAGTCGGACTTACGTTCCGCAAGAGTAGGACGTTGCCAGGCCTTATAATAATTCCATGTGGAGGATTAGCTCAGCTGGGAGAGCATCTGCCTTACAAGCAGAGGGTCGGCGGTTCGAACCCGTCATCCTCCACCATTTTAAATGAATAGCCGGCCTAGCTCAACTGGTAGAGCAACTGACTTGTAATCAGTAGGTTGGGGGTTCAAGTCCTCTGGCCGGCACCATTTCATGAGCCATTAGCTCAGTTGGTAGAGCATCTGACTTTTAATCAGAGGGTCAGTGGTTCGAGCCCACTATGGCTCATACAGTTTCATTTTGCAGAAGTAGTTCAGCGGTAGAATACGACCTTGCCAAGGTCGGGGTCGCGGGTTCGAATCCCGTCTTCTGCTCCATTATTTTTGCCGGGG
>NZ_JBOIHZ010000012.1:0-45527 GCF_051408735.1 Staphylococcus sp. AS1337 | reverse complement strand
TAGAAGGTAATGTATCTTCTGTATATGAAACCACAATAGAACCTAATGATATGGCTAGAGCTATAGCATTTGCAATAAATGAGCCTTCTAATGTCGCTGTTAATGAACTTATTGTTAGACCTACAAATCAAGAATGGTAAATAAAATATCATTAGGAGTACAATATGAGTAAAAAAGAAGTTAGTATGTCAGAATTATTTTTTGATTTGATTTTTGTTTCAATACTTTCTCAAGTTAATCAAGCTACCGAGCACATGACGGACGGTGTTTTATCAATTGAAAGTTTACTTAAAAATTTTATGCTTTTTCTTATCTTTGTAGCTATATGGGTATATAGAACATTATTAGTTAATAGATTTTTTAATAAAAAATGGTATCAATATGCATTTGTATTTATTGATATGTTTTTAATAATATTACTTTCAAAGGCTATTAATTCAGATTTTCAATCAACCTTCACACCCGGCGTTCTAATTACAATATTTCTATTTTTAAGTATTGCTACGCAATATATATTAAACTATATTATTAATAAAGAAAGGTTTGATATAAGACTCATTTTACCATATGTATTAAGTCTTATATTAGCATCTTTAATTTCAATTTTTGCTTTATTCATTAATGATAGCTCAAATGTTTTAATATTTTTAATTGCTGTAACAGTAGCATCTATAGTACCTTTGTTCTTTCAAAAGCAAGCAAAAAGATACCCAGTTTATTTTGATCATTTGAGTGAACGATTAAGTTTATTTGTAATATTGATGTTTGGTGAAGGTTTAATATTTATTGCAAGTGATATTAGCGTTTTCTCATTAAAACCAGTGTATATAGTAATGTTTGTGTTATTGGTATCTCTATTTATTTTATATACCTTGCACTATAAATACACAGAAAAAGAAGAAAAAAGAAGAACAGGTTTTTTCACTTTATATATACATTTATTCCTTCTATACTTTATAGATATAATGTTTTTAGTTATGAATGAAGAAATACAGCAAAATCATTTTTCTTCATTTAACTACCATTATTTATATATTATTTCTTTTGTAATGTATTTAATTCTATTACTTTTTAATACTAAGCATTATAGTAATATTTTAAATTCTACCAAGGTTAAATTGAACACTATGGTAATAATTATATGTGTTGTATTAACGTCTATATTAAATAGCTTTATATTAATTAATATAATCTTTATATTTACCATTGTCATAGTTGTTTTTATTAATTATAAAGATAAAATAAAAAAAGAATTTATTTAGAAAAGAGGTTGACTATTATGCCAATTTTAAAATTAGAAACACTAGATTTAACAAAAGATCAAAAAAAGCAACTAGTTGAGGAATTAACAGAAACTGCTTCACGTATTACTGGAATCCCTAAAGAAGGATATTATGTTATTTTAAAAGAAAACAACTTAGATAACGTGGGTTCTGGAGGAAAATTATTAAGTGATCAAGAATAGTGTTTACGTTCTATCATTTAATATTAAAAAATAAATAAATAATACGTTTCATAGATTTATCATTTCAAATATCTTATATAGAGTTAAAAAGGAACAAGCATAATTACACTATTATGCTTGTTCCTTTTTAATTCTATAAACAGTCTGTCTTGTAATATCTACTTCTTTCGCAATCTTACTAATAGAAATTCCTTGATCTAACATTTCTATAACTCGGTAATAGACCAAACGTTTTTGAGGATCTTTTGCATTTGGTGAATAAAGTACAGGTCTGCCTTTATAGATGCCTTTTTCTTTAGCCACTTTAATACCCTGTGCTTGCCTACGCTTACTTTCATTTCTTTCTTGTTCTGAAATCATTGCTAAAATTTGAATAATTAAATCTTTCATGAACTTATCTAACAATGGATTTCCAATTGCTTCATTCATCATAGGCAAGCTTGTAATCATCAATTGGACTTCTTTTTCTTTTAAATAGTTAACCGTTTGAATAATCTCATCATAATTCCGGCCTAGACGATCAATAGACTCTACAATTAAACGATCTCCCATACGTACAAAACTTAGCGTTTCTTGAAAAGTAGGCCTATTTTCTATAGATTTACCTGATTGTTTTTCAGTAAATATTTTTTCAGCACCAAAGGACTGAAGATTTTCAATTTGTCTGTCTAAATTTTGATCAATAGTTGAAACTCTTGCATAACCAACAATCATTTTTACCCTCCTATTTTCATACACCCTAATCATACAAATAGAAACAGCATTTTACAAGCACTTTTCATTGTTCGATTAGGGTAGACCTTAAACGAACAATAACACACTTTCTTAATTAATTGAGAAAGTGTGTTTTATAAACGAAGGGTTTTTGTAATTTGCTATAATATGTCTTTTTCTTCTATCGCTTTTTCTATAAAATCATATACTTCAAATGTTTGTTCTGAATTTCCGCCATGTTTTCGGACAGATAAAGTATTGTTTTTCACCTCATCATCACCGATAACAACAGTATAGGGCACTTTTTTAACTTGAGCATTTCTAATTTTATAGCCCATTTTTTCCTCGCTTTTATCAACATTAACTCTTATACCTTTAGATTTTAGTTGTTTTTTAATTTTCTCAACATGATCCAAATGCATTTTGTTATTAACAGGTATGATATTAACTTGGTTTGGAGATAACCATAGAGGCAATTTGCCACTGTAGTGTTCAAGTAAGATACCTAAGAAACGATCTATAGATCCATAAATAGCTCTATGAATAACTACAGGCTTTTCTTTTTCATTGTTCTCATTAATATAGTTCAAATCAAATTTTTCAGGCATTTGGAAATCAAGTTGTATTGTGCCACATTGGTGACTTCTACCTAATGCATCTTTAATATGGATGTCTATTTTAGGACCATAAAATGCTCCATCTTTTTCGTTGATTGTATATTCTAAATCATTATAATTAAGTACATTTTCAAGAGATTCTTCGGCAAAATTCCATAAATTGATATCCCCCATATAATCGTCTGGACGTGTAGATAATTCAATACTATAGTCAAACCCAAAGATAGTATATACCTTATCAATTAAATTAAGTACATTAAGAATTTCACTTTCTATTTGGTTTTTGCTCACATAGATATGGGCATCATCTTGATTAAAAGTTCTTACTCTGAACAAACCATTTAAAGAGCCACTTAATTCATGTCGATGTACTTGACCAAATTCAGCCATGCGAATAGGTAAATCTCTGTATGAGTGATGTTCATTTTTATAAATGAGCATGTGTCCTGGACAATTCATAGGCTTTAGTGAATATTTTATATCATCTACTTCTGTAAAATACATATTATCTTTATAGTGATCCCAATGTCCACTATTCTTCCATAATGACTCATTCATTATAAACGGTGTATAAACTTCTTCATAATCTTCTTCAAATTGTAGTTTTCTTAAAAGGTTTTGAAGTTCAAGACGTATAATTTGGCCATTATGTTTATAAAAAGGCATACCAGGTGCATAATCAGAAAATGTAAACAAATTGAGTTCTTTACCTATTTTTCTATGATTAATATTTTCGTATTTTTCAAGAAATGCTTCGTGTTCTTTTAAGCCATCTCCACTAGAAAAAGCTATGCCTGATATACGTTGCAAAGGTTCGTTATTTACATCTCTTAGCCAATTTGTAGATGAAATATTTTTGAGTTTATAGTTTTTAAGTTTTGCTAAATTACTAATAATAGGATAACTAATTATCGATGTATAAGCTCCTATTTTAGCAATTCTAACCTTGCTATCCTCGTTATTTTCAACATGATATTTCATGTATTTTTTATCTCCCAAAACTTGTTTTGCTGTTTCTATTGATACTTCTGATACTTCGATTGTGGGGTTAGATTCTATAAGCTTATTAAGTGATTTGTTAAGGTGTTTCAAATCATCTTTATTAAGATTTTTAATTGTAGTTTGGAAATCACAATAAAAATCTTCATTATTAACTCCTATATCAGCGATTTCAATACCTTCAAATTGATTTTGAATTATATAACTGATTAAAAAAGATAATGTATATCTGATTGATTCTTCGGCTTCTTGATCTTCAAAAGTAATAAACTTAACTTTACAATCTTCTTTGAGTACATAATTGAGTTCTTTTAATTCACCGTTAACATATCCTAGGGCAGCTTTTTTTGAAAAAGAGCTACCAATAATTTTAGTAATATGAAGTAATGTTGTTTCTTGGGGCACCTCCAATTCATTATTATTTGATAGTTTAACTTTCACATTATCTGCAAACATTGATAACACTCCTTTTATTTATAATAAAAAAACTGCGCTTATCCCTATAGATATAGGGACGAGCGCAGTCTCGTGGTACCACCCAAATTTCCCTAACTGATTTGTTAACCAATTAGGGCTCATTGAACAACGTAACATGTTATTAAACGATGTATTTTCATACATATCTCCAAAGTAGTAAAGTATTTATAAGTATAGAAGTTTTCAGCCGGTGACCTCTAATCCCTGTTTTTAGTTAGATACTTTTTCTTTTTCTCTGAATTCAATATTTAATTATCTATAATCATATATTAGTTAACTAATTATTTCAATGTGTAAATTTTATAAATAATAGTTTATATTTCTCTACTTTTAATTCTATATACGGTTTGTCGGGTAATATTAACTTCTTTAGCAATTTTACTAATTGAAACGCCTTGTTCAAGCATTTCTACAACGCTGTGATACACTAATCGTTTCTGAGGACCTTTAGCATTTGGCGAATAAAGTACAGGCCTGCCTTTGTATACGCCTTTATCTTTAGCTACTTTAATTCCTTTATAAAAAAGACTTCTTAACATTTAAGATGTCTTTTTATATTTACTTTAGATTCTTTATTAATATGATTGACGTCCATATGATGCACATCGGTATGATGATTATAAAACAGATTAGGGATATAGCAATTAATGTAAATGATATAGCTATAGGATAATTAGCTGAAAAAATACCAAAAATTAAAAACTGACTCCAAACAATTGCTGTGAAAATATAATACATGAAAACCAGTTAGGCAATTAATGTGATTGATAATTTTTTAGTTAATTTCTTCAATAATGTCCCCTCCTTGTTATATAGGTTGTATCAATCATCTTTTCTATTTTTTTCACGATGATTTAAAATATAGTAAATTATCCAAAATAGAATTAGATAAATGTAAATAAAGTATATGCAATTATTGGGGAGTATAAAAATTGTGGCAATAACTAAAGGTATAAATATTATTAGTAATGTAAAATAGACTTTCCAATTTGTTTTCTTCATTAATTTCACTCCGATTACTTAGACTTTCTTTATTTTCCATTTACTTTATCAAAATCATTTGAGTAAAAATTAAATTTAAAGTCTTTTATGGGCAATATCCTAACAAATACTTTGCCAACAATATCATCTTTATCAATAAGACCTAAATCTCTTCTACTATCATTACTTATTAATCTATTATCTCCTAAAACTAAATATTTATTTTTAGGTATTTTCTTTTTACCATTAGAATGCTTTAATTCGGAAACATTGAAATTTTCGGTTAGATACTTTGTAATTCGTTTATCTTTATTAGCTGTTAAATAAGATTCTTTCACATATTTACCATTGATGTATAATTTATCCTTTTTATATTTAACTTCATCACCAGGTTTACCTATTAATCTTTTAATATAATCTTTATCTTTTGAAGCATGAAAAACAATAACGTCGCCTCTATTTATAGTGTGAAACGGAACAGCTAATTTATTAATAATTAATTCGTTCTTGTCTTTAAAAGTTGGATCCATAGAGTTGCCACTCACACTATATCTTGACCCTACAAAAGTAGTTAAAAGTAATGCTATAACAACGCCTATTAATAATGCTAGGAGCCATTCAAAAATATTCCTTTTCATAATTTAAACAATCCTTTTTAATAATAATTTAGACTTTTTTAAAATTTATTTAATACTCAATAAATGATACTTTAAAAAAGTAGTTTTTAAAATAGGGTTAGGTGATAAAATGAGTAGTAATCAAAAAGGATTTGTAATAATAGCTAGCTTAATCATTGTAATTGTTACTGGAGGTATGATAATAAAGACCATTCACAAAAATAACGTTAACAAAGAAAAAGAAGAAGATTATCAAATTATAAGTAAAAAAATAAAAAGTCTAAAAACGAAACATATAATTCAAAAATGGGACGACCTGAAATACAAGTTATATATAAAGACAAACCAAAAGTAACTTATGAATATTCAGTTATTAGTGAAAATGGAAAAAAAGAAGTATTAGGAGCAGCAACAACTAATAGCGATAGATCACTTAAAAAGAGTGATGAAAAATACCAAACAGAATAACCCTTTATTGAATACGAACACGTTTGTGTTCGAGTTTGTCTTACATATGTGTTACAATCAACTTAATAAATAGATGTATGGAGGTTACATTATGGCTACTATCACAGTAAGAGTAAGCGATGAGGAAAAAGAATTTTTAGAATATATGTCTAATTTTCTCGGACTAAGTTTAAGTAAGATAATCAAGGAATACACTATAGAAGATTTAGAAAATATTTATGATGCTAAAGTTGGTGATGATGCTTTAAAAGAATATCGTGAAAATGGTGAACAAGCTCTCGATATTGACGATGTAATGAAACAGTGGAATGTTAAATGAAGTATTCATTAAAAATTAGTAAAAAAACAAATAAAACTTTAAGTAAAATGGACAATCCCACTAGAAATCTATTATTGAAATGGATGAACAATAATATTCACAACACTGACAACCCTAGACTTCATGGAAAAACTTTACGAGGTGAGTTATCTGGCCTTTGGAGATATAGAGTAGGTAAATATAGAATTATAGTTGAAATTCAAGATGATGAACTAGTAGTTTTAGCAATTGATGTAGGTATAAGAGGTAGTATATATAACAAGAAATAAGATGATTATATATTACTTACAGTAGTAATAAAATATGCTTATCTAGGTAAAGGTATAAAGTGAATAACAAAATCAGAATTAACTATAAAAGAAGACTTCTTAAATTCTAAGAAGTCTTTTTTTATATTATTAATTTGTTTTTATATGCCCTCTTTGTTAATAATGTTAAATATAAATTGAACATTATTAACAAATTTTTCAAAAAGTGTTGGATGCGTTTACATAATGTAGTATCATATATTGTCGAATAAAATAATAAGGAGTCTTATAAATGAATACAATATTTGCACATCGAGGTTTACCTAAAATCACACCAGAGAATACATTAGCTTCTTTTGTAAAATGTGGGGAAATTGATAGTTTAAATTGGATAGAAATAGATATAGCTATTACAGCTGATGAAGAATTAATTATTATACATGATGACTTTTTAGATAGAACAACAAACATGACGGGTGAAGTATCTAAATCATATTATGAAGATATTAAAAATGCTTCAGCTGGACTATGGTTCGGGGAACAATACAATAAAGAAACAGTTCCTACATTTAAACAATTAATCGATATTGTAAACAAATATGATATTAATGTGAATATTGAATTGAAAGGTGTTACAGGCAATAATAGTGTAAACCAATCGAAAAAGTTAATCCAACTTTTAAAAGAAAATCTTGGTTTATTGAATGACAATATTAAAGTGCTTATATCTAGTTTTAATTTTACGTTATTAAAATTAGCTCAAGAATCATTGCCTGAAGTTGAAAGAGCTGTTTTATTTGAAGAACATGCATTTTATCCAGATTGGCAATCAATCGTCGATTATTTAGGATCTAAAACTATACATATAGAGGATAAAGGATTAACAAAAGAAAAGGTTAATCATATTATTACTCAAGGTTATACTTTAAATGTTTGGACAGTAAACGATAAAGGAAGAGCTAACGAACTGTTTAATTGGGGCGTAAACGGCATATTTACAGATATGGCCAATGAGTTACTACACCTAAGTTCGGAAGAAACGGTGCAGTAATATGAATATGTTAATTGAAAAATTAGGCTTAAAAAATAGAAAAGACTTAGTAGGTTTCTTTTCTGTTTTAACAGCAGGACAACTTATATACTCAGGTTTTGAAGCCTTCAAAGGAACTTTTTACAATTTATTACTTGAAGTTTTGAACATATCTAATTCAGAGTTAGGCGTTATATTTAGTTTAATTGGTATATCTGTATTCTTCTATATACCTGGCGGATGGATAAACAACAGGTTTTCTGTTAAATCTATATTAATTTTTGGTTTGGTCGTTCGCTTTGTTACCATGACTGTCGTAATAATGTTTTCTCCCTCATTTAGTATTTTAAAAATAATTGCCATTATATGGGGAATAGTGGACGCTTTCTTTTGGCCAGCAGTATTAAATGGCGTTACTTTATTTACTAACGAAAATAAACGTGCGCTCGGTTTTGGTCTCTTAGAATCGGTGAGACGAGCAGAAGAAATGCTAATGAATTTATTAATCGTTGCTGTTATGGCACTCTTTAGTGGACTTATTATATTTAAAGGAGGTATGTTGATATATAATTTATTAATAATACCTCTTATTTTCTTAATTATTAAGTATGTACCTAAGAATGGTATGGCCGTAGAGGAAGAAATCAATGAAAGTGATACATCAAATAAGTCACTCGAAGCGCTTAAGGGAATCTTTTTTGTTTTCTCAAAACCAAAGGTTTGGCTTGCTTCAATCAGTGCTTTAACTATATATTGGTGTTACATAATTTTAATCTATAGTGTCCCATATTTACAAAACATGTATAATTTATCGACGTCGCAAACAGCATTATTTGGGATTTTTAATACTGGTTTAATGGGCGTTTTAATGGGGCTTGTAGCTGGAGTTGTTTCAGATTTCGTTTTTAAATCTTCATCTAAAATGATTTCTGTTGCTTTATTAATTTCGGCTATCACATTATCGATTGTTGTATTTTTTAAAGTGGGTATGATTTTCAGTTTTGTACTTTTAATCTTATTCTCAGTAACTACCTTTTTATCTAAAAGCGTTATTTTAGCTCCGATAGCAGAACTTAAGATACCTGAGAAATATATGGGGTCTGCAATGAGTATAGGATCTTTTGTTGCTTACGCTCCAATATTTTGGGTTTATACCATGAATGGGTCATTACTTGATTTGTATTCTGATGATAAAATCGTTGCTTACGAATTGATATTTAAAATAGGTATAGGAATAGCTATTTTAGGCAGTTTATCCTCCTTATTATTAGTTATTATTAACAAACGAAAAAGCGGAAATACTATATAAGTGAATTAGGTGTACTTTTTTATTCCACCACTGCAATAAACGAGGTTTCAAAGGTATTAAAAAAGCAGCGATAATTATCGCTGCTTTTTATTTATAACTACGTACTACTGGTTTTTCATAATTAGAAATAAATTCTTCTATAGAATCTAAAGAATTACTAAAAAGTGTTTTTTCTCTATCAGTTATAGTTAAAAAGCCATTTTTAACCATGTCATCATACATATTTTCCATTGGATGATAATAACTGTTTATGTTATAGAATATACAAGGACTATCATTTTTGCCAACATGTGCCCAAGATATCACTTCTGTTATTTCTTCCAAAGTACCTGGGCCCCCAGGAAGAGCTATGCAAGCTTGCCCTAATTCTATCATTTTTGATTTTCTTTCAGACATAGTGTTAACAATATGTAATTCTGTTAAGTTAGGAGGAGAAAGTTCTCTTTCAATTAAAAATTCTGGAATAACTCCAATAACTTTTCCCTTATTATTCAATACAGTGTCTGCTAACAGACCCATTAAACCAACATTTCCGCCACCATAAACTAAAGTATGACCTTTCTTAGCTATCCACATTCCTAAATTTATAGTTTCTTGTTTGAAAATATTTGCATTTCCTTCACTAGCTCCACAATAAACAACAATATTCATTTAAAAGCTCCCCCCCCTTATAATTTAATGCTAAAACATTTATATACACATGCCATTGCAAGATAATACAGTCTATTAAGTAGTTTTCACATTATAGATTATCTAAATCATCTTTTTCTTTCTCTTTTTGTTTTTTGGCTTCTTCTGTATCCTCGTATTTTATAATTTCATCATCGTTGAATTTATTTTGGTCATCTAATACAATCTGTTGGTTTTTATTGTCTATTTCTGTAATCAATATGTGGTTTACAGTTAACTCTCCATCATTTTTATTATAATTTGCTTTTGCTAATCCAGAATAATATTTACCATATATAGTTACTTATATTTCTTAACTTTTTGTAAATAGAGCATAAGTGTCTAAAATACTATTTTCTTATTGTTAACCTAGAAGCATCTATTTTCATTTTTATTTGCTTTTGTTCCTTTTTAGAACAATTATTAAAATTTTTCAAAAACCTTTCGTATTTAGGTAATACTTCTTTCTTTATTCCAAAATACTTTAATTTCCCGCCCTCGATCCAAGCAATTTTAGTACAAAATTCTCTTATTTGTTTCATGTTGTGACTGACAAAAAATATTGTTTTACCTTGTTCTTTATAATTATATATTTCTTTAAGACATTTATCTGTAAAGGTTGGATCTCCAACTGACAAAGCTTCATCTATAACTAAAATGTCAGGATTAACATTAATATTAATAGAAAAACCAAGTTTAGATCGCATACCACTTGAATACTTTTTTACTGGTTGGTAAAGAAATTCGCCTAATTCACTAAATTCAACAATTTTAGGTGTCAATTCTTTAATGTCTTTTTTTGAAAAACCCATACATAACATTTTAAACTCAATATTTTCAAATCCAGTAAGTTGATTATTTAGTCCACTATTTATCGCTATACTATTAACGCTACCTTTTCTTTCGATATTGCCTTTTGTTGGAGATAAAACACCGCTTATTACATTACTTAATGTAGACTTACCTGATCCATTAATCCCAACTAGGCCTATAATATCTCCTTTGTATGCATTTAAAGAAACATCTTCTAAAGCGCTAAATATTTTACTTTTAGCAAAAGGGAAGAGTAGATCCTTAATTCTATCTTTATTATTACGATAAAGTTTATACTCTTTCGTTACTTTTTCTATACTTACTGACAAATCCATTGTTATAACCTCCTCAATAATTAATATTAATTATATTGTTTTATTAGTTCAAATATTGTAAAGTGCATAGATGTTAATAGTATTTTGTATTAAAGTATTTACATGTACATGTACATTTATATTACATAGTTACTTCAAAAAATTAAATTTCAATCTTTGAAAGTGTGGTTTTTAATGAAATCAACATATTTTGTATTTAAAGAACAGTTAAGCAATCTATACTTAATAAAAAGATTAGCTGAGTTTCAAGTAAGAATTTCTAATAAAAATAATTATTTAGGTATTCTTTGGGAATTAATTAACCCTGCTATGCAAATTGCAGTTTTTTGGTTTATTTTTGGTCTAGGTATAAAAAGTAATAGAATAATGGAAGGCGTCCCATTTATATATTGGTTAATGGTTGGCATTAGCATGTGGTTTTTCATAAACCAAGGAGTTCTCGAAGGGACTAAATCCATTACCTCTAAATATAATCAAGTAGCTAAAATGAATTTCCCTTTATCTATTATTCCTAGTTATACAGTTTTTAGCAAGTTCTATGGACACATCTTTTTATTATTAATTGTAATGGGTCTTTGTCTTATTGGTGGGTATACTCCATCAATATACACCTTACAATTACTTATTTATATTTCCTACGCATTAGTTTTAACAAATGCTATAGCGTTATTAACGTCAACTTTAGGTGCATTAATTAGAGATACTCAATTAATAATGCAAGTATTAATGAGAATGATATTTTTTGTTTCTTCGATTTTATACTTACCTAATAATCAATTAGTTATGACTGTTATGCAGTTTAATCCAATATTTTTTTTAGCAGAAGGATATCGAGCAGCTATTCTACACCATGAGTGGTTTTTTATTACCCATTGGCATCTAACCGTATATAATATTGTTCTTGTTATTTTCATTTTCTCTTTAGGATCAATATTGCATGTACGTTATAGAGATCGATTCTCCGACTTTATATAAAGTGATATTATTCTTTTTAAAAATAATATTGTGAGTGACTATAGGTTTTAGTTATGTTACAGTGAACTTATACATAGGAGGTGGAATAACATGAAAAAATTAAACGATTCAGAATTATTGAATATATCTGGTGGAAAAAAGAAGAAGAAGAAAAAGAATAAACACAATTGTATCGAATTTGCTCCAGGTGTTAAAGGTTGCGCAACTCCATAAAAATCAAAAAATCCCTCTTTAATATATTAAAGAGGGATTTTTTGATTTTTATGTATATAATATTTAATTCTTAAAATTGATTAGACCACAATTTGTGATATTCTCCTTTATTTCTTAACAAATCTTCGTGTTTTCCTTGCTCAATAATTTCTCCATGTTTAAGTAAATATATATTATCCGAATTCTTGACATTGCTCAATTTATGAGTAATTAATATTATTGTTGTATTTTTAACATATTTTTCTATATTTTTTAACACTTCTTTTTCAGTTAGAGTATCTAACGAACTAGTGGCCTCATCTAAAAGTAATATGTCGGAGTTCTTAAGAATAGCTCTTGCTAAAGATATTCTTTGTAATTGCCCTCCTGATAAGTTAGTTCCGCTATTATGTAATTGAGTATCTAATTTTTGTGGTAGTTTATTTATAAAGTTATAAGCACAAACAATCTTACATACTTCCATTATTTCTTCATCAGTTACTTCTCTTTCTAGCCCTATTTTTAAATTATCTCTAATTGTTGCACCAAATATAAAATTTTGTTGTGTAACGAAAGTAATCATAGATCTTAAAGAATCTCTTGAGATATTTTTGGTTATAACATCATCTATTTTAATTTCTCCATCATATTCTATATGAAAATTATCAATTAGCTTTGCAATAGTTGATTTACCCGATCCACTTTCACCAATAATAGATACTTTATGATTTTTAGGAATTGATATATTTATATTTTTTAATGTCATTTCTTGAAAACCATACTGAAAATTTAAGTTTTTGATTTCTAATAGTTCTTTAAATTGGATATTTGAATTCGTCTTTTTCTCTTTTATATTACTTTCCGTTTTTATGTCAATAATATCTAAATACCTTTGAGTAGCTACAAGAGCAGACTGTATTTGTGGCTGTAAGTTTATTAAACGTTCTATTGGATCAATATAGTATATAACTAGCGCATTAAATGTTAACAGTTCACCTAGTGATAATTCACCTTTCATAATCATAAAAGATCCCACCCATAAAATCACTAATGTCGTAGTCATTTTCATAAAGTCATTAATAGTAAGTTGGATATTTATAAAGAAATTCAATTTATAAAGTCTTTTTATTAACTTTTCAAAGTAATTTACTCCTTTCTGAAAGACTTCATTCTCTGCTACGAAACTTTTAATAACTGGATATCCTGAAAAACTTTCAATAAGATAAGCATCCAAGGTGGCATCTTGTTCCATAACTAATCTATTATATTTTTTCAAAACTTTTCGAAAAGATAAGCCGATGAATAAATATAATGGTATAAGAAATAGAGTGATATAGAAAAGTATAGGACTTTGAATAAATAAGATACTTCCTCCAACTATAACCATCAATGTATCAACAAGTAATGTTATTGTCACTGAAGATAGAGCTTCCCTTATATTAGAAAGATCAGAGAACCTGGATAAAATTTCACCACTTTTTCTTTTTTCATAAAATGTAACAGGTAGATTTAAAACATGTTGATAATATTTTTTCATAAAGTCCATGTCTATCTTTAAACTTAATTTTAAAGATATTTGATATCTAATTAAAGAAACAACTGCATTTACTACATATAAAAATAAAACTGCTATAGTAATCATATGTAAATTTTCTAAAATTCTTGAAGGTATGATAGTATCTATAAGATACTTATAATAAAAAGCTCCAAAAATACCTAATAAGTTTATTACTATAGATAAAATGAATATATTAATAATAATAAATTTATTATCTTTTAATATTTCACTGAATAATTTATATTTACTAGGAAGTGTTTCATCATAGCCAAAATTCGGATTATTTTTAACAAGCATCAATATGCCATCCCAATTTTTTTCAAATTCATAGAAACTCATCTTTTCTTTTCCCTTAGCTGGATCGATAATATACAATTTATTATGAGTCTTCTTTTCTATTATTATAAAGTGTGGAAACCCATCTTCATTTAAAATGTGAGCAATTAAAGGTAAGTCAGAAACTTGTATATCTTTTATTCCATCGGCTTTAACCCCTGTTAATTCAATTCCTAAACGCTCTCCACCTTTTATAAGCCCATATAAACTAGTACCTTCTTCATCTGTTCTTGACCATTTCCTAATTCTTGAGACTAGCGTTTTTTTTCCATAATATTGACTTATCATAGCTAAACATGCCGGTCCACAGTCACTTTCATCATACTGTTTAATGAATTTCATTAAAATAAATCCTTTCTTATCTTTAAAAGTACCACTCTAATTGTTATTTAATTTTTTCTTATATTCATTAAAATTGTAAACATCCTCTACCTTTTTATCGTTAATAAAAACGGAAGGTGCCATTTTAATTTTTTCTTCTTTTGCTTTGATTTTATCTTCTTTAGCACCATTCCAAGACTGACTATCTTTAATTTTATAGTCTTTCTTTATTTCTTCTTTCTTTTCTTTACTTATATCCAATTTTTCAATCTGGTTATCTAATAATTTATTAGTAATCCATTTATCTTCATGATTTGGTTGTACACTAAACATATTTTTTTGAAACTCCAGAAACTGTTTAGGCGCGATATTTTGAACTGCATGACCAGCTCTTGATCCTTTAATAGAATCTTCACCTAGAAAAGCCATATTAACAAACGTGAATTTAACTTTACCTTTATCAATATAATCCTTCTTTAATTTTGGCATTATACTTTTTTCTAATTTCTTACAATATGGGCATTTGTAGTCACCGTAAATAATAATTTCATTTTTAGGTTTATTTTCTTGATTGCAAGCTGATAAAACAAAAATTACTGTAATAATTAAAATCAAAATTCTTCTCATTAGTAATAATCTCTTTATATGTATATCAAACAATATAAACATAACAAATAATTAATAATTTATATATAGCTATTTTAAGAAAATACTTTTTATATTTAATCTAAGTTATTGATATAATTTACATAACCGATGATTATCAGAAGTTCGATTCAGATAAAAAAGGCACGACATGTTCATAAACTTGTCGTGCCTTTTTATTTACAATTAGTTACCAAATAAACGACTCCAAAACCCCTTTTTAGAGGGCTGTTCTCCCCTATTATCAATCTCACTTTCTATTTCTTCAGATAGTTTATCATTTTTTGGTAATTCCTCTTCGTTTGTACTGTCATCCTTTTTCTCTTCAGTTATATCTTCATATTGTACTTCTTTTGGCTGTTCATCATCTTGTTGTTGATTAATGCCTTTAGAATCTTCGGTGAATGTTGATTCTTTCACATTAACGTTTTTCCTATCATTAACAGATGTATCAAAGGGATAATTAAGCTGTCTTTCTTCCTCTAATTGATTTTCTAGCTTTTGAATCTTTTTATTACTTTCTAAAGCTAATATTTGTTGATTCTCTAAAAGTCTATTAAGTGTATTTATTTGTTCTTTATCTCTATTTGATTGTTCTTTATATATATCTACTTGGTTATATAATTGTTTTATTATCTCATCTTTCACCAGGTTATCATTATTAGGTTCAGCTTCTTCTTTTTTTTCACCTTCAAAATCATCATTCTTATTTTGATTTTTTCTTATTCGGTTTACTACTATAATTTCATCTTCACTGGATAAGTAATTTACGTTATCGATTTTTTGAAATTTTACATTTGCTTTTTTAGCATTATTATAAACAGTCATTTTTGTTACGTTTAATTCATCGGCAATTTTCTTCATACTCTTCATATAACGGCCCCCATATAGTTATGTACATAACGCTTACACCATTATATAGCCATTATACTTGTTATTACAAGTACATATAATTCATTACACATATAACTTTATATAGTTATACGTATAGGTATATAGGGTTATATGTATAAACTTTTAACCCTGTTTATACAGGGGTTATATTCTCTTTATACTTGCTCTATAAGTGTTTATACGTTCTTATACGGCATAATCACATAAAGGCATTATACGAACTTTTATCCTTCTTTGAAAATGCATACACCCAAATGTATATAAACAATTTAACAAAACTTTTAAAAGTGTTATTATAAATATATATAAAAGAAACCCAACTACGGGAATAGTCAGGTTTCTTCGGTAATAAAACAAGTGATTTGTTTGTTTATATAGTTGTTATATTCTTATTATATATACTAAGAATTGTTAGTGCAAGTCGAATACATATAAACTTACTTATAGCTTTTTATTACCTCTTTTAGAAATTTAAATATGAAAGAGGTTTTTGTATGTCCAACTTTAATATTAAAGAAATCCAAAAAGAGAAATTTTATCAATTACCTAAAGTGTTTTTTACGAATCCTAAATATATTAATTTGTCTAATGATGCAAAAATAACTTGGTCGATACTAAGAGATCGTTTAGATTTATCTATAAGAAATAATTGGGTAGATAAAAATGGAGATATATTTTTTATTTATACCAATGAAAAGCTTAAATCTATTTTAAATATTAGTAGTCCAAATAAGCTATCTAAAATTAAAAAAGAATTAACTCAAGCTGATTTATTCAATCAAATAAGAGTAGGTTTAAATAAACCTAATAAATTATATATTAAAAAACCGGAAGTAACAGAAGCTGATGTATATTATATTTCACAACAAGAAAACGATATAGAACATCGCAATAACACGGACGTATCATTATCATACGTCCAGAAATATGATAATGATACATCAAGAAATATTAATTTGATACATCATGACATATCAAAAGAATACACTAATGATACTGACTTAAGTAATACTGACTATATAGAGACTGAGAATAATGATCCGAATGACTTGAATGATACATACCACAATCCAATAAACCATAATCATTCGAATCATACAAATCATCAACAAACCGAATTTAATAATGATGCACTTAAGTTCCAAGTGCTCCAAGAATTGCCACAACAACTTCAAGACTATTTAAGTAAATTTGAAATTAGAGAAGTACGAATTATTAAAAGTGTATTACTCAAAGGGAAGAAATCATTTAATAATGCACATGATACCTATTACCGTTTAGAAGATGTGGAGTTTGAAATTGTAAGTGTGTTGAAACGTTTTAAAGCGATGTTGCTACAAAAGAATGAAACCGTTGAAGCGATGCAAGGGTATTTAATGCAATCCATTAAAGCTGAACTCGAAGAAACACATGCACTGAATATGCGTCGTCAAAATATACCTAAACATAATATCTTTAATCAATAACACTGAGAAGGTGAAATAAAGATGATCATCCAAACAACAAATTTTAAAGACATCGCTATAATTCATGATGTAATGATTCAAGCCTTTTCTGAATATAAAAATGAAGTGTCTCCGTCTAGTGCTTTACAAGAAACACATCAAATGATTACTGATTCATTTAAATCAGGCGAACAAGCCTTAATAGCTTATGAAAACAATCAACCCATTGGCATGGTTAGATTTAAATTAAATAAATCGATTTTATATTTTTATCGCTTATCAGTAATACCTCAAAAGCAGGGCAAAGGTGTTGCTAAGAATATGTTGGAATATTTAGAGACTTATGGCAAAAAACAGGGCGCAAATGAAATACAATGCAAAGTGCGTGCAACCGTTTCTAAAAATATAAGTCTTTATGAGTCGATGGGGTATGAGGTATTTAGTAAAACAACGATTGATAAACCGAACAATCAAAAGTTGAAAATTGTTTCAATGAAAAAGCATATTTAAAAGAAGTTACACTGTACTTTGAGAAATATAGCGTTTAGCAATACAAATTAAGATTTGCATGTAGATGGGTAGTGTCTAAAAAAATCGCCACTGGTCATGGATAAAAATACCCTGAATAATTTAACTTTTGAAGTTATATAAATTTTAGGGAGTTCCAATCAAACTAGAAAAATGTTTGTAATAGCTCTATTGGTTTTGGGGGAGGGCATACAAAAAATACAAATAAGTGTCAGAAAGACATACTCTTATTTGGCTCATATTTGCGTTTTAAGAGCTTATGTAAGTATTTAGGCAAAAAACTATATGACCGACATTAAATCTTTAATATACCCCTTTAAATTCAAAATAAGGGTATTTAAAATTTTATTAAGTCTTGTGATAAAGTTTGCTAAAAAGGAGTGATTTTATGGCTGCTATGTGGTTATCGATTATAGGTATGTGGTTTTGTATTGGAATGGCATTTTTTGTTATCAAGGTGAGTAAAAATAAAAAGTAGAACACGCATTTATGCCGAGAAAATTTATTAAAGTTGAGAAGAACCCTTAACTAAACTTGCAGGCGAATATCGGCATAGCGTGAGTTATTAATTCAACCATTCGATAATTTTTGGGATTGTTAAGGATTCCGATACTCAAAGTTAATAAAGCAATTACAGTGTTTTTATTTTTTTCCTGATTCACCTTTTACTACAGTTTTTTGAAGGATTGAAGTTGTTCCGATTTTTTTAGTTTTAGCTTTGTTTTTATAAAAAGTGATTACATGTTTAAATTCAGGACCTTGTAATGTTTGTCTTTGATAAATTTTATCAGTGTAATATACAGTTTTGCTACTAGAAATTGCTTTATTTGTTAAGAATCCTCCTGATGAAAGGAATGTTGCAGCTACTGTACCGCCGCCTGAAGCAGCGCCTAATAAACCTAAAACTGCGGTTGCACCAGTTTGTTGAGCGAGTTTATTACCTGATGTATTACCTGTTTTAGAAGTTGAATATTTCCAACCACCAGCTGCTTCAGCAGTGTTATGTAATTTATTGTTTGTATTTTGATGTGATACAAATGATGTTGTAACAGTTGATAATAATGCTACAGAAATTGTTACCGTACCTATTTTTCTTATTAAACTATTCATTCTTTCACTCCTATAATATATTCTTGTGAGAGTTTAACAAAAAATGTATTATTTTCAATATTCTTAATAAAAAAGGAGAAGTTTTTATGACTTATGAAAAAATGACTAAAATAGCACTAATTATTTATATAATAATACTTTTCATTAGCTTTTTGGCTGATTTAAGTTGGTTAGCTTATCTAGGATTAGGTGTTTTATTTCTCTTTTTATTCTTTATTGCTTATAAAAAGAGAAATAAGAAAGATTTTATTATATTAATTGTGGCTGTAATTATTCTTTTGCTTTTATTACTAATTTTTTAATTAATTTTAAAGCAAAAAATAGAGGAATTGGAATAAAACAATGAACTAAAAAGTCTTGATTTAAATAGACCGAGACTTTTATTAGTGTTTTAGCGTCTTCGAAAAGTTTTGTTAAATATTCATTTTTATCCCTTTAATTTTTGGTTTTTGAAACGAGTTTTTTCTTGTCTTGATACTATATAGAAATAACGTTCTTTAAAATTAATAGATACAAAGGCTATATGCTGAACTTTAGCATATAGCCTTTGTTAATTAGAAATATAATTTACTTATGACTAATAATATAGCTAGAAAAGTGTAATATATAGCGCCTAGAATTAAGTGTTTTCTATCAATTTTTAATTCCTTATCGCTTTTACCCGTTCTTCTTTTTTGAAATCTTCCTACGGATAGTTGGAAGTATATACAAAGAGGAACAAAAATAATAATAAATAGAAAACCGTATAAAAATTGCAAAAAAATGATCCTTTCCCTGATTAGCATTTTATTCTGAATTACTTGTTTTAAAACATAGCATTACTTTGTTTATTTAAATAAATTAAAGGTATTAATATAATAGGATTTTAATGTAACTATTTGTTTCACACTTGCTACTGTTAGCATTAATTGCTAACAGTAGTTTTTATTTTAATTCTCGAATAATCTTAAAAGGCTTAAACAACCCAACAAAATTAAAACAAAGAGTATATAAGGGACGATATAAGCGATATACCATAAGTAGCCCCATGCAGACTGTGTATGTGTAATCGTATGATGCAGCGCACTGTACATGCTATCAATACCTAAAACGTGTCCAATCGGACCGGTAACGATAGAAACTAAGGCCATCAATAAAATAACGAAGTATAAAGCCCCGATACCATGCGTCATACTTTTGATACTCGATTTAAACGTGCTATTCAATTTTTGATTTTCTTTTAAACTGTTATTCAATGCTTCATGCTGTTCTTGGTTGGCCATCCGAATACCTTTGAGATCCTCATACATACCATCTTTTTCTTGTCTAAACGCCTTTGTGACATCCTCAGTTATATGTTTGGTATCAATTTTTGCTAACATTTGATTGGAAATTTTAATCACTTTGGTTTCTGTTTTATCTAAGTAGTTTTTAAAGTTCGAGGTCGAAGCCTTTAGTTCGTTTACTAAGTTTTGGTTCTGATTCGATCTGTTTTGCTCTCGCTGCTCGAGCTCGATCATCCTGTTCCCGAGCTTCGCGTTCTGTTCTTTCAGCTCGTTCACGGCGTTTGCGTTCATTGAAGAGGGCTTGGGTTGATTGGTCGAAAGCTGACCAGTTAAGCGTTGTTCTAGGCTGTCTATGCGTTGATTGATCTTTTGGAGTTCGTTCAGGAGTTGTTGATTTTGATTCGTATTTTCTTCTTCTACGTTGTTTCTCGGCTTCAAAGCCATGTGTAATGCCTCCTTTGTCATAAATATCCCCTAATTTGCTGCCACGTACTTTTTTATCTGCTTCTATATGTCTATATGTGATCGTCTTATCCGTCACACGTTCAATAATGATGCCTTTCGGACGTAATTGTTCTTGAAAACTTTCCATATCTGTCGCTTGTGTTTCATCAATGGCGATTCGAATGTCGTTTTTCCATGATTGTTTCCCTTTATCTATGAGATTTTGTTCAGCTTGTGTGTAGCGTATCTCTGCTTGGTCGTTAGGAATGGATAAATCGTGGTTACGGCAAACTTCATCATTTGCCTGTCTGACGTTTTTGAGTGCCTGTTTGTTGTTGTTGAATTTTTTTCCTGTTTCTAAGTTGATGGCATTAATCACGATATGATTATGTACATGATCAGTATCACCATGCGTATAAATCGCCACTTGATGATCAGGCGCTATTTTTTCGGCTAGTTCTAAACCGAGTGCATTACACTGTTCAGGGTTTACTTCTCCTGGTTTAAATGACTGGATAATCACATGACCTTGGTTGCCGTCTGTTTTACCGTAAACTTCGCGAGAAGCTTTAAACGCACTTTTCGCATAATCGATGTCGCAATTTAAACCACTTTTTTCTTCAGCGCGTTTTTCTGCATAGTTAATGGCCCGTGATGTCGATTTCGTAGGACTTATTTTAGTTGTTGCCATATATGATTCAACTCCTTACGCATGATGGCGATATCTTGTTGCATTTGTTCCATATTTGCGCGCTCGCCATACGTATTTAAAGCTTTAGCAATTTGGTTTAAGTTGCTGCCCAACTTACCCATATCTTTGGCCATCGATTGGCGCGTGACTTTGTCTAATTTGGGCGCCACTAATCGAGCCCCTTGTGCCTTGTTTTTAACAAACAAAGGCACACTCATATTCAAAGTTTCAGCCGAAGCCTGTAACTTTGAATATTCGGATTCGCTCACACGAAAACTAATTTGTTTCGGTGCCTTGCGGTCGGGGGTTAGGTTTTTCCCGACAGCTTCGTTCCCTTCACGCATTGTTTTATGTTCGCTCACAACCCCACCTCGCTTTCTAACGAAAGATACGTTGTTCCGTTGGTTATATTATAACATAATATAACCTTCCTCACATCGTTTCAGAGGTTTGGCAAGCAATGGGAATGCTAGCCACTTCGTGTCTAGATGCCCTGCTTGTTGGTGGATAAATCCCCCAAGCCCCCTGTGATTTTTTCTGCGAAAAAATAGCAAATACGCATGCGTATTTGCTTAGTCCTTACGCTCAAAAATGTGAGCGTAAATATGAGTAATTACTAAATATAAATATTATTTATATAATTAGTAAATACTCATCAAATATCCCCTCATATGTTAGAATGATAACTAAGCAATCACTCAATCAAAATAGTGTTTATTTTTTGAGTATTTACTTAGTTATGGAGGGGATATCAATGCCAGATCAAAATCATAAAAAAGCTAAAACAATCAATATCAATTTAACTGAAGACGAGTATGAAAAAGTAAAGCAACTTGCGGAAATAAGGGATTTAAATCCAACGGCATATACACGACTTACTGCATTAGGCAATCGAATTAAACCGACGATTTTATATCCTGCCGATGAACGTATTGATGAACTTGAAAAAGAGAATCAAGATCTTAAAAAGCAACTTATGGCAGGTTATGGTCAATATGAAGTGACAAGAGAAGATTTCGATAATCTAGAAGAGCAATATTATCAGTATGCAGGCTATGTGAATACATTTAAAGACTTCTTAAAGTATGTGCAAAACGATGCGGAATATATCAATTTAAATGGCTATAAAAATGATGAAAAATTAAAAGAAGAGATTAGGGATGTTATTGAAAAACTGAAATAAAAAGTATGAAATTAAATTAATTAAAAATTTGGAATTACTTGTTTAAGTCGAAAAGAGGAGCATATCATGGTAGCAATTGTAGTACATGCGTTTAAGACATTATTAAAGTTTGTGGATTTTGAAAAAAAAGGTTGATTATTATTTTATATTATTGATGAATGTCCTTATTGTTGGGATATGTTTTATGCTTCCAGTATTTATAGATTATTTACTTTTATTAAAAATAAAAGACGAATTTCTTTCTATTATATTATCTATCACTACATATGCTTTTCTTTTTGTGTATTACTTAATGTGCATATTATTAATAAAAAAATCATTGAATTTCTTCATTGTTTTTATAGATAAAGATAAACGGTATTTTATAAAACATAGTTTTAATAGAAATTATTATGAAGAAATGATTAGACTAGATACAGTTAGAGATATAGAAAAACAGATTAATAGTCAAGATGTAGATTATCCTTTAAGAAGATTATATAAGAGCTTACATTATAGATACTATAATCATCATGGAGAAAAATTCGAAGAAATAGCATGTATATTTAACAAATTTTTTTATAAAAGATTTATATTCTCTAAAGAACATAAAAAGAAAAAAATAGCATGGTTGATACTGAGTGTATTTACAATTGTACTAACATTGTTATATTCTACCATCTCTAATATTACTTTTTTGAATGATTCAAGTGCTGCAATGTTAAATTTAATAATTTACAATATCTATTATTTTTTAAGCTTTGGGATACTTTCAATGATTATTGATAGTATAGATAAAAAGAATAATAGGGCGAAAATACTTTTATTAAATTATTTTTCTAAAAAAGATAAGAAATGTTAATCTAATTAAAATACATAATTCAACTTATCGGAAGTGCATATGCTTGCAGATTAACAGATGGTATAATAGGGAAGTCGCCTATCTCTCAGGCGTCAATTTGACGTAGAGAGGAGGTGCAGAAAATGACAGATATTCTTGTTCACATCATGACCACAGCAGCAAGTGGTTGCATTGTCGCTTTCTTTGCGTATTGGCTTCGCAAACGTGATGATAAGTAAAATAGGCGACTAAGTCACACCAAAAACCCCTCACTATTCTCAGTAGTGAGGGGTTTGGTGCATCAAATGCAGATATTCTTGTTAAGTGCATTATAACATCATAGCGTAGGGGAATGCAAAATTATGTTTTTATCTTAATTTTATTGATATATAAATATAATTTTCAGAGTATATTTGGTGCTTTTATTACTTTCATATGAAAAAAGAAAATTAATATTATTTTTAGTGCTGTGATATAGGGATTTATAAATTAAGTTACCTCTATGAAGTTATTTTCAAACTTTTTTTATAACTTGTAATAATATTATGATTAAAATACTTTTAAATGTAAAATAACAACTAATAGATAATCATATACTACTTTTATTTATTTGAGAAAGGTGGCAATTTAATGAGTAATGAGCAAATATTAAACCATGAAATGCAACTATCTAATTATCAGTTACAGTCACTTAAGATGCTCTCCTATAAACAAGAAGACATTATTCAGTATTTATATCGTGTGGAAGATAATTATCCCTATATTCAATATAAATTTAATAACAGCGAAAACACTATGTCTATGGATAATTACAAGAGTTCTGAAACTAATATAAGGGAAGATTTAATTGATCAACTTTTCGATTACAATTTAACAAATAAATATTTTCATATAGCTAAATTCATAATTTTAAATCTTGATAATAAAGGATTTTTTGACATAGACAAAAAATCCTTTTGTAATCAGCAAAATATTACTTTCATAGAATTCCAATCTATTAAAAAAATAATACAAAATTTATCACCTATTGGTTGTGGTAGCGAAAATACATTTGATTTCATCTCATTCCAATTACAGGAAAAAAAATTATGGGATAACACATTATTCGGTTTATTTCGAAATCATCTTGAAGATATTGCGAATGCAAATTTTAATTTCCTTGAGAATTATGATGTTTCACATGAGTCATTTGTAAACTATTTATCCTATATTAAAGATCAAGACATTTTTCCTTATCTTGAATCCAACGCTCCGCAAAATATTATTCCAGAAGCATATATAACTATAAAGAATAAAGAATTTACAATCAAAATGAATGATCATTATATCAATGCTTTATCTCTAGATGAAAGTGCTCCAGTCCACGATAAAATTTATAAACAAAATGAAAGTAAGTTTAATTTTTTAAAAACAATACTTTCAAAGCGAACTGAAACACTATACAAAATAATTAACATGATTATTACTGTTCAATATGAGGGGATCCTCAATAACAATCAATTAAAATACCGTCCTTTAACTCAAAATATGGTTGCAGAAAATATTAATATGCATCCTTCCACTATCAGTCGCGGCATCCATTCACGTTATATACAGATTAATCATACTTTATATAAATTATCTGATTTATTTGTACAACCATATAATTCTACTATTTCAACTCATCATATTAAGCATAAAATTAAATATTTAATTAAAAATGAGCCATTTCGAAACCCTTTTTCTGATGACACCCTTGTTTCTTACCTAAAAGGAGAGGATATTTTTATTTCTAGAAGAACTGTTGCAAAATATCGTAAGGAATTGCAAATTAAAAATTGTAATCAACGTAGGGCAATATACAAAGAAAAAGATGCAAAAAAATAGGAAGGGCATCCCCTCCTATTTTTTTGCATCTATAATTTGACCCATACAAATTTAACTTCTGTATAGTTATCTAACGCGTAACTCCCCATTTCTCTACCAATACCTGACTGTTTGTAACCACCAAATGCTGCAGAAGGGTCTTCTAAGTTATAATCATTTATCCAAACAGTTCCTGCCTCTAGTTGATTTGTTACATTAATTGCTCTTTGAATATCTTTTGTCCATACTGCCGCAGCTAAACCATATTCACTGGCATTAGCTCTTTCCACTACTTCTTGTTCTGTTTCAAACGGTAATATACATGCTACAGGTCCGAAAATTTCTTCTTGAACAATACGCATATCATCTGTTAAATCTGTAAATACAGTAGGGGCTACAAAATATCCTTTACTATCTTCTATACTTTGTTGGTAAGCTATAGTGCCACCTTCTTTTACTCCAATATCTATATATTCTTCAACGCGCTGTTGTTGTTTACGTGAAATTAATGGTCCCATATCTATACCTTTTTCGGTACCAAATCCGACTTTAATATTTTTTGTTTGCTCAATGAATTTTTCAACAAACTCTTTATAAATAGAAGATTGCACAAATATTCTAGTACCAGCGCTACAATTCTGTCCATGATTAAACATTACTCCATCTACTGCAGTTGTTGCTGCTTCAGACAAATCAGCATCTTCAAATATAATATTAGCCGATTTTCCTCCTAGTTCTAAAGTGATGTTTTTAACTGTATCTGCAGCTTTTTTCATTATCCCTTTCCCAGTTTCCGTAGATCCTGTAAAAGCAATTTTACGTATTTTAGGATGGGTTGAAATTGCTTCTCCTGTTACTGGCCCCCTACCGGGAACCACATTAACAACACCTTGAGGTATACCTGCCTCTTTAATTAATTGTGCAGCGTACAATAATGATAAAGGGGTTTGTTCTGCCGGTTTAATTAAAATTGTACATCCCGTTGCAAGAGCCGCCCCCATTTTCCATGAAGCCATGTTCAGTGGGAAATTCCACGGAATAATTTGCCCTACAACACCTATAGGTTCATGTACTGAATAATTAAAATACTCAGGACTTATTGGTGTGGTCTGCCCTAATACTTTAGTAGCCCAACCTGCGTAATATCTAAATTGGTTAATTGCTCCTGGTATGTCGTCTGAAAGCGCGATTTCATATGACTTGCCGTTATCTAATGCTTCTAAATAAGCTAACTCTTCTTTGTTTTCTTCTAATAAATCCGTAAATTTTATGATTAAATCACTACGTTCTTGTGCAGTTAATTGACTCCACTCACCTTTAAAGGCTTTTTCAGCACATTCTACTGCATAATCGATATCTTTTGAATTCGCTTCTGCAACTCGAGTAATAAGTGTATCATCTGCTGGGTTATATACCTCAAAAGTGTTGTGATTTTCACTACTTACGTAATCGTTATTAATGAATAATCCGATATCATGTTTAATAAATTTTTGTACTTTTGCTGGCATTTTGATTGTTTTTGTCATAGTATTCCTCCTAATTTAAAGTTGAAATAATTTCTTTTAATTTTTTTGTTTCTTCTGTGTTTAAGTTTCTTCTTGGTGGCCTACTAGGTCCACCGTTTAATCCTTTAATTTCCATACCTGCTTTAACAATTTGTACATACTTTCCACTATCTTCTATAAATTGCAATAATGGTAAAAGTTTCTTATATATTTCATGTGCAGAATTAAAATCTTTTGACTCTATTTTTTCATATAACTCTTTGGTTAAATTCGGAGCTAAATTTCCTGCAACTGAAACCCACCCTTGAGCTCCCATTACAATAGACTCAAACGCTAAGTCATCACTACCACAGAATAATGTTAAATTATTACCTGTAGCGTAATGTATATCTCTTAATTTTTGAATAGAACCACTCGATTCTTTTAAATGCGTAATATTTTTTACGTTGTTACCTAAATCAATTAATGTATTTTGATCAATATCTATTCCTGTAGTAAAAGGATTGTTATAAATCATGACTGGTAAAGATGTACTCTCAGCAATATCTTTAAATTGATGATAAATTTCTTCATCAGTAGGATGTGCATAATATGAGTTTATAACTAAAACGCCATCTGCCCCTAAATTTTCAGCAGATTGTGTTAAACGAATAGCATCATTTGTATATTCACTTGCCGTACCAACAATAATGGGAAAAGCACCATTTACAGTTGATAGAACTGTTTTAATTATTTCTTCTTTTTCCTTTTCTGTTAATGAAACAAACTCGCCTGTGCTCCCATTTATTACAAGTCCAGAGACTTTTTGTTTAATAAAGTAATTAACATTTTCTTTTAAACCTTCGTAATTTATTTCAAAATTTTCTTTCATAGGTGTTATGATAACTGGGTATACCCCTTTGAATTTTTCCATTTTCATTTCTCCTTTAATGTTTTATTTTTTAATTAATAATATTCTTATCTGCATATTTAGTTTTAATTTTATGATTCTTATAACTCTCTTTTTCACTGTAATAATCATCTGTTTTCCATATGAATATTCCTTTAAAACCGAAAATAATGGAAATAATAAGAACTACAAAGCTATACCATAAGAAAGGTAAATAGTGCATGGTAGATATACCTAAAGTGGTAGCCATAAATACCCCACCATCTGACCATGGAATCATTGGGGTAGTAACTGTACCACCTGCCTCTGAATTCCTAGATAATACGGTACGCTTAATTTTTAATTTATCGTAGTTTTTTTCAGTCATTTTTGTTGCTGTAAGTAATGATACATATGCAGCACCACCAAAGAAATTACCAAATATCCCTGCTAGTAAAGTGGTTAAAGTTAAACGCCCTGAATTATAAGCCCATTCACTAAATATATTACTTATTTTTTGAGTAACACCAATTACTTCCATTAATCCTCCAATACCTAAGGCAATGATTACGAGTAATACTGTCTCGAGCATAAAGGTGATGCCTCCACGATTTAATAAGTTATCAATAAATGAGATGCCAGAAGAAATATCATTACCTCTATATAATATTTTTATACTTTCCACAAAAGGGATGCCTTGGAACCAAACAGACCATAATGCTCCCATTAAGCTTCCGAATAATATTACAGGAACAGATGGAACCTTTAATGCCAATAGAATTATAACTATTATTAAAGGCACCGCCATCCAACCTGAAATGTTAAATTGATCAGATAATTGTCCCATCGCTTTTTCAGCTTGAGCTAAACTACCTTCTTTACTGCTCACTGTAAAGTTAGCTATCCCAAATAGAATTAAAGTAATAATGACACTTGGTATAGAGACGAATGACATTGATTTGATGTGGTCAAACAAGTCCACTCTAGATAATGAAGCTGTCATAACTGTTGTGTCAGATAGTGGCGACATTTTGTCCCCTACGTAACAGCCTGAAATAACTGCTCCTGCCACAAGTGGAAGGGGCAATCCAAAGCTTGTGCCAATTCCTATCATCGCAATCCCTGCTGTTCCTGCTGATCCAAAAGATGTACCAGTCGCCAAGGAAGTTATAATACATATAACAAATGCTGTAACAAGAAAGAACGTTGGGCTTATGATATGCAATCCTGCGTAAATGATACTTGGTACAATACCACTAGCAATCCATGTACCTATTAATGCTCCAATTGAAATCATTACTAGTATTGCTTCCATTCCCTCATATATGCCTTTACATAGACCTGCTTGAAGTTGGTTATAGGAGTAACCTATTTTTAAGCCAACTATAATGATGATGAACCAAATAAGTAATAACGCTACTTGGATTGGTAATCCTAAATAAATCACTACTACAAACATAGTTATAATAAATGCTATAAGTATAAATATGATTTCTTTTCCGGTTGGTAATCTGTAATTGTTATCCATTTTCCCCACCCTTTAGTTTAAGGTCATTGTAAAATGAACCCTTTTTTAAATGGATCTGTTTCAGACATATAAAATTGACTAAAGCTACTTAATGATGCCTCTAAAACAAATTTTTTATCCTGAGTTTTTATATGTTGATTCGTCATAGTAAGTAGACTAGATATATTGTCGAAACGATGATAGATTATAGAATACGCCGCTGAATCTGGCACCCTAACAATTTGATCACTATGCATAATTAAGACACGATGTGTTTTGCTATCAAAATATATATAATTTTCAATATCATTTTGCTGATGGTGTTTTTGATATGCATCATATATTCCCAATATTTTTTGTATGTTCATCGATTTTAAATCTAGAGTTTTAACAAACCCGTAAAGCTTACTATCAACTTTATAAATATCCATTTCTTCTTTTTCTTTAACTAACTCCACTGAAGACACTTTAACTTCCATGTTTTTATCTTCCACTGAATGATTCGTATATAAGCCGTTTACTTCTATATTAAAATTCATATTTGCATTCACTACATTCTGTAACATAAAACGTGTGGCTTTCGAAATTGTTTCTAATTGTACTGAATGGCCAAGAGGCTGAAACGTTACCACTTCACATTTGTCGCCTTTAATAGAGTAAACACAAAATAATAAATAAGGATGACCCCTAGGCTCGTGATACATTGCTGATAATTTTGAAATGTTTTGTTTCATCCAATCCATACTTAACTTTTGGTTAGAAGTAGTTTTAAGTTGTTCAAAAGAAACAAATCTAAATAAACCACCCATTACTTCACAATCATAGCTTGTACATATCAATTGAGTGTTCATTTTATAAACCTCCTATATTAAGTTAATGGCGGGATAAATAAGTAATTATCTTCCTTCGCTTTTTCACTGTAATAAAAATCATTTTTCCCCATTGGCCAAGCCCTACCCGAAATACTAACATCAATATATTCATATCCATTCACGATTGTATTATTTAGCACGATTCCTTTAAAAACAGAACCTATAATACTTTCATGTAAAAATTCATCTCCTTTTTTAAGTTCTTTTTTATAAACAAGCGTAGCCATTTTAGCTGATGTACCTGTCCCGCAAGGAGATCTATCAATACCACCTGGTGGCACAATAACTGTGTTTTTAAAATTAATATCCTTATGAGTCACTTTTTTAGATGAAAACTCAATATGTGTTAAACCTTTAATAAACGATTTTTCTGGATGCTGAACGTTATATTTTTCATTAATTTGATTTCTAATCTCTATAGCTTTTTTAACAATATAGCTGCTATTTTCAGGTATTAATTCAATACCTAATTGGTCAGCATCTATAATGCCGTAAAAATTTCCTCCATAACTAATATCGATAAAAATTTTACCTAGCGTTGCATGTTCGATATTTACAGTTTTCAAATAAAAGCTCGGGACGTTCTTAAAACTAACTTCCTTAACTTCTCCATCTTCTATTTTAGTTTCTGTTTTTACCAAACCTGCAGGAGTATCAATATTAATTCTCGTTATAGGATCAACTTTTTCAACGAAACCAAGCTCAATCAGCGCAGTACAAAACCCAATCGTATCGTGACCACACATAGGTAAGTAACCACCTGTCTCTATATAAATAGCACCAAAATCAGCTTCCTTATTGCAAGGTTCTACCATGATAGTTCCGCTCATTACTTCATGACCTCTTGGCTCGTTCATTAAAAATCTGCGATAGTGATCATAATGTAACTTCATATATTGCATTTTTTCAGCTACTGTATCCCCTATCATTTTAGGCATTCCGCTCAAAACTGTCCGAGTAGGGTTTCCTCCAGTATGTGTATCAAATGTTGAAAACAAACGGTCATATTTCATAATTAAACCTCCTTAAAACGATTCACTGATAAAGGAGAAATATCAATTTCTGTTTCTTTGTCTGAAATAAGTTGTTCTATAAATAAGCCCGTAATAGAAGACAACCCGATACCGTCCCCTTCATGTCCTGCAGCGACATAAAATCCTTCAACTTCTGTTTCGCTAACAATTGGTAAATGGTCCTCTGTAAAAGGTCTTAATCCAGAATAAGTTCTTATTAAACTCATATCTTTTAATTTAGGGTAAAAATGAATTGCTCTCTGTGCGATTAACCGATTTACCGTTGAATTAACTTTTTTATCATATCCATTAAATTCTCTGCTTGAGCCAATAAGAAAATTTTGACTTTCTGTGGGTTCAAATACTAAAGCAATACCGTAATCCTCCATCTCTTTAGATACTTGTCGTTCTCCCCCAAATTTGGACATCAGATAGCCAAATTCCATTACTTTTCTAATTCCAACTGTTTCATTCCTAGATGCTACTAAAATCTGTCCTTTTCTTGGATAAATGGGAATATGAACATCTAGCATACTTCCTATTTCAGAAGCATATATACCACATGCGTTGACCACTTTATTAGCGTAAAAAGAATAATTGGTAGTTTGAATATAAAAAGTTTCATCACTTTTATTTATGTTCTTCACATGTTCATATTCATAAACTTTTAAGCCATGTTGTTTAGCAGTTTCAATAAAACTATAGGTGAGCATATAGGGATTAACCGTCGAGTCTGTAGAACATTCCAAACCTCCCAATAAATGATCTGAAAAATACTTAGACTCATTTTTTATATCCTGTTTATCCAACATTTTAAAATCTAATCCGTAGTCTCGTTGTTGTTGAACCCATTGTTCTGCAGCCTGCATCTCCTTTTCAGTTTCACAAACTAATATACTTCCGGGTTTCCGATACTCAAAAGGTAGGATCAATTCTTTGCTCAATTCATGAATCAACTTTTGACTTCGTAAAGTCATTTGGCTATCAAACCCTGGCGTTTTATCAATCGCTAAAATATTTCCATCACAATGGGATGAAGTTAAAGAAGCAATTTCTTTACTTTCAATCAAACCGACATCATATCCAGCTTTTGATAAAAAATAACTAATACTTGCGCCTATAATGCCGCCACCGATTATAAGTACCTCGTGATTTATATCGTTCAAATAATATCCCTCCTTTACTAATTCTATAAGCAATTTATATGCCAAAAAGAAAATAAAAGAATTTTGGTAAAGCGCTTACATAAGTGTTAATTTTTATATAGTATTTATTAATTTTTTTACATTGGAGGAAAATACTATTGAATAAATCAGAATTAGAAGCATTAGTTGAAGTATTACTTAACATTAGTCATCAAAGCTACACCATTATTGATAAAGAGGGACGAGTAGTTTATTGGAGTGTGGAAGCATCTAATATATTTCAAATTTCAAATGAAGATATTATAGGAAAATCCATTAATCAATTTTTTGAAAAAAAGGATTTAATTATTTTAGAATCATTAAAAAAAGCGAAGCCCTACCAAAAAGAAGAACATTACGCTGGTAATAATAAATACGTTAATATCATTTCAAAACCAATCATTTGCAACAATGAAGTAGTTGGTGCAATTGTTACGGAATTAGATGTAAGTGACCAAGTATATAACCGTAACAAAATAAAACAATTTGAAAACCAAATTTCAGTACTGGAACGTCAAATTTCAGAATACAATGATCATGGTGCGTTTAGTTCAATTATTGGTAACAGTAGTAACATGACCCGTGTAAAATATTTAATAAAAAAAGCTGCACAATCTGAGGTGAACACATTAATTACTGGAGAAAGTGGTGTTGGAAAGGAATTATTTTCACGTAGTATACATGATTTTAGTAAACGATTTAAACAACCTTTTGTAACCGTTAACTGTGGAACTATACCTGCCAACCTTTTCGAAAGTGAAATGTTTGGCTATGAAAAAGGAGCATTTAGCGGTGCCAACCAAAAAGGTAAAGAAGGACTGATTGAACGGGCAGATAAAGGGACCCTTTTCCTAGATGAGATTGCTGACATGCCTCTTGAAATGCAAGTTAAGTTACTTAGAATGATTCAAGAGAAAAAATTTTATCGCGTTGGAGGTACCACAGAACGCTCTATTGATATACGTATTGTTGCAGCTACAAATAAAAATTTAATAGATGAAGTACAAAAAGGGACATTTAGAGAGGATTTATTTTATAGACTTAATGTAGTAAATATTGAAATCCCACCTTTACGAGATAGAAAAGAGGATATAGAAACACTTTCATATTACTTTTATCAACTAGCTAAACAAAATTACGACATCAAACTAGAACCCATCCCTTTGAATTTAATGCAAAAATTCAAACATTACAACTGGCCTGGTAACGTTCGTGAATTACAAAATATCATTGAAAGGTTAGTTATTTTTTCAGAAGACGGAGATTTTCAAGAATATATTTTTGATGATTATGCTAATTTCAAAAAGAACAATTATTCAAGATCTATTGAAATAGAGGGCAGTTTATCAGAAAAATTAAAATACCATGAAGGTGAAATTATAAAAAAGGTCTATAAAGAGTGTGATTATAATAAAAAGGCAACAGCAATAGAACTAGGTATCTCTAGGCCTACTTTATATGCAAAATTAAACTATTACAACATCGTTTAACAAGTTTGGCATCAAATTTGCTTACATATTTATAAATTAGAAAATGAGGTGTAAGTTATGGAAGATATCGTGATTTGTCGTTGTGAAAATGTAACTTTAAAACACATACTAGAAACAGTAGAAAAATATGATAGTAGTGTCAGAGAAACTAAATTACGTACGCGAGCAGGTATGGGGTTTTGTGGTGGGAGAACATGTAAAAATCATATCGATAGGATTATAAATAAAGACAAAAAAATAAATGATGAATTTACAACAATGAAAGTTCAACCTCCCGTGCGTCCTGTTACATTTGGAGAGTTAGGAGGTGGTGAGGATGACTAAACGTATTTATAACCATCCTTTATTGAAAAATATTGAAACTGAAACTGTTGAAATTTTTTTCAACCACCAATCTCTAACATGTCATGTTGGAGAAAGTGTAGCAAGTTGCCTACTAGCCAATGATATACGTACAATTCGTTATCATGAAGATGATAGTTCCCCAAGAGGTGTTTTTTGTAATATAGGACATTGCTTTGAATGCCGAGCAGAGATTGATGGGAAAAAGAATATTAGAACATGTCTTACACCAGTACAAGAAGGAATGTCTGTGATAAGTGGCCAATCCCTTCCTCATGATGTGAAAGAATGGAGTGAAAATCATGTTTGATGTAATTGTAGTAGGCGCGGGTCCTGCTGGCGCATCCGCTGCGCGAATTCTCATGGAAGAAAAAAAAGTATTATTACTAGACGAGTATTATCGTATAGGCGGGAGATTAATAGGTCAACTCTATGAGGACAATAACGGAGAAATTTGGAATGGATATGAAAAAGCAGAAACACTATCCGATGTGTTACACCACCCTAACTTAACTGTAAAATTATCCACAAGCGTTACTAATATCGAAAAATCAAAAGAATATTATCATATTAATACCACTAGTGGTAATTTTAAAGCTAAATATTTACTAGTGTGTGCTGGAGCTCAAGAATTAACGCCCGCTTTACCCGGAAGTACATTACCAGGCGTTATGACCGTGGGGGCAGCACAAGTTCTAACAAATGTTCAGCGTGTAGCTCCAGGTAATAAAGGAGCCATTATAGGTATAAATGTCTTAAGTAGTGCCATTCTATCTGAATTACACATGGCTAATATAGAAGTTAAAGTGATGTCCCTGCCATACCACAACGAAGTAAACGCACAGGATGCTATTCCTCAAAATGTATTTAAAAAATTATTGAATATCTCACATATGGCGCCTAGCTTTTTTATAAAATTAGGTACGAAATTATTGAAAACTATGCCCCAAATTCAACCTTTAGCTTTTAAACTTATTCCTAAAAAAGGTATAAAGCTTTTTAATACATCAGTGCATTTAAAAAAAGCAGTTGTATCTATTAATGGTAAAGAAAAAGTAGAATCTATTACATTAAAAAATGTAGATAAAGATGGCAACGTAATCTCAAATAAAGAAGAGATTATCCCTATAGATTTTGTATGTTTGTCTGGAGGTTTAACGCCTTTATCTGAGCTGCTTGGATTATTAGATGTATCATTTACCTATATAGAAAGTTTAGGAGGGTTTATCCCATTACACAATGATGTTATGGAGACCGAAATAAAAAATCTATATATAGCCGGAAATATAACGGGTATTGAAGGCGCCATGGTAGCTATGAAGCAGGGAGAAATAGCTGCTTATAAAATATTAGGTTTGGCTGAAAAAGTGAAATCAGTACAAAATGAACTTTTACAAGAACGTCGCGAAGCGACGATAGAATTCCATGAATGTATCGAAGAAGGACGAGATTATGTTAACAAGCTGTGGAAGGCCTCTCGGACTAATTAAATTTATTTACTTACACTTTTTAAAAGAAAATTCTTCGCTTTAATTATTGAAATTAAAAACAAAGTATATCATGTTAAATATTTACATTAAGTAATTTTAAGAAATTCGAGGAGGACAAGTATGATTAATTATACTCAACGTATTAAAACATTAACAACACGATTAAAAGAAGAAGAAGCAGATTTAGCAATTATTATGGATCCTGCAAATGTTTTTTATTTTACTGGATTTAATTCAAATCCACATGAACGTTTTATGGGGTTGATATTTGATTTCAAAACAGAACAATACACACTTTTTGTCCCTACATTAGACAATGATGCAGCTCTTGCTGAGTCGGTCATCCAAGAAATCATACCAATTAGTGATGAACAAGATCCTTTTCAAGTAATCCAATTACATATGAATGGGATAAATTCTAAAATCTACTTTGAGAAAGAATATATAAGTGTCATGCGTTATGAGGGGTTCCAAAACATCTTTAAATCATCCGCCTATTTTGATATTGGTCCCCTGATTAATGAGCAGAGGTTAATAAAATCTCTTCAAGAGATTCAGTACTTACAAGAAGCAGTTGATATTATTGAAAAAGTATTATCAGATGGTATTAAAGAAGTGAAAATAGGGATGACTGAACTTGAACTTACAGGACAATTAGAATTGTTAATGAAAAAATATGGAGCAGTGGGACCTTCATTTGCAACTACAGTATTATCAGGGGAAAAGGCTTCTTTACCTCATGGCTCACCAGGTGAACGAAAATTTAAAAATGGGGACTTTTTACTCATTGATTTTGGAGTCATAACGCAAAATAATTACTGTTCTGACATTACGCGCACTTTCATCATTGGAGAAGCAGATGAAAAACAAAAAAACATTTACAACATTGTCAAAGCCTCAAATCAAGCAGGTCTCGATGCTGTAAAATCAGGAGTTCCCCTTAAAGAATTTGATATTGCTTCACGTAATGTTATCAAGCAAAGTGGTTATGGTAAATATTTTAATAATCGAGTTGGTCATGGTTTGGGTATTGATGTTCATGAATCACCTTCTATTCATGAACAGAATGAAGATATCGCTCAATCTGGTCTGTTTTTTACAATTGAACCAGGAATTTATATTCCTAATTATGGTGGCGTACGCATTGAAGATGAAGTATATATTAATGAAAACAGTGAAGTAGAAATATTAACTTCATTTCCTCGAGACTTACAAATATTATAAATGTATTAGCAATATAGCACCTGTTAGACAAAGAGATAGAAAAAAAGGGGTTATATGTCAGTTCACAACCTTACTCAAAGTCCACAAGAAGATAGAGTTTTTTTGGTCAATTTAAAAAGTTACTCACATAAAAAACATTTCTGTAATTTTACATTTCCCTTTATATCGTTATACAGATACTACATAATTTAACTTATCAGAAGTGGATATATTAGTGGTTAATATGGAGAGCTTCATTTAATCATGATGATAAAAGATATATAATAAAAAATTGAAAAGATATCGTAGAGCTGGATTAGTTTTAATTATTTAAAAAAAGACATTTAAATTAATGAATGTCTGATACTTCTAGTAGCATTGTAACCTCCTAACCATAGGGGGTTTTTAGTGTGTCAAAGTTTATTACAGAACACATACATAAGCGTATACAGAGATTATTAGCAACACAACCTTATTAGAATATTTAGTTCGATTTTCTACATAATATACTTTTTAGTTAATATATTAATATAAAAATTTTAAACAGGGTATGTATTTATATGATATAAAATATTTAAATATATTTTTATCAAATGTTTATGGAAAACTTATAGATCTGTATTTCACTTAGTTCTAATGTATTATATTAGAGGATTATTTATAATGAAAGTTGTTTTAATATTAATTTACATATTTTAAAAATTCGTAAGGAGGATTTTTATGAACGGAAATCAACGTGTGGTAGTTACAGGTATCGGGGCCCTTACGCCTCTAGGTAATGATGCTAAGACCACTTGGATAAATACATTAAATGGAGTTAATGGTATCGATAAAATAACCCGATTTAATACTCAACCGTATAATGTACACTTAGCCGGTGAATTGAAAGAATTTAATATAAATGATTACATATCTAAGAAAGAATCTAGGCGTATGGACCGTTTTACACAATATGCAGTTGTAGCAGCTCGAGAAGCTGTTAAAGATTCTAATTTAAATATTAACGAGCATAATGCAAAAAATATAGGCGTATGGATTGGTGCAGGTATGGGGGGCGTAGAAACTTTAGAGAAAACTTATAGTACTTTAAAGTATAAAGGTGCAAAACGTGTGAGTCCTTTTTGTATACCTATGCTTATACCTGATATGGCGACTGGGCAAGTTTCAATTGATTTAGGTATTAAAGGACCAAACGGTGCTACTGTCACTGCATGTGCTACAGGTACAAACTCCATCGGTGAAGCATTTAGGATTATTCAACGTGGGGATGCTGACGCTATGGTTACTGGTGGGACAGAAGCGCCAATTACCGAAATTGGTATTGCTGGTTTTAGTGCAAGTCATGCTTTATCCATAAATAATGATGCTGAAACTGCATGCCGCCCTTTTCAGAAGGAAAGAGATGGTTTTGTTATAGGAGAAGGAGCAGGTATTTTAGTTATTGAATCTCTAAAGTCAGCACAATCAAGAAACGCTAAAATTTATGCGGAAGTTGTTGGTTATGGGTCAACAGGGGATAGCTATCACATTACAGCTCCAGCTATTGAAGGAGAAGGAGGTGCTCGTGCAATACAAGCAGCAATAGAAGATGCACAAATAGAAGCTAAAGATATTCAATACTTAAATGCTCACGGTACAAGTACTCCATTGGGAGATTTTACAGAGGTACAAGCTATAAAAAAAGTTTTCGGTGAAGCCTTTAAATCTTTAAAAGTAAGCTCTACTAAGTCGATGATGGGGCATTCATTTGGTGCTACTGGAGCTATTGAGGCAATATTTTCTATTTTATCTATTAGAGATAGTAAGATTCCTCCAACTATCAATGCTACAAAACCTGATTTAGATTGCGATATTAACTTGGTTGCTAATGAATATGAGAATTTAAATGTTACGTATGCTATGAGTAACAGTCTTGGTTTTGGCGGACATAATGCTGTCCTGTTGTTTAAAAAATATAATGAAAAATAGTAAAAGAAATTTTGTTTATAAGTGCTATTTTCTTTAAACCCTTTCAGTTAATTAACTGGAAGGGTTTTTTACATTTTCTTAAAATAAAATAAACATCCTATTTACATACAGATGATAAGTTTAATAAATCACATTTTTAAGGAGTAAAATACATGTTAAATATCAAAAAGACTTTAGTAGCTTCGTTAGTAATTTCAACAGCTTTGACTAGTAATACATATGCTGGAGAGTCGGGAAAAGATAAAGATAAGCCAAAGAACGTCATTGTTTTAGTAGGTGATGGTATGGGTCCCGAATTTAATAGTGCTTATCGTCATTATAAGGACAATCCAGAAACATCAAAAATTGAAAGAACAGCATTTGATAGTAATTTGTTAGGTCAAATGTCAACAGATCCTGAGAATACAGAAGAGGAGAATATTACTGATTCTGCTGCAGCTGGAACTGCTATGGCAACTGGAGAAAAGACATATAATGGTGCTGTGTCAGTTGATAATAATAAAAAAGAATTAGAATCTGTGTTAGAGTATGCTAAAAAAAATGAAAAATCAACAGGTCTCGTTGTTACTTCAGACCTTACAGATGCTACCCCAGCGGCTTTTGGAGCACATGAAACAAATAGAGATAATAAAAATGAAATCGCTAAAGATTATTATAATGAAAAAATCAATGGAAAACATAAAATAGATGTATTATTAGGTGGGGGAGCTAAATATTTTGGAGAAAAGAATAGGAATCTAGATCAAAAATTCAAAGAAGACGGTTACGATATTATAACAGATAAAAAAGGTTTAAATGAATCTGATGGAAAGCAAATTTTAGGTACATTTGCAGATGAAACTCTACCATATGCAATAGATAGAAAAACTGATACACCATCGCTAAAAGACATGACTTCATCAGCAATACAAAAAATGAATAAAAATGACAAAGGATTCTTTTTAATGGTGGAAGGATCACAAATAGATAAAGCAGCCCATCCAAATGATGCGACTGGTGTGATGTCAGAGATGGAGGATTTCGAGGAAGCATATAAAGAAGCTATAGAGTTTGCCAAGAAAGACAAGAATACTTTAGTTGTAACAACAGGAGATCATGCCACAGGAGGATTAACGATGGGAACAAAAGGAAAACAAAGTTTTCATCCAGAAGCTATTAAAGAAATGAATCATTCGGCTAGACATATGGAAGAAGAGATACTAAAAGGTGAAAATATTGATAAAGTAATAAAAGAGGGGTATGGTTTTAAATTAAAAGAATTAGAAATAGAAAAAATTAAAAAAGCTGCTCAAGAAATGAAATCAGACAAAGATGAAGATTATAAAGAGCAAAACACGTTAGAAAAAGCCTTAACCAAACCAGTAAATGAAAGAAGTAATACAGGATGGACTTCAGATTCACATGTCGGGCATGATACAAATATATATGGTTATGGAGTAAACAAAGAGATGTTTGAGGGGGCTATGGATAATACCGAATTTAATCAAAATTTATTCAAACAATATAAATAAAAATGAAATACTTCCGGAAAATCTACCTATTTATTAGGTGGGTTTTTTTATTTGATAAGAGATGTATTATTAAGTGAAGAATTTTCCTAACAATAAGAGAGTGTATTTATAAAATAATATAGATTCTAAAATAGTTACCTGAACGAAAATATTATATGAATATAATATTTTATATTAAATAAAATCAAGGATGAAACAAAAAATATGTTTATAAAAGTATAAAAAAGTATATAAAGGTGTATAAGTATTTATATTGTAAATTTTCTTGATGGAGGTTTTATTAAAAATGGCAAATATTCATGTAATGGCTTTAGATTTTGGAAATGGTTTTGTAAAAGGAAGAATTAATGATGAAAATTTTGTAATCCCCTCGCGCATTGGTTATAAATCAAATACCGATAAACAATTAGAGGGTTTTATTAATAGTGAAATAGAGGTTAGTGAATTTGTTATTAACGACGATTATGAAAATATAATATTATTTGGTAAAGACTTAGATAAGACAACAAGCACGGGTAAAGATACTGCATCAACTAATAATAGATACATATACCAATCTTTTGAAGATTTAGTTGAATGCTCCATCGGTTTACTTGCAAGGGAACTACCTGAAGAAGAGATAGATGTTGTCATCGCAACAGGTATGCCTAGTAACGAAATAGATTCTAAAAGCCAGGCTCAATTTGAGGAAATATTAAGGAGAAATAGGTCTATAACAATAGATGGTATAACTAAAGTAGTTAATGTTCAAGATATTAAAATCATCGCACAACCTATGGGAACTTTATTAGATTTACATATGGAAAATGGAAAAGTCTTTAAATCTTTCACAGAAGGTAAGTATAGTGTTTTAGATTTTGGTAGTGGGACAACAATAATAGATACATATCAAAACCTAAAACGTGTAGAGGAAGAAAGTTTTGTTATTAATAAAGGTATGATTGATTTTTATAAGCGTATTGCTACACATGTTAGTAAAGAAGCTGATGGTGCTTCAATAACACCAAGAATGATCGAAGAGGGGATGGAGTATAAGCAATGTAAGGTGAATTCGAGACTAACAGTTGATTTTGTGGATTATTTTATAGAAGAACAAGAAAAAATTATACAGGAAGTTATGAGTAGATTTGAAACAGTGGTAGGTAATATTAATTCTATAGACAGAATTATAGTGACTGGTGGCGGTTCAGCTATTCATTTTGATTCATTGAGTTATTATTATCCTGATGTTTTTGAAAAGGTTGAAAACAGTCAGCTTAGTAATGTACGTGGTTACGAAAAATTGGGGGAACTACTGAAAGATAAGGTAGAACAAGAGGTTGATTGCTTTGAGCAAACAAGAAACTAATCATCTTCTAAAAATTAAAAAAAAAGATTATCCCCAAATCTTTGATTTTTTAGAAAATGTTCCTAAAGGTACCAAAACTGCGCATATACGAGAAGCACTTATTAGATACATTAATGATTTGGGTGGTACTCCTCCGATACCTTTTAATAACAAAATAAATGATATGGAATCTATCAAGTACGATAATGGAAAATTATTGAGAAATCCGAGTGAAGAACGAAAAAAGGAAATTCGAGAAGCAATTAAGCAAGAAAATATTAAACAATCCAGAAAGAAAAGTAATGAAGAAGATGAACTAGAAGAATTGGTAGATTTAGATGTAAATCAATTGTAGTAAAATAGTGGGCATCTTTAGAAAAATTAGATTCTGTTTCTATAAAAATCAGTACATAAATCGGAAAAAGGGGTTGAAATATGAAAAATAAAAATGAATCAATTGTGTTATACGATGACTCAGGGTCTAGAGAAGATATGGATATTTATCTTCAAAGGATTGAAGAATTGGAAAATAAGAATAGGAAAGCTTCTGGGCTACTGGTAAAAACATGTTTATTTTTGGTGATTTTATTGATAATTAGTTTAGTTTTACTTAAGTGGTTAAACGATGAATAATCAAACATAATTCAACTTATCGGAAGTGCATATGCTTGCAGATTAACAGATGGTATAATAGGGAAGTCGTCGTTCTACTTCTGTGCTGGTTTAGCATGGAAGGAGGTGACACCATGTTCAGCATCATATTTGTATCTATAGTAGCTCCTATTATAGTGGGGGTTATAATCACGTTGTTTTCATATTGGTTGAATAATCGTGATAAATAATTAAGCGACGACATAGTAATAACACCAAAAAGAGCCCGATAACTATTCCAGTAGTTATCGGGCTCGGTGTTTACCATGTTCAACACATATTTGTTATCTAAATTATAACATCATAGTGGAGAGAAATGCAAAATAAGAATAAATATATACGTAGTCTAAATAAAGAGCAATTTACTTAGTTTTGCCTCCACTTAATTCATTCACTGCTAGTATAGCTTGCGCTACGTCTTCAGCAGTGAATTCGTCACTTAAATTAGAGAAAGTGTCATTAGGATCTTTTGCTAATTCTCCCACTTTTACTAAATCCTCAAAAGAAACGTCGTGTAAATGCATATTATTTAAATTTGTTGGCATTTCTAAGAATTTATAAAAATCAATATATTTTTTAATTTCTTCATAAGGTCTATTTTCTAAAACCATTTGAACGAGAGTCCCATACGCCACTTTTTCGCCGTGTCCAAGTTTATGGATATCTCCTGATAAAGCTGTAAACCCATTGTGTATTGCATGGGCTGCAGCAAGTCCACCGTTTTCAAAACCAAGTCCTGAGAGTAAAGTGTTTGCTTCGATAATAGACTCCACTTGAGGTGTTACAATACCTTGTGTTGCAGAAAAATAGGCGCTTTTACCGTATTTAAATATTGTTTCTTCTGCTTTTTCAGCAATGGCTAAAGAAGCTAATGTTGGTTTTCCATCCACCATAGTTTTCCCTCTACGGTTTAAAGTTGCTTTAACTTCTACTAAAGTAGCTAAAGCATCGCTCATGCCCGCCGCAAACAATTTGACTGGTGCTTGGACTATAATTTGTGAATCTGCTAATACTACATTTGGGTTTTTATAGTAAAATCTGTAACCCGTAAAAACACCTTCATCTGAATAGATAACTGACAAAGCACTCGTAGGCGCATCTGTAGAAGCAGTTGTTGGGACAATAATAACAGGGGAATTAAGATCATCAGAAATTGCTTTTGCTGTATCTAATGTCTTTCCTCCTCCAACGCCAACAATCACATTTATGTTATTTTCTTTGGCTATTTGGCTAAGTCTTGCTATTTCATTTTCAGAGGCTTCCCCATTAAATTCTTCGTATTTGTAACTAATCTCGTTAGATTCAAAACTCTCATTTATGTCTTTATTTGTTAGTGACCAAACTAAACTATCTGAAATAATCAAGGGTGTATCACCTAATTTATTAACTTCATTGGCTAAACTTTTTATTTCTCCTTTTCCTTGTATATATCTACTTGGCGATTGAAAAACGTATCTTGACATAAAAAACCCTCCTTATTATTTGATATACACTTATTTTATCCCCTGTATTCGTATGTATAAATCATAAATCTTTGTAAATGTGAAAGTTTATACGTAAAACAATTACTTATTCGAATGATTTAACTTCTTTTTTTGAGCAAGACGTATTCAGGGTGTGGGTCATTTTTTTATTATTTAAATTGGAAAATAAACTTTTGTTTAAGTCAAAATTTTAATTTTACGTGTTTAACATACTTCTTTTGAGGTTATTTGAGTTTGTAAGTAGGATATTTATTATGTTTTTCTATCAAGTTAGGAGTTACTTAATATTAACGCAGTTTGAAATATTACATTACTGGAGGGGTTTTATGGATTTTATCATTACAATAGTAATAGGTGTAATCGTTGGCGTGGTATTTTCAATCTGGTTAACTAACAATAAAATTACTAATCTTATTATTAGTTTGATTTCAGCAGTAATTGGTGCATTCATTGGTCTAACAATGTTAAATTCTTCAGGCAATGCATTATCAAATTCGGCAGGCATGTTCTTTATAATTCCGACACTTGTTGGTTCTGTTTGTCTGACTTTACTTGTTTTATTTATTATCAAAACGAGCAAAGATATAGCAACAAATTAAAATAGTTTATATTGCTACAGTATATGTGAGATTGTACTAATTTTTAATAATGTAATAAATAATAAGACGACATAGTAAATACACCAAAAAAAGCCCGATGACTACTGACATAGTTATCGGGCTCGGTGTTTATCTTATAGACACTCTACTTATTAATTATATTATAAAACCATAAGGTATAGGAATGCAAAAGACTAATTTGATAAAATCTATGATATTTATATTTCTTTAATAACCCTGTAAACAGTCGATCTACTTACTCTAGTTTGTTCAGCAATTTCTTCACCTGTAAGCTTCTGTTCATCATATAAGAATTTAATTTCCCTTTTCTTGTGATCTGGTAAAGATGGTCGTCCACCTTTTCTACCTCTTGCTCTTGCAGCTTCTAATCCTTTTTTAGTACGTTCACTTAGTAAATTAGCTTCGAGTTCAGCGAATGCACTCATCATGGTAAAGAACATCTTGCCCATCGCATCTTTTGTTGATACATTCATATCTATAATATGTAAATCAATGCTGTTTTCATCCAACCACTGAGATAACTCAATTAATTGTTTCGTTGTACGTCCAAGACGATCTAGTTTATAGATAACTAGAATGTCTCCTTCTCGTAAATAATCCAAACACTTATCAAGTTCCGTTCTTTTCGTTTTGCGACCACTCGCTTTCTCGCTAAAGATACGTTCGCAACCATATTCCTCAAGTGTATCAATCTGTCCATCAAGACTTTGATCTTGTGTTGATACACGTGCATAACCAATTTTAGCCATTTGAATACCACCTCTTTTAATCGTTTTATGGGTACTTATTAACGAAATCTAATTCTCGATGCAAATAAACGCGTCTCTCATCGTCTAAAAACTCATGAGTTTTGATATTTATGATACATAGATTATAACACAAGTTTATAGATTTAAATATCCAAGAAAAACCTCTTAATATTAAGTTAAGAGGTTTTGTGTCAAAAACGAAAATAAGTTCAACTTTATTTCTTTTTCACTTTAACTGTCATTTTCAGCTTAATATTACAATTAATTTCATATATTAATATTGTAATATTTCGAATGTTTTTGTTAAAGTAACTTTAAAGAGGGTGATGATTAATGTATTATACTCAAGATGTTGAAAAAATAGTGGGAATTAATAGTTCAGCAATGAGGTATTATGAAAAGGAAGGTATATTACCTATTGTGAAAAGAG
>NZ_JBOIHZ010000011.1:0-89278 GCF_051408735.1 Staphylococcus sp. AS1337 | reverse complement strand
ACCTGTTCCCATGCCGAACACAGAAGTTAAGCTCTTTAGCGCCGATGGTAGTCGGACTTACGTTCCGCAAGAGTAGGACGTTGCCAGGCAACTTATATGGAGGATTAGCTCAGCTGGGAGAGCATCTGCCTTACAAGCAGAGGGTCGGCGGTTCGAACCCGTCATCCTCCACCATTTATTACTTTTAATAGCCGGCCTAGCTCAACTGGTAGAGCAACTGACTTGTAATCAGTAGGTTGGGGGTTCAAGTCCTCTGGCCGGCACCATTTTAAAGAGCCATTAGCTCAGTTGGTAGAGCATCTGACTTTTAATCAGAGGGTCAGTGGTTCGAGCCCACTATGGCTCACCATTATTTTAATATCGCGGGTGTGGCGGAATTGGCAGACGCACTAGACTTAGGATCTAGCGCCTTACGGCGTGGGGGTTCGACTCCCTTCACCCGCATATGCAGAAGTAGTTCAGCGGTAGAATACGACCTTGCCAAGGTCGGGGTCGCGGGTTCGAATCCCGTCTTCTGCTCCATTATTTTTGCCGGGGTGGCGGAACTGGCAGACGCACAGGACTTAAAATCCTGCGGTGAGAGATCACCGTACCGGTTCGATTCCGGTCCTCGGCATAATCCTATAAAATTATGCGCCCATAGCTCAACTGGATAGAGTACTTGACTACGAATCAAGAGGTTATAGGTTCGACCCCTATTGGGCGCATTAATTTACGGGAAGTAGCTCAGCTTGGTAGAGCACTTGGTTTGGGACCAAGGGGTCGCAGGTTCGAATCCTGTCTTCCCGATAAACCTAAAATATATATGGGGGCTTAGCTCAGATGGGAGAGCGCCTGCTTTGCACGCAGGAGGTCAGCGGTTCGATCCCGCTAGTCTCCACCATATTTAATAATACAACATAAATACAACGGCGGTGTAGCTCAGCTGGCTAGAGCGCACGGTTCATACCCGTGAGGTCGGGGGTTCGATCCCCTCCACCGCCACTAATTATTAGTTGTAAATTATATTTAGGACCTTTAGCTCAGTTGGTCAGAGCTAACGGCTCATAACCGTTCGGTCGCAGGTTCGAATCCTGCAAGGTCCATATAATTTTGGAGGAATACCCAAGTCCGGCTGAAGGGATCGGTCTTGAAAACCGACAGGGGCTTAACGGCCCGCGGGGGTTCGAATCCCTCTTCCTCCGCCATTTTTATCATAATTGAATATAATTTAATTTTAGCTAATATTTGTGGAGGAATACCCAAGTCCGGCTGAAGGGATCGGTCTTGAAAACCGACAGGAGCTTAACGGCTCGCGGGGGTTCGAATCCCTCTTCCTCCGCCATTAATATTATTATCGCGGGATGGAGCAGTTCGGTAGCTCGTCGGGCTCATAACCCGAAGGTCGGTGGTTCAAATCCGCCTCCCGCAATTTTTAAAGGTCCCGTAGTGTAGCGGTTAACACGCCTGCCTGTCACGCAGGAGATCGTGGGTTCGAATCCCATCGGGACCGCCATTTTAATTATGGTTCAGTAGCTCAGTTGGTAGAGCAATGGATTGAAGCTCCATGTGTCGGCAGTTCGATTCTGTCCTGAACCATTTTATGCAAGCCGGCCTAGCTCAACTGGTAGAGCAACTGACTTGTAATCAGTAGGTTGGGGGTTCAAGTCCTCTGGCCGGCACCATTCTTAGGAGGGGTAGCGAAGTGGCTAAACGCGGCGGACTGTAAATCCGCTCCTTCGGGTTCGGCAGTTCGAATCTGCCCCCCTCCACCATTTATTTTTAATTTAATAGGGGCATATTTCAACGGTAGAATAAAGGTCTCCAAAACCTTTGATGTGGGTTCGATTCCTACTGCCCCTGCCATGGCGGTTGTGGCGAAGTGGTTAACGCATCGGATTGTGGTTCCGACACTCGTGGGTTCGATTCCCATCATCCGCCCTTTATATTAATGGGCTATAGCCAAGCGGTAAGGCAATGGACTTTGACTCCATCACGCGCTGGTTCGAATCCAGCTAGCCCAGTTTTTTATTGGCGGCATAGCCAAGTGGTAAGGCAGAGGTCTGCAAAACCTTTATCACCGGTTCAAATCCGGTTGCCGCCTTCATCAAAATGCGGGAGTAGTTCAACTTTCAGAATACGTTCCTTCCCGGAACGTGGTATAGGTGTAAGTCCTATCTTCCGCTCCATAATTTAATAATTAAGCGGGAGTAGTTCAACTTTCAGAATACGTTCCTTCCCGGAACGTGGTATAGGTGTAAGTCCTATCTTCCGCTCCATAATTTAGTAATTAAGCGGGGGTATTTCAACTTTCAGAATACGTTCCTTCCCGGAACGAGGTATAGGTGTAAGTCCTATCCTCCGCTCCATAATTTAATAATTAAGCGGGAGTAGTTCAACTCTCAGAACACATTCCTTCCCGGAATGAGGTATAGGTGTAAGTCCTATCTTCCGCTCCATTTATTCTTCCTTATGGGAAGTTTTTTTTTATATCTTTTTTTGTCTTAACATGTATCCCTATTTTAAATTCCAATATTTGTAGCAATTTCTATATAATATGGTAATATGAATAATCATAATAGTGTTTTGTACTATTAATTTAAGCAACATACATTATTATAAATATTTTGTGGTAGGAGACTGTATATAATGATTAGAACAATGATGAATGGAAAAATTCATAGAGCGAGAGTTACGGAATCAAATTTAAACTATGTAGGTAGTATTACTATAGATAAAGATTTATTAGAAGCAGTTGATATATTACCTAATGAAAAAGTAGCTATTGTAAATAATAATAATGGGGCAAGGTTTGAAACATATGTGATTGAAGGTGAACGAGGTAGTGGTAAGGTTTGTTTGAATGGTGCGGCCTCTAGATTAGTTGAAGTGGATGATGTGGTAATCATTATGACTTATGTTCAGCTGAAGGAAGAGGAGCTTTCTACACATGCTCCAAAAGTTGCTGTTTTGAATGAATATAATCAAATTACACAAATGATTCATGAAGTTGAGAGTGAAGCCATAACTGATTAGCATTAATATTTTACTTTGACGTTTTTAATTCCTCTATATAATTATATATAAGAAATTCATGTTTTATAGATTTTAACTTTTACTTAATTTTTAGCATTTATCTAAGTTATTATGCTTAAAGCTCTGAAGTTGAATAGTGACAAAATTTACAATTTACATTTTAAATAATTGTACTTAAACCTAGCAATTATAGGTTTATTTAATAAATCTATTGACGACAAATGTAGTTAGTAATATAATATATTTATGCCATTTAGAAGTTGTATAATATTTACAGATATAAATGATGATTAATAAATAGTCTCTTATGAGCTATTGAGCCGGCGTGGCGGAATTGGCAGACGCGCGGGACTCAAAATCCCGTTCCTTTTTGGAGTGTCGGTTCGATCCCGACCGCCGGTACTAATAAAATAACTAACACTTTAGAAACATCATTTAATGATGTTTCTTTTTTTTACTTTTTTAAGTTTAAATAGAAGTTTCTTTTGTAAATCTCTATATTTATAGAACCTTAAAAATTAATTATTACTATGCTTAAGTTAATATTGTAGTTTAATACAATGTGTAATATTATTAGTCTAATGTTATATTTGGAGGACATAATTTGATGGTTAAATATAAGAGTTCAGAATCAAGCGGAAAACAATTTTTTAGTAATATTTTACAAGCCGTTGGTGCAGGAGTAGTAATTGCTTTATTACCTAATGCATTATTAGGGGAGTTATTAAAGTTTTTTAAAGATGGTAATCAATTACTGGAATCAATATATCAACTTGTAGTATTAATTCAGTCATTTATGGCATTTATAATTGGAGTTTTAGCAGCACATCAATTTAAGTTTAATGGTGCAGGAGCTGCAATGGTTGGTGTCTCTGCTATGTTAGGTAGTGGCGCTGTGAAGATTACAGCCGGAGGATTTGTGTTAAATGGTATCGGTGATATTATAAACACCATTCTCGTCGTTATTGTTGCATGTTTTTTATATTTATTATTACGCGATAAACTAGGGTCATTAGAAATGATTATTTTACCAGTGTTAATACCTGTAATAAGTGGCGTTATTGGATTATATACGTTAAGTTACGTATCAAACGTAACTAAAGGTTTAGGACATGTTGTTAGTTCGTTTACAGAACTTAATCCAATGTTAATGTCGATATTAATTTGTATTACTTATTCATTATTAATGGTAACGCCAATATCTGTTGTAGCTATTGCAACTGCCATAGGTTTATCAGGATTAGGAAGTGGTGCAGCAAATATGGGTATAGTTGCTGCATGTGTAACATTTTTATTTGGTTCAATTAGAGTTAATAGTACAGGGGTGAATTTAGTCCTAATAATCGGTGCTGCAAAAATGATGATACCGGTTTATTTTAAACATTTAATTATTGCAATTCCATTAACTATAAACGGTATAATCGGCGGTTTAATTGCTTATTTCATCGGTATACATGGCACACCTATGTCTGCAGGATTTGGATACACAGGCCTTGTAGGGCCAATAAACGCATTTAATCGTATGGATGGAGATCCAATGACCAACATTATTCTACTTGTTTTTGCTTACTTTATCATACCTTTTGTATCAGCGTTTTTTGTACATGAATTATGTAAAAAATTCATTGGTAAATATTCTGATGAAATTTATAGATTCGAAATTCCGAGACAATAGGCGTAACAAACGTTACAAACTAAAACCAACAAACAATTTAAATTTTGCATATATCAAAATAAAGATAAGTATATGCTATATCACTTTTTGAAGTGCTTAATAGGGCGGTTTTAGAAATCATTACTAAAATTTTGATTTCTAGCCGCTTTTTTATTCATAATTTTTGCATAATAATTTATTTTTATTAAGGGAAATGCGATAAAACAATAAATTTAAATTTCTTCATTGAATAATATTACGGTATTGTGTATAATGATTGATATTATAGAGAGGGGATACGAAAATGAAACACATATTAAAAAGCTTTATGGCATTTATAATTATTTTTAGTGCCATAATAAGTTACATAAACCCTACAGCTCATGCACAAGCACAAGATGATCAATGGGAAAAAATAAAAGAGCGGGGTGAGTTAAGAGTCGGTTTGTCCGCGGATTATGCACCTTATGAATTCGAACATAATGTTAATGGTAAAACCGAATACGCGGGAATAGATATTGAATTAGCTAAAAAAGTGGCAAAGGACAATGATTTAAAACTAAAGATTGTAAATATGCAATTTGATAGTTTATTGGGAGCTATTAAAACCGGGAAAGTAGATTTGATTATTTCTGGTATGACACCTACACCAGAACGTAAAAAGGAAGTAGACTTTTCTAATCCTTATATGACGGTTCAGCAAAAAATGATTATAAAAAAATCTGATGCTGATAAATTAAAATCTATTGATGATTTTACTAATAAAAAAATAGGGGTTCAAAAACAAACGCAACAGGAAAAAATCGCCCAATCAGATATTGAAAATGCTCAAATTCAATCACTGACTAGAGTTCCAGAAGTAATCATGTCATTAAAAAGTGGAAAAGTTAGTGGCATGGTCATTGAAGGCCCAGTGGCAGAAGCCTATTTAAAACAAAATAAAGATTTAACTTTTGCTGATGGAGTGAAATTTAATGAAGGAACTAAAAGTACTGCAATTGCTGCACCAAAAAACGCCCCTAAATTAATGGAAAAATTAAATTCTAGTATTAAAGAAGTTAAGGATAAAAACTTAATTGCAGATTATAAAGATTCAGCTGCAGAAGCAATGAAGAAAGATGATGGTAACTTCTTTAGCAAGTATGGTAACTTTTTCTTAAAAGGTATTCAAAACACTATTTTAATTTCAATTGTGGGAGTGTTATTAGGGACTGTTTTTGGAGCTATTATAGCATTAATAAAACTTAGTAAGATAAAAGTACTTAGATGGATAGCTTCAGCTTATATTGAATTTTTAAGAGGTACTCCATTGTTAGTACAAGTATTTTTAGTTTATTTTGGTACCACAGCGATGCTTGGTTTAGATATTTCAGCTTTAATTTGCGGTATGATTGCGCTTGTAATTAACTGTTCTGCTTATATTGCTGAAATAATAAGAGCAGGAATTAACGCGGTAGATAAAGGACAAACGGAAGCTGCACGTAGTTTAGGGCTTACTTACGGCCAAACTATGAAAACAGTTATATTACCTCAAGCGATTAAAAAGATATTACCAGCGTTAGGTAATGAATTTGTAACTGTAATTAAAGAATCATCAATTGTTTCTGTAATAGGTGTAAGTGAAATCATGTTTAACGCTCAAGTAGTACAAGGTGCTTCATTTGATCCATTCACACCATTATTAGTGGCAGCAGTCTTATACTTTATACTTACATTCACACTATCTAGAGTGATGTATTTCTTTGAAGGGAGAATGAAAGTTAGTGATTAATATTAAAAATTTATATAAAACTTTTGGTAAAAATGAAGTTTTAAAAGGTATTGATATGTCAGTGAATCAGGGAGAAGTTGTAGCTATCATTGGACCTTCAGGTAGTGGAAAAAGTACATTGCTGCGTTGCATGAATTTATTAGAAACACCTACAAGTGGTGAGGTTATATTTAAAGATCATAGCTTAACGAGTAAAAATACAGAGTTAGAAAAATTACGTCAACAAATGGGGATGGTATTTCAAAACTTCAACTTATTCCCACATAAAAAAGTAATAGATAATATAATTTTAGCCCCAAGTTTATTAAAAAAAGACAAGCAAAGTAATTTAATGGAACAAGCTCAGGAATTACTAGATAAAGTAGGATTAAGTGATAAAGCTGATGCATATCCTTCACAATTGTCAGGTGGACAAAAACAGAGGGTTGCTATTGCTAGAGCATTAGCTATGAATCCAGAAGTTTTACTTTTTGACGAACCTACTTCAGCATTAGACCCAGAAGTGGTTGGTGATGTTTTGAAAGTTATGAAAGATCTTGCAAAAGAAGGTATGACAATGGTTGTTGTAACTCATGAAATGAATTTTGCTAGAGATGTGAGTGATAAAGTAGTATTTATGGCAGATGGTGTTATCGTTGAATCAGGTACTCCGGAAGAAATATTTGACCAGCAACAACATGAAAGAACTAAAAACTTCTTAAGTAGAGTATTATAAATTTTTGTTAAAGCCAGGTAGATTAAGTAATTATGACAATACAATTACTTATTTGCTTGGTTTTTATTTTTGATAATAAAAATTGAATTTGCGCATACTCTTAACACGAAATAATGTGTTAAACTGTAGGATGTATGTTTTTAATGTGGGGTGTAAGAATAAATGGATTTAAATCAATTAAAACAAGATGTAATTGACTATGCACATACGATAGGTATTGATAGTATCGGTTTTACCACTGCTGATCCATTTGATGAAATGAAAAAAAAATTAGTTGACTATCATGCTAAAGGTTATGCATCAGGTTTTGAAGAATCAGATATAGAGTTGAGGACTGAACCGAAATTAACATTACCAACTGCACGTTCCATTATAGCGATTGCGGTAGGTTATCCCAATAAATTAAAGGGCGCACCTAAAAGTACTAGAGGAGATAGAAGAGGTATGTTTGCTCGTGCTTCATGGGGGCAAGATTATCACTCTATTATGAGAAAACGCTTGGATAAACTAGCCGACTACTTGAGAGATAGAGTAGATGGTGTTGAAATCCAGTCAATGGTAGATACAGGAGCATTGTCAGATAGAGCTGTGGCAGAGCGTGCTGGTTTAGGCTATGTTGGTAGAAATGGCTTTGTAATCAACCCTGAGCTAGGAACTTGGACATATTTAGGAGAAATGCTTGTAAGTGTGCCTTTTCCACCAGATGACCCATTACTGGATAGTTGTGGAGATTGTACCATTTGTGTTGACCGTTGTCCGACTGGTGCACTAGTTGGAGATGGCCAGTTAAATAGTCAAAAATGTATTAGCTTTTTAACTCAAACAAAAGGATATTTAGCAGATGAATATCGTTATAAAATAGGTAATAGGCTATACGGATGTGATACTTGTCAGCAAGTGTGTCCAAGAAATAAAGGTATTAACACCCAGCATGAAGATATTGTCTTAGAACCTGAAATTTTAAAACCAAGATTAGTACCATTACTAAAAATGAGTAATAAAGAATTTAAAAATACGTATGGTCATTTAGCAGGTGCTTGGAGAGGTAAAAAGCCAATCCAACGTAATGCGATAGTAGCATTAGCACATTTTAAAGAAGAGAGTGCTATTCCAGACTTACAATATGTAGCATTAAATGATCCTCGTCCAATGATTAGAGGTACTGCGTATTGGGCAATTGGACAAATACAGGGCGAAGATGCTAGAAGTTTTATTGAACAACAATACCAAAATGAACTAGAAGAAGTTCAACAAGAAATGTTAAAAGGATTAGAAACGAGGAGAGAACAATAGCATGACAAACCATATCGTATTATTTCAACCGCAAATACCAGGCAACACCGGTAGTATTGCAAGAACTTGTGCAGGAACATATACCAATTTACATTTAATTAAACCATTAGGATTTAGTACAGATGATAAAATGTTAAAACGTGCAGGACTAGATTATTGGGAAACTGTAAACATCATGTATCATGAAAGTATAGAAGAATTTTTTGAAGCCACTGAAGGAACATATTATTTGTTAACAAAATTTGGAGAAAAAACATATTCGGACTTTGATTTTACAAATACTGAGCATGACCACTTTTTCATATTTGGTCGAGAAACAACAGGCTTACCCGACTGGGTAAAAGAGAAATATGCAGATACTGCACTTCGTATACCTATGAATGATAATATTAGATCTCTGAACCTTTCAAACACTGCTTCTTTACTAATTTATGAAGCCTTGAGACAACAGAATTTTCCAGAGTTGCATTAATACTTACCTAAATGAATGAAAATATACTAAAAGCTTTGTATAATGATAATAAGTCTTATAATGGCTATTTGGACGAATCATCACTTAGTTTAATAAAGTACTGGTTTATAGAAACATTATATAGGGTATTAATAAAAATAATGCTAGAACCGTCTTAATAGAAAAAGAGGAGTGTAATTACTATGGCAATGAACTTTAAAGTTTTAGAAAACGAAAAAGTTGTAGCTGAATATGCTGCAGATATTTTAAGAAAACAATTTAACAATAATCCAACAACTATCGCAGGTGTACATCTTGCTAGTGACAATGCTCCTGTATTGGATGAATTAAAGAAAAATGTAGATAAAAATGCAGTAGATTTCAGTCAAATAAATATATTAGATTATGATGATAAGAAATCTTATTTTGAAGCGTTAGGAGTACCAGAAGGTCAAATATATAATGTATCATTTAGTGAAGATACTGAGTCATTTATTAAAGATAAGATTAAAACTAAAGAAAACAAAGGCAAATTAGTGACACAAGTACTTTCTATTGATACAAAAGGTAATTTGGACGTAAGTATCAATCAAGGCCTTTTCTCAGCACGTGAAGTAATTTTAATCATTACTGGTAGTGAGAAAAAAGAAGTAGTTCATAAACTTTATGAAGAAAATGGTAAAACAAGTTTTGAACCTTCAGATTTAAAAGCTCACCGTATGGTTAATGTAATTTTAGATGAAGCGGCTGCAGAAGGTTTACCTGAGGATGTTAGACATTATTTCACAGCACGTTTTGCATAAACAAATGTGAGGTGATTCAAATGACAAAAAATAAGAATTCAAATGAACAACAAAACGAATTTTTAGTACCTGAGAATGAAATGGTCGACGATTACGATGATGTTGTTGAATTAGGCAAAGAGATGGAACAAATTTCAGAAGAAAATGATGAAGATAAATTAGATAAATCACATGATGCTGAAGTACGTTCTGATCTTAATGATTAATAAATAGCTGAGCCTGGGACATAAATAGATGTCTCAGGCTCTTTTTCAATTTGGCAGTAGGTGACTGAATTGAAAATACGATTATATTAAGTTTTTTTCAATTCTAGTCACCCTTGCCGGGTTGGACTACGAAATCTATATTAGAAAATTTGATTTCTGTCCCACTCCCTTTTATATGTCACATATTATTTTACAATTAAAAAATTTATAACATGTTTTAGCTAATAATAGCAATCGTACGATAATATATGTATTTATAGATGAAGAAATAGAATGAGGATGGTCAGTTCTATATTGTTGTGGACTTATTGCAAATTAGATTATAGTGCGAGTTACAAAAAGAAATGCCATGTTAAAAGTTAATATGGTATGATTAAATCATTATTGATTTAAGGAGATTTATATATGTTAAGTAAGCAATGGAAATATATCATGATAGTTGCAGTAATTGTTAACTTAGTATCAATTAAAGGTTTCCCAATGGCAATTGGTGCTATCTATTTACCTGTATTATTTAAAATTATTAAATTGCAGATAAATCTGTCACGTGGTCTTGTAGATCAGGTTAATGCTTCAACATTTGTTAAAGGTAATCAAACAGGTATTATTATCAGCGTTTTATGTTGTATGATCGTAACAGTTTTATTGTTTAAGCCGTTAGGAAATTTTTATAGTAATTTAGACGGCTTTTTAGGTTTTCTAATAACTATAAGTCCAGTAACGATGGCAATCGGGGCTATACTGTTAATTTTAACTGCTATTGGTATTATTCAAGCTGCTAAAGAACAGTTTAAAAACGTAAATATTACAAAATAACTATAATGACTAATAATTTTTAAGTAGAAAATCTCGGGAATATTCGAGGTTTTCTTTTTTATATAAAAAGAAACAATTTATTGAAGTGATAGAAAAAAGAGTCAATAAACGTTATGCTTTGGAGAAAAATAGATTTATTATGAAAACGCTATATAATACGATTGCCCGTTTAAAATGATTAATGCTATACTTAAAACGAACTAAGATTAATGAAGGGGAGATTTATAAATGTCAGTTAGAATTGAACATGATACATTCGGTGAAATAGAAGTACCATCAGACAAATACTGGGGTGCACAAACAGAAAGAAGTAAACGTAACTTCCCTGTTGGTAAAGAACGTATGCCAATTGAAGTTGTTTATGGATTTGCTCAATTAAAAAGAGGTGCCGCTTTAGCTAACCATGAATTAGGGAAATTATCGGATGCTAAGAAAGATGCAATTGTTTATGCATGTGACCGTGTATTAAATAAAGAATTAGATGATCATTTTCCTTTAGTAGTTTGGCAAACAGGTAGTGGTACGCAAAGTAATATGAATGTTAATGAAGTTGTCAGCTTTGTGGCAAATACTTACTTAAAAGAGCAAGGTAGCGATGAGTCTATTCATCCTAATGATGATGTTAATAAATCACAAAGTTCTAATGATACGTTCCCTACAGCAATGCATGTTGCATTATACAATGAAGTAGAAACGAAACTAGAGCCTGCATTAAAATCTTTAAGAGACACATTTAAACAAAAAGAAGAACAATACAACGATATTATTAAAATAGGGCGCACACATTTACAAGATGCTACCCCAATCCGTTTAGGCCAAGAAATTAGTGGTTGGCGCTATATGTTAGATAAATGTGAAACATTATTAACTGAATCAAAAGCACATATTTTAAATTTAGCAATAGGTGGAACTGCCGTTGGTACAGGTATTAATGCCCATCCTGAATTTGGTGACAAAGTCGCTAAATTCATCGCAGAAAATACAGGTTATCCATTTGTATCTTCTGAAAATAAATTCCATGCATTAACTGCACATGATGAGGTAGTACAATTACATGGTTCTTTAAAAGCGCTTGCGACAGACTTAATGAAAATTGCTAACGATGTTAGATGGTTAGCATCAGGCCCACGTGCAGGATTGGCAGAGATCTCAATACCTGAAAATGAACCAGGTTCATCGATTATGCCAGGTAAAGTAAATCCCACACAATGTGAAATGTTAACAATGGTTGCTGTCCAAGTTATGGGGAATGATACAGCAGTAGGAATTGGTAGTTCACAAGGTAACTTTGAATTAAATGTATACAAACCTGTTATATTACTAAATACACTACAATCTATTTATTTATTAGCAGATGGTATGGACACATTTAATAGTAACTGTGCTGTCGGAATAGAACCAATTCCTGAAAATATCGATAATTACTTAAATCAATCGCTTATGTTAGTTACTGCTTTAAACCCACACATTGGTTATGAGAAAGCAGCAAGTATTGCTAAAAAAGCACACAAAGAAGGCCTAACTTTAAAAGAATCTGCAATTCAATCAGGCTATGTAACAGAAGAACAGTTTGAGCAATGGATTAAACCAGAAGATATGGTTGAACCGAAGTAAATATACCGTAAAAAAAGCAACTGTTGTTATCAATTAAATAATGTCTTGTCATACATCACAAGGTATGTTCTCTACTAATAAACACACTGTCAATTTAAATGGCAGTGTGTTTTCTTTTTATGATATTAAGAATTTTGAATTTATACGTAATATAACCTATAAGAAAAATAAGTGGTGAAATAATAGTTATAACTTTGAGTAAATAGTATAAATATAGACTATAAAAAAGACACCTCAATATAAGTATAGTCTCTGTGACTTTTTATTGAAGTGTCTATATAATTTGCAGAATAGACATTAAGGTATCTTTTACACTTGTTATAGTATGAAAGCTACCATTAAGACTGTGACATGAATATTACTTAAAATTATTTCTTTGAGTAAATAGCGAAACTATGCTAATAAATTAGATTTTATCATCTAGACTGACAGAAATTTGTTCTTGTGTCAGTGGATGGATGAATTCAATTTTGTAACTATTTAATTGAAGTTGCCTCAATGTAGAGTTTCCATATAATGGGTCACCTATAACTGGATGTCCAATTTCAGCTAAATGAACACGAATTTGGTGAGTACGACCTGTATCTAACTTCAATTCTAATTCACAGACATCTTCTTTAACCATTTTTGAGTCAAGAATATGTGTGGTTGCTGATTGACCAGTTGGTGATACCCTACGCTTGTTAGAATGGAATTTATCTTTACCAATCGGCATATCAATAGTTTGGGGTTTGATTGGTAATAAACTATGAACATTAGCTTTATAGATACGATCAATTTCATTTTCTTCTAACATACGATCTAATATTTTCTTCATCAATGGATTTTTCGCTACGATTAATAAACCAACAGTTTCTTGGTCTAGGCGGTGAATTGGTTCAACGTAGTCACTTTTAACTGTATAAATAACATGATTCATTAAAGTATTGCTTTCTTTTAAATCATTTGGATGTGTTTTAACGCCTTTTGGCTTCATGACTATAGCGATATCATCATCTTCATAGTAAACTTGTGCAAAACGATAACTAGGTAAATAGTTACTTACTTCATCTGGAGTAGGAATAAAGACTTTATCACCTGTGTTAACCCTTGTCATTAATGAAGCGGTTGCGCCGTTAATTGTAATTGCTTTGGACATGTTTAAATTATGCAAATCTTTTTTAGGTAAATGCAATTGTTGGAAAATTTCTCTTAACGTTAAATTATTGTATTTAATAGGGATTTCAAATTTCATAATATCCTCCTTGATAATCAACTATTATCATACCACAAACATAGATTTAAAAATATTAGATAAATACTTTCAGTAGATTAAAAATTACATTTGTAATTAAAACATACATTCAAACAAAAAATCAGGATTTTTAAATTATTACCTGAGAAGGTATAATAAATATAAAGTTGTAAAGAAATGGACTGGTTAAATGGAAAAACCAACGAGACTTGCATTGTTAAAAGAAATAGCTGAATTTTTAAATGAAGAGACAGAAACATATAATATGATTCAAGGTGCACTGGAATATTTAATTGAGGGCACTACATTTACTACGGGTTGGATATTTTTTATAGATGATGCAGGACAACATGAATTAGTTGCACATTATGATTTACCTGGTGCATTATCAAAGCAAAATTGTAAATATATGTGTGAAGGTACCTGCTGGTGTGTGCAAGCATATCAAAATAAAAAACTGACAAAAGCATCAAATATTATAAATTGTTCGCGTATTAATCTTGCAAATCGTGCATTTCAAGAGGAAACAGAAGGCATTACACATCATGCCACGGTGCCGCTGCGCTCAGGAGATGAGTTGTTTGGTCTTTTAAATGTAGCAACGCCATACAAGACAAGTTATAGTGAAGAGGATTTAGAATTATTAGAGTCTGTTGCTTTTCAGATAGGGTCTGCAATAAAACGAATTGTATTAACAGATCAAGAAAAAGAAGCAGCACGTATAAGTGAAAGGAATCGGCTTGCGCGTGATTTACATGATTCAGTAAATCAATTACTTTTTTCTGTAAAATTAACCGCGCATGCTGCACAAGGCATTTCTAACGAAGAAGTATCACGTAAAGCCTTTAATATAATTGAAGAAACGAGTCAACAAGCAGTAAATGAAATGCGTGCATTAATTTGGCAACTAAAACCAGTTGGATTAGAACGAGGTTTAGTTAAGGCTATTCAAAATTATAGCGACGTATTACAATTAAATTTATCAGTTAGTGTAGAAGGTTTAATTAGTTTACCAAGTATTATTGAAGAAAATATCTATAGAATTATTCAGGAAGCTATGAATAATACTAAAAAACATGCTCAAGATACAGAAACTACTTTAAAATTAGCGCAAAATCAAAACTATTTTTATGTAGAAATTAAAGATTACGGTATTGGTTTTAATATGCGACAATCAAACTATAATAATTCTCATGGCATTAATAATATGAAACAACGAGCAAAAACGATTAATGCTAATATAGACATAACATCTGAAGAAAATAAAGGAACTCAAATTTATATAAAAGTGCCGTTATAATATGATGGAAGGAAGGTTAAAATGAATCGAATTGTGCTTGTTGATGATCATCACATTGTAAGGCAAGGATTAGAATTTTTATTGTCTACAGTAGATGATTTAGAAGTCATTGGAGGATTTTCAGATGGTAAATCATTTTTAGCATACTTAACAACTAATGATTTACCAGATATTGTATTACTAGACTTAGTAATGCCAGAAATGAACGGCATTGAAATTACAAAGATATTAAAAAATAATTATCCTCAAATAAAAATATTGGTCTTAACGAGTTATGTTGATGATGAACACGTGATATCTGCTATTGACCAAGGGGCAGATGGATATGAAATGAAAGATGTTGAACCAGAGCAATTAATTAAAACAATAAAAAACGTGTTAAATGGGGAAAAAATTATTCATCCACAGGCTCAAAGTGTTATGGAAGCTGTTAGTAAAAAGCCACATTTTACAAATAAATTATCTAAACGTGAGGCAGAGGTTTTAGCTGAAATGGCCAAAGGTAAGACTAATAAAGAAATTGCAGAAACATTGTTTGTGTCTGAAAAGACGATTAAAACACACGTGAGCCACATTTTTAATAAATTGCAAGTAACGGATCGTACACAAGCAGCTATCTACGCGATGCAGAACAACTTAATATAAAATCTGAATTTTATTTAAATATATACTATGAAGTGGCAATTTTTTCAGTATTTTGAAAAATTACTTTAAAATATATAAAAATACTATATAATATAAGATAATAATCAAAAGGGGATGTTGCTATGAAAACAAAAAATCTTTCGTTGAAGATTGTCATAGCATTAATACTAGGTATTGCAATCGGTTCTATATTTAATATTTTTGCGGGCTCAGCTTTTGTCGAGAACGTTGATAAATACCTATTTAATGTTATCGGACAAATTTTCTTGAATTTAATCTTTATGCTTGTAGTACCTGTAGTATTTGTATCCATTGTTTTAGGAGTAGTCGGTGTAGGGGATCCGAAATTATTGGGAGGAATTGGACTAAAGACGATTTCTTTCTTTTTAACTACGACAGCAATTGCAATTATTATTGGAATTACTTTGGCATTAGTATTACAACCTGGGGCAGGTAAATCAGAACTTTTAAATAGTGATGATGTATCAAGTTATCAGCAAACACTAAACAAAGAAAATAGTGCTCAAGATTCGGCAGCAAAACAAACTTTTGATCAGACGCTTATTAATTTGTTTCCTAAAAATCCATTACAAGCTATGACTGAAGAAAATATGTTGCAAATCATTACATTTGCGATATTTATTGGCGTTGGTATTATTATGGTCGGTTCAAAAGCACAGATGGTACATAAATTTTTAGAACAAACCAATGAAGTATTAATGTATATCGTGACTATGATAATGAGCGTGTTCGCTCCAATAGGAACATTTGGATTGGTGGCACATGCATTTACAGGAGCAGGATTTGGGGCAATCCAGCAACTGGGGATGTACTTCTTTATTGTATTGTTAGCCTTGGCAATCCATTTCTTTGTAGTTTATGGTACTGCTGTCAAGGTTATGGGAAGAACGAGTCCATTGAAATTCTTTAAAGACTTTATTCCTGCTATTACATTAGGTTTTAGTGCCTCAAGCTCGACAGCCACTTTACCAGTTTCTTTGGAATGTACGAAAAAAATGGGAGTTAGACGTGAAATTGCTTCATTCGTACAACCACTAGGGGCGACTATTAATATGGATGGTACGGCAATAATGCAAGGTGTTGCGACTATATTTATTGCACAAATTTCAGGTGTTACGCTATCTTTTGCCCAAATTATAACGGTAGTGGTAATTGCCGTAGTAGCTTCAATTGGTACTGCTGGTGTTCCAGGAGTCGGTTTAATTATGTTAGCCATGGTGTTAAACGCGGTAGGCTTAGATCCAGCTGCAATCGGTATAATCTTAGGTATAGATAGATTGCTAGATATGACAAGAACTTCAGTGAATATAACTGGTGATGCAGCATGTGCATTAATTATTTCTAGAGCTGAAGAGAGAAAATTAGCCGCAAAGAATGAATAATTTTAAATAGTTTAGAATGATAATTTAAGAGGACGAAACATTATTATAATGTTCTGTCCTCTTTTTTTAATTAAAATCAATAGTTGTAAAAGTAAATATGTTATTGGTTAACTGTTTTTATAAATTATTCTATAAAAACAAATTATATGTTTTAAGTTGTCGTTAAAAATATTTTTAAAATTAAAAATAAGACTTTAGGACTACCTAAAAAATATTGCCATAACAGTACCTTTGTGCAACAATTGTAAACATAGTATTAAGAAAGGGTAAAGGTAATGTTAAATATATTGAGAAGCTTTAAAAAGCGATTAAAACATTTAGATATTGGTATTATAATTAGTTTTATAATTCTAAGCGTCATCGGTGTCATAATGGTATACAGCGCAAGTATGGTTCCGGCTTCTAAAGGGAGTTTAACAAATGGAACCCCCATAGAAGCTAATTATTTCATGAAAAGACAATTTATCTTTTTCATTTTAAGCGTTTGTATAATCTTATTTATTAGTATGTACTTTAATATTAAAATTCTAAGAAATGTCAGCACTCAAAAATTTCTAATAGTAGGGACATTTGCATTATTAATCCTGACATTACTGATTGGTAAAGATGTAAATGGTTCTAGAAACTGGATTAATCTTGGATTGTTTAGTTTACAATCCTCTGAGTTTTTAAAATTAGTTGCTATTTTTTATCTTTCATTTATTTTAGATAAAAAATTAACTAACAATAAAGATTATAAGTTGAAGAATATTGTTCCACCATTAGGCATATTAGGTGTGGGATTAGTTCTAGTTCTAATGCAAGGAGATCTCGGAGGCACATTATTAACAGTTGCAATTATTGTAGCTATCTTAATGTATTCGGATATCAAAAATAAAATAAAAATCCAAATTTTAACAATTACTTCAATTCCTGTAGTACTATATATCTTTTATACTTTAGTTTTTGATTCGAAAAATCTATACAGAATGAAGCGAATTAAAGTAGTATTGAATCCATTTAAATATGAAAATAGTGATGGATATCAACTGACAAATGCATTAGTTTCAATAAGTAACGGTGGGGTGTTCGGTCGTGGTCTAGGTAATGGTATCTTGAAATTAGGCTATTTACCAGAACCACATACAGACTTTATATTTACTGTTATTTCAGAAGAATTAGGACTCATAGGTGTATTACTTATACTACTAATGTATGGCTTTATTATTTTAAAAGGATTTATTTATGCAAACAAAACTCGTAACCACTTTTATAAATTAATTTGCGTAGGTGTAGTGAGCTATTTATTTATGCAAGTATTTGTAAATATAGGCGGTGTATCTGGCTTGATACCATTAACTGGTGTAACACTTCCATTGTTAAGCTATGGTGGGTCATCCATGTTAAGTATCAGCATAGCATTGGGTATTTTATTGGCAGTTATCCGAGAAATTAAAAAAGAGACAAAAGTATATGAATAATACATAAAAAAACAATTGAATAACAAGTGGAAAGGAAAAAGTAATTTGAAATTATCGAAAAGAGGCAAAATTGTAGCGATTATTTTACTGTTAATACTTATAATAATCGGATTTTTTGCATATAAGTTATTTCATTTGAATCAAGCAATACATGATTCAAACGGAACAGATGAAGCAACGAAAGCAACACAAGAAAAAATAAAAAACAATAAACCAATATCTATCGCAATATTTGGGGTGGATTCAGATGTGAAACGCGCTGAGGAAAATATGGGACAACGTACAGATACACTATTAATTGCATCAATAAATCCCGAAAAGAATAAAACAAAACTCATTTCTATACCTCGTGATATGAATAGTAATATCCCTGATGTCGCTGGCAATCAAAAGATTGCACATGCTTACGCATATGGTGGTCCAAAGACAGCAATGGAGACACTTAGACAAAATTTAGATGTACCGGTAGATGCTTATGTTACTTTAGACATGGATGGTTTCAAAAAGATGATCGACATTTTTGATGGTGTAACTGTAACAAGCAATGCTACATTTAGTTATAATGGTTCTAATTTTAAAGAAGGACAAAAAGTAAAATTAGATGGTGATAAAGCACTAAATTATGTGCGTAGTCGTAAAGAAGAAGGTGCAGGTGGTGACGAAGGTCGTACTGAAAGACAACGTCAAGTAATTGATGCACTATCTAAAAAAGCAAATGGATCTTCCAATTTATTTAAGTTAAACAAAATACTTAAAGTTAGTGAAGAAAATGTTAAAACTGACCTGAATGTTGGAGATTTAAAATCTTTATATTCAAATTATAAGGATGCTACAGAATCTATTGATAAAGAATCTATCGATGGTGAAAATTTAATAGAATCTGATGGAGTTTGGTATTTTGAACCAAATGAAGAAGATAAAAATGTTAAAATAAACGAATATAAGAATAATTTAAAATAGAATATAGGGTTTGAATGTTGAGAGGTGTAAAGCAATGACAATTATTATATTGCTTATAATAGGACTCGTTTCTTCTATTATAGGTTCTTTGATCGGTGTTGGTGGGGGTATTATTATTGTACCAACGCTGGTTTTTATAGGTGCAAATTTTGATTTATTAAGTGGTATTACAACGCAAACTGCAATTGGTATTTCATCTGTGACGCTTGTTTTTACAGGTTTATTTTCAATAATTGCTTACCGAGGTAAAGGTAAAGATACAATTGATTTTAGAAATGGTATTTTATTTTCTATTGGTATTATTCCGGGATCGTTATTAGGTGCTTACCTAAGTCAATTTCTGAATGATATATACTTTAATATTATATTTGGTATATTTTTATTTTTAATTTCAATTTTACTTTTTGTAAAAGACTACTTAGCATCTAAAAAGGACAGTACTACAGAAAAAAATGTGAATTTAACATTAGGAATTATTTTTGCATTTTTTGTAGGTATCAGTGCTGGTTTGTTTGGAATTGGTGGCGGTGTGTTAATGACACCATTAATGATTATTGTTTTCAACTTTACGCCGCATGTAGCTGTGGCAACAAGTATGATTATTATTTTTACTTCAAGTTTAGCAAGTTCAGTAGGACATGTGATTCAGGGACATGTTATTTGGGGTTATGGATTGATATTAATCATTGCCAGTTATGTAGGCACAAAATGTGGTGTGAAAATAAATAGATCAATTAATTCTGCAAAGTTATCAAACTTACTTAAATTCGTTTTGATTTGTTTGAGTATATATTTGATTATCAAAGGATTTATTGAATTATAAATTTAAAAGTATGAGTAAAAAAATGTGGATAATTAAGAATTATCGCTTGCTTATTACATAGTTGACTAGAATTGAAAAAGTATTTTTTAAGCGCTTTTTGAATTCTAGCCAGCTTTTAACAACTTAATAGAAAAGAAAAAATTGGTAAGTGTATTTTTAATATGCTTAAAACACTATTATAATTTTTACAGAATATAAGCCTAAGACATGTTAATGTTTTAGGCTTGTTTTTTAAACAGTAAACATTAGTAAAATGATTAATTCATATTGGCTCTTTGCGCTAAATTTTTAAACTATTGAACTTCATTATAAAGTTCTATAAATTGTTTGCCTTTTTTACGATTTATAGAATTAAAAATCCATAGTTCGCCGTCTGTGTCAATAATAACTATCCTATAACCGGTTAATGTTAAACCCATTTTTATGTTTTTAATGTCTGAAAATAGTAATTCATCTTTAAAATTTGGTGGTTTTGCACCATCACTAGTTCTAAAATATATGCGATCGCTGAGCAAAATCAAATCTCCAGCAATTGATTGTGAAAGTGAATATTTCAATGTAGCTTGAATAGTACATACCGAATTATTAATATCTATATTTATAACTTATTCCTCCAAGTATTAATTACTGAGTTAAAAATAATGAGAGTTTCACATAAGATCTAACCATTTATTTAATATTACCATTAATATTGAGCGCTATAAAATATTTATAGAACTAACAACCCGCTTTATTGCATCATGAATGATATAAAGTGGGTTTAGTATATATTCAAATTTGATGAAAGTGATTTTACATAAAATCAGCAAAATGGTCTCTATAACGCATATGCAATATAGAACCAACAATAAATAAAATAACTAGTAGTGCAAGGTTATATAGCGTTAAGTGCCAGTGTTCAATAAAATACCATTCATGGTGAAGAACAGATGCTCTATAGCCCTCCGCTAGGAAATAGATTGGATTTAATTTCATCACTGTCATTACAATTTCATTTTTAGGAGTATACAAAATAGAAGATACAAAAAATATGATTCTCATCAGCGATTGAACTACCATCTGTGTATCACGGATGAGTACACCTAATGTTGAAGTTAATAGTGAAATAACTATAGTAAGTATAAGTGCATAAGGCACATAAATTAATAATTGTAATGAGTATATGGAAGGATAATAACCTCCAAAGAAACATAATATTAACACAATCATAAGTAAACCAAGATGACCGTAAAACCTACTAAAAACAATATAACTAGGTATGATAGATAATGGGAACTTCATTTTAGCTACTTGATTATACTTTGAAGTGATTGATTTTGTACCTTCTAATACACCTTGGTTAACGAAAAACCACATACTAATACCGACAATTAACCAATAAATAAATGGAATACCATCATGCGATGTATTATTTCGTAACCCTAAACCAAAGACAAACCAGTAAACTGCAATTTGCATGGCTGGGTTTATAATCTCCCAAGCGATTCCTAAATAGTTATTGTGATTTGAAATACGTAGTTGAAAGTCTGCTAATCTTTTAATTAAATATAAATTTTTTAATTGCTCTTTCAAAACAAAATATATCGCATTCATTTAAATATATCACTCTTTCATGCTGACTTTTAAAAACTGACAAATAAAATTATACATTATTTTTTAAAATATAAGCAAATATAAATATAATACTGTTACACTTTAAAGTATAACTATAAAAAGATGGGATTCATCATCATTAAATACTTTATTTAATTTAAAACGAACCTCCCAAATTAGCGAAACGGGAGGCTCGTTAAAACATTATATAGAATGGTTATATTTTCAAAGGGATGTTGCCTTTAAAATCTACAAATTGATAAGCTAATTTAACGTCGTTATCTGTAGGTGGTTGAACATCGTTTAACGGATAGCTCAAGTTCATTGCTTCCCATTTGTGAACACCAAGTTGATGATAGGGTAATAGTTCAAATCTTTCCACATTATCCAATGTATTTATAAATGCTCCTAATTGTATTAAATCTTCTTTGGAATCAGTATATCCGGGAACTAGCACGTGCCTAATCCAAACAGGATGTTTAAGACCTGATAACTTTTTAGCAATGTTTAATATTTGTGTGTTAGGTTTTTTAGTTAATGCTATGTGTTTTTCGTTATCAATATGTTTAATATCTAATAGTATTAAATCTGTATATTTTAATAATTCATCGAAGTGACGTTGAAATGCTACTGTATCATTTGCACAGCCTGCAGAAGTATCGATGCATGTGTGAATTCCATTTTCCTTTAATGCTTTAAATAAAGCTATGATAAAGGGCATTTGTAATAACGGTTCACCACCACTTATAGTTACTCCTCCTCCAGATGCTTCAAAATAAGATTTGAAAGATGTGATTTCATCAATCATTTCATCAACTGTTACTTCTCTAGAAAATGAATTGACTTTCCATGTATCTGGATTATGACAATATAAACATCTCAATAAACAGCCTTGCATAAAAAGTATATATCTAATACCTGGACCGTCGACAGTGCCCATACTTTCGACAGAGTGCAAGTGTCCTTTAAGCATTTTGCTCCCACCTTTTATTTACATTCTTTCATGGAACGTACGAGAAATAACATCTAATTGTTGTTCTCGTGTTAATTTAATGAAATTAACTGCATAGCCAGAAACACGTATAGTTAGTTGTGGATATTCTTCGGGATGATCCATTGCATCTAACAATGTGTCTCGATTAAAGACGTTTATGTTTAAATGATGGCCGTGTTGCATAGCATATCCATCAAGCATACTTGTAAGATTTCTATTTTGTTCCTCTGGTAATTTTCCTAATGATTTAGGAATGATACTGAATGTATTTGAAATACCGTCCTTACAACAATCATATGGAATTTTTGCAACAGAGCTGAGTGATGATAATGCTCCTTTTTGATCTCGTCCGTGCATTGGATTGGCACCCGGGGCAAACGGTTCACCAGCTTTTCGTCCATCAGGTGTATTACCGGTCTTTTTACCATAAACGACATTTGAAGTGATTGTAAGTACACTCATTGTATGTTCAGAATTACGATATGTTTTATGACTTCTTAATTTAGCCATAAAGCGTTCTACTAAATCTACGGCAATATCATCTACACGAGTATCATTGTTACCATATTTAGGGAAATCTCCATTTATTTCAAAATCAATTACTAAACCATTGTCATCACGTATTGGTGTAACTTGAGCATATTTAATTGCTGACAATGAATCCGCAGCAACTGATAATCCTGCAATACCTGTTGCCATTGTACGTATAATATTAGTATCATGTAACGCCATCTCGATACGCTCGTAACTGTATTTATCATGCATATAATGAATAACATTTAAAGAATTGATGTAAATGCCTGCTAGCCAATCCATCATCTTATCAAATTTTTCAAACACTTCATCGTAATTTAATACTTGTGAATTGATAGCTTCATATGACGGTCCCACTTGCATACCAGATTTTTCATCTTTTCCACCATTAATTGCGTATAATAAAGTTTTAGCTAAGTTTGCACGAGCACCAAAGAATTGCATTTGTTTACCAATTTTCATTGCAGATACACAACACGCAATACCATAGTCATCACCGTACGATTCACGCATTAAATCATCATTTTCATATTGTATTGAACTTGTTTTTATACTCATTTTTGCACAGTAGTTTTTAAAGTGGGATGGCAATTGTACCGACCAAAGTACAGTTAAATTTGGTTCTGGTGCAGGTCCTAAGTTGTCTAATGAGTGCAAGAAACGGAATGAGTTTTTAGTTACAAGTGGTTTACCATTAATCCCTATACCACCAATTGATTCAGTAACCCAAGTAGGGTCCCCAGAGAATAATTCATTATAATCTGGTGTACGGGCGAATTTCACAATACGTAATTTCATAATAAAATGGTCAATTATTTCTTGAATTTCACGTTCTGTTATCGTGCCGTTTTTTAAATCTCGTTCAGCATAAATATCTAAGAATGTAGACGTGCGTCCTAAACTCATAGCAGCACCATTTTGTTCTTTAATAGCAGCTAAATATGCTAAATAAAGCCATTGTACAGCTTCTTTAAAATTATTAGCGGGACGACCAAGGTCAAAACCGTATGTTTTACCTAATATTTTCAATTCTTTAAGTGAGCGATATTGTTCTGATAATTCTTCGCGCAAGCGAATAACATCTTCTGACATTTCAGTAGACATAGTATTAAAGTCATGCATTTTTTCTGCCATCAAAAAGTCAATGCCATATAGCGCAACACGGCGATAGTCACCAATGATTCTCCCACGACCGTAAGCGTCAGGAAGACCTGTTATAATACCAGCTTTTCTACAATTAAGCATTTCCTTAGAGTAGGCATCAAACACGCCTTGATTATGTGTTTTACGATAATCTGTAAATATTTTTTCAGTTTCTGAATCTAACTCATAACCATATGCTTCGCAGGCAGCTTTAGCCATACGAATGCCTCCAAATGGTTGCATAGATCGTTTAAATGGTTTCTCAGTTTGGACACCGACAATAGTTTCTAAATCTTGATTTAAATAACCAGCTTCATGTGAAGTGATTGTAGAAGGCACTTTTGTATCCATATCCCACATGCCACCACGTTCACGTTCTTCTTTGGATAAAGCCATCACTTGATCCCACAGCTTCGTTGTTGCCTCAGTCGGTCCTTCTAAAAATTGATCATCACCTTCATATAGTGAGTAGTTTAGTTGGATAAACTCACGAACATCAACATGGCGATTCCAACGTCCACTTTTGAATCCTTGCCAAGCAGTTTCGTGTAATTTTTCTTTTTCTAACATTTTTACTCCTCCATTCATTTTGTTAATAATTTCACAAATATTGTAACATTATCATTGTTAATTTTTTCACAATATTTGTGAAAGTTTTTAATACAAACTGTGAACGATTTGAGAAACTGTAAGAAGTTATATGACAGTTTTATAATATTGTGTATCTGTTATATAACAGGAGATTATTGGAGTATTATTAATAAGCAAAGATAAGAATTGGGCGAAGAAGAGTATAAAAAATAAGAAACACAAAGCAGGCCACTTTTATCCTTATTAATTAGAGGATAAAAGTGGCCTAATAAATCGTGCATATATAATAGAAGGTTTTAGAAATTAAATTGTGTATAAATTTATATTAATAACTATGATAACAGTAATTAGTACACTTATTATACACAATATTAATTAAAAACAATTGTTTTATTGCCATCATTTACGATGACTTTATGTTGAACATGATATTCAACTGCTTGAGCTAAAACAGAAGATTCAACATGACGTCCAATTTTACGTAAATCTTGTACGTTATAACGATGATTAATACGTGTGACATCTTGGTCTATAATCGGTCCTTCATCTAAATCAGAAGTTACGTAATGACTTGTTGCACCGACTAATTTAACGCCGCGCTCCCAAGCTTGTTTGTATGGATTCGCTCCAATGAATGAAGGTAAGAAAGAATGGTGGATATTAATAATTTGATTTGGATAATGACTTACAAAATTATCAGTAAGTATTTGCATATACTTAGCTAAAACTATTAATTCTACTTCGTGTTTTGCGCAAATATCTAATATGTTTTGTTCAGCAACAGCCTTATCATTGTTACTTGGTACATAGTAAAAAGGGATATTAAAAGATTCAGCAAAATGCCTATTGTTTTCATGATTACTGACAACACAAGTGATTTCAGCTGGGATTTCTTTACGCTGAACTCTTAATAATACTTCATTAAAAGCATGGTCTTCTTTTGATACAAATAATGCGATTTTTGTTTTATCACTTGTATCAAAAATATCAAAATTAATATCATTTTGACTTAAAGTGTTTTCTAGAGCTTCTTTCAATTGTGTTACTTTTTCAAACTCAAATCTTAAAAATAATTTTCCTTCGGTATCTTGTGCATGATCGTATTCAGTAAAGTGATCAAGATGTAAAATATTAGAGCCGTATTCTGCAATAATATTTGTAATTAATGACGTTATACCAACTTTGTCATTGCATGTTGCGAGTAATATGTATTTATCTTCCATTTAAGCACCTCAAAATTTAAAAAGTACTTAAAATTATAGGGAATATTCTGAACAATGTAAATAAATAAAATGTTTTTCAATAAAAATAGAACAATTTATACTTTTAACTATACTATTATAGTAGAAATAGGCTATAATAATGAATAGTGTTTTTATCTTTTATGAGTAATAAGTAATGATAGATAATGACACTTTTTACGAAAATAATACGCTTACAAACAAAGTGATTTTTGTTTTTAACTAAATTATAAGATATAAGATTGATTATTTTGATAATTGCGCCAATGATAAAAAACGATGAAAATTTGATTTCACTCTTTTATTTTCTTAAAAATTGTATTAAGATGTAATTTGTGTTTCAAGAAGCGTGTATTATTGCAATTTCTTGTGTCCGGATAAAATATTCTTTAGATGAAAGGTAGATTAAAGTAATGGATAGACAGAATTTCACAGATTTAATTCAAACAAAATTTAAAATGGTACGTATTGAAGCAGGTTATACGCAAGATACGATGGCCCAAACTATTGGTCTTTCAAAAAAGACTTTAGTACAAATAGAAAAAGAAAGAGTACTACCTAACTGGACAACATGTGTCTCAATTTGTGCATTATTTAGAGATTCAGATGTTTTAAATAGTACATTTGGTTGTGATCCTCTAGAAATGGTACAAACTATTTCTCGTAACCACTGTGCATATCCTAACCATTCAACAACAAGTGACATCTACTGGAACACTGTTGATAGCCGTAATGGTTTCATCTTACAAAGCAATAAAGTAAGTGATATTTATCGCGTACTTAACCAAGAAACACAACCAATATTTGGTACTTCTAAATTAAGAGAAGCAGAAACGTATTTTGGTAGAATTTCTAAAGAAGAGTTAATGCACGTATAATATTAATTCAATTTGTGATAGAAGAATCATTATTTATATAATTTGGTGACATAGGACTTTAAATTGTATATGAATGATTTAGTCACTATACACTACTTGACCTAAACAAAAGATTTAGGTCTTTTTTTATTTTTAATTGTTTTTTAAAATGAATAAGTGTATTCTTCTACACAATTAAACTATATGTATTGTACAATGTTTAAGAATGAATTTTTATATAGTAGTACGTTACCAAGTAAAATAAAAAGGAGAAACTTTTATGCATGCATTTTTAATAATTATATTTATGATGATAATTGGTGCATTAATTGGTGGAATTACGAACGTTATTGCGGTGAAAATGCTATTCCATCCATTCAAAACATATTATATTTTTAACAAACGCGTGCCATTCACGCCAGGTTTAATACCCAAACGAAGAGCAGAAATTGCTGATAAAATTGGGCAAGTTATTGAAGAACATTTACTTACTGAAAGTATGATTCAGTCCAAATTAAATGCAACAGCGACGAGGACTGCAATTGAAGAAGTAGTACAAAAACAAATTGAGAAGTTAAAGGAAGATCGTACATCTTTTGATTATTTAGCAAATAAAATGGATATAGATATTGGCCAATTAGCAAATGGGAAATTAGAAACGGTCATGTCAGAAAAATTAGAACTGTTTTATTATGATCATAGGAATACTTCAATTGCACAATTAATTCCTGAAGATATTGAAAAAAGTTTAGATAGTAAGGTTGAAGCAGTACCAGAACTATTATTTGATAGAGCACGTGTCTATTTGAAATCTGAAAAAGGCGCATCAGACATCGCATCAATGTTAGACACATTCTTCAATGAAAAAGGGAAAATTGTTGGGTTATTACAAATGTTTATGACGAAAGAAAGTATTGCTGATCGTATCCAACATGAATTAATCAGATTGACTAATCATCCCAAGGCGAAAGTTATCGCAAATCAAATTATCGAGAATGAGTACACAACCTTTAAATCCAAACAGTTAAGTGAAGTGCTAAATGAACAACAATTTCAATCTTTTAAAACATCAGTAACTGATTTAGCAATAGGTTATATGGATATTAATAATATGGCAACGAAGCCACTAAATACCCTTATGCCAAACTTTATACAATTTTTAGAAAATAAAGTGTCGCAAAAGCTAACAAATGTGATTATTGAAAATGCATCAAAACATATCTCGCCAATTATGAAGAAAGTTAATTTACGTCAAATGGTCGAACAGCAGATTAATACGTTTGATTTAGCATATATTGAAAAACTTATTATAGATATAGCGAATAAAGAGTTAAAATTAATTATGTTATTAGGTTTCTTATTAGGTGGTATTATTGGTTTATTACAAGGGGTAATTGCAATTTTTGTATAACATATTAAATTATGTTATTGTAATATCGATGTGGTTTTCACACATATACAAAAAAGGAGTGAAGCATAGTGGCAGTAAATTTATACGATCATGCAAATCAATTAGAACAAGCATTAAGAGAAAGTGATGAATATCAAGCTATTCAAAATGCTTATGCAAAAGTTAAAGAAAATCAAGAATCAAAAGATTTATTTGATGAATTCCGTGAAACACAATTAAATTTCCAACAAAAACAAATGCAAGGTGAAGAAATCGGTGAAGAAGAGCTACAAAAAGCACAAGAACAAGCTCAAAAAATCGAAAATGATTCTAACATTTCTGAATTAATGGCTGCTGAACAAAATATGAGCCAAGTATTCCAAGAAATTAACCAAATCATTGTAAAACCTTTAGATGAAATTTACGCTGACTAATTTTTGTTAGTGTAACGTGTGAAGACTATGATACAAACAAATATTGTGTTGTAGTTTAAATGGAGTGCACAGAAAACTAATTATTTTATAACTAAGATTTTGTCATCCATCATGGTAGTAGAGACTATAATTGCAATAGCTTAATTTAAACGCAATTCCAATTAGTAGTAACTACCAATACAATATTTGAGGCTGAGACATATAATTATGTGTCAGCCTCATTTTTTTGTGAGTCTTTTTAAAGATTCTGTTTTAATTAAAAAGCGGTAGAAATGGATAAACGCTAAGTCATTTAATAATAATTTGAAATGATATCGTCTTAAATTGAGCATCTTTTGTTTTATCGACTGTCTAATAGGCAATGTGGTAAAATATACTAATACAAGGTATTTGTATGCATAAATTTTAGTGTTAGTTGAAGCGTGTAATCTGTTACTGAAATATTAAATATGCATCAGTTTAAATAAACCTTTCAATAAAGGAGAAAGATACTGTATGGTGAAATTTATTCATTGTGCTGATTTACACTTAGATAGTCCTTTTAAGTCAAGAGATTATCTCAGTCAGCCTATTTTCGAAGATATTCAAAAAAGTGCTTATGAAAGTTTTAAAAAAATAGTGGATTTAGCATTAGCCGAAGAAATCGATTTTATGATTATTTCAGGTGATTTATTTGATCAACAAAACCGCACATTACGTGCAGAAGTGTTTTTAAAGGAACAATTCGAACGTTTAGAAAGAGAACAGATTTTTATCTATTTATGTCACGGTAACCATGATCCTTTATCATCGAATATTGGTACTGTATGGCCAGATAATGTATCAGTTTTCTCTGAAAATGTAGAAACATATCAAACAATAACTAAAAACGGTGAAGAAATTTATCTTCATGGTTTTAGCTACCAAAATGATGCGAGTTATGAGAATAAGCTTGATGCATATCCAACTAGCCAAGGTTATAAAGGTATTCATATAGGCATTTTGCATGGCACATATAGTAAAACTAGTACAAATGACCGTTACACAGAGTTTAGATTAGAAGACTTAAATAATAAATTGTATCATTATTGGGCCTTAGGACATATACACGAACGTCAACAATTGAGCGATATGCCACAGATACATTATCCTGGCAATATACAAGGAAGACATTTTAAAGAGCTTGGTGAAAAAGGATGTTTACTCGTTGAAGGTGACAACTTAAATCTCGATGCTAAATTTGTGCCAACGCAATTTATACGATTTGAGAAAGCTGTTCTGGAAACAAAACAAACGTCTAAACAAGGTCTTTTTGATGATATACAAGCATTTAAAACTCAAATTAGAAAAAACGGTAAAGCAATCTATCAGCTCAAAGTAATAGTAGATTCGGATCATTGGATACCGGAACAAGACATTTTACAAATTCATGAAATGATAAGTGATTATGAGACTAATGAACATAACTTTGTATTTATTGAAGATTTAACAATCAAGAATAAGTATGATGATCAAAATACATTAGTTAAAGAATTTTCTCCTGAGTTAATCGAGGACAATACCGTATATGATCAAGCGATGAATGACTTATATTTAAATCCTAAAGCATCTAAGTATTTAGAAAAGTATAGCGATTTTGATAGACGAGAACTTATTGAACATGCTGAAGAACTCTTGAAGTCAGATATGAGGGGAGAATAAAATGAAAATTAAATCATTAGAGATTTATGGATACGGTAAATTTATACAAAGAAAGATTGAATTTGATGAATCATTTACTGAAATATATGGAGAAAATGAATCAGGTAAATCAACTATCCAAGCATTTATTCATTCCATACTTTTCGGCTTCCCAACTAAGAAAGAAAATGAGCCACGTTTAGAGCCTCGATTAGGAAACCAATACGGTGGAAAATTAACTTTAATTCAAGATGATGGGTCGTTAGTAGAGGTTGAACGTATTAAAGGCAGTGCAACAGGTGACTTAAAAGTATACTTACCTAACGGAACTATTAAAGATGAAACTTGGTTGAATAAAGAACTGAATTTTATTTCTAAGCGTACATATCAAGGTATTTTTTCTTTTGACGTACTTGGGCTTCAAGATATTCATAAAAAAATGGATGAAACGCAATTACAAAATTATCTGTTACAAGCAGGTGCATTAGGTTCAACAGAATTTACAAGTATGCGCGAAATATTAAGCAATAAAAAAGAAATGTTATATAAGAAAAATGGTCGTAATCCTATCATAAATCAACAATTAGAACAGTTGAAAGAACTTGAAGGACAAATTAGAGAAGAAGAAGCAAAGTTAACTTCATATAAAAGGTTAGTTGATGATAAAGATAAAGCTGAACGTAGGTTAAGTAATTTAAAGCAAAATTTAACACAACTATCTAAAATGCATGAGCAAAAACAAAAAGAGATTGCATTACATGAACAGACTCAAGAATGGAAACAACTAGAAACCCAATTAAATATTGAACCAATAGTGTTTCCAGAACAAGGTATTGATCGTTATGAATCTGCAAAAATACAAACACAAAATTTAAAACGAGATATTGGTTTACGTGAGGAACGATTAGCACATCTAAAAGCAGAAAATGAAAAAGTAAATGTACCAAAACAAAGTGACATAGATGCGTTTAATCATTTACATCAACAAGAAAACGAAATTAAACAAAAAGAATATGAACTAAAGGCTGTAGAAAAAGAAATTCAAGATAAAACACGTGAAAAATCAGGGCTAAGTTCAAATATTGGTTGGCAAGATGTTCATCATCAAGTAGACGATTCTGAAGCAATGAAAAGTCACGTAAGTAATCAAATTAAAAACAAGCAAGAACAAACTGCATATATACAACAACTTGAACGTAACATTGAAGAAAATAAAATTGATAAAGACACAAACAACGTAGAAATAAAATCATTAGAAGCGGACATTGTTCCAGAAGAAAATTTTGAAAAGAAAAAGCAATATAATAAAAGAGTATTTGAATTACAAGAAAAAAATAACCTCTATCAAAAAATGAAAGAGGCATTTGATACTGAGCAACGTGAAAATGAGAAAAAACAAAATTTATTACGTATAGGTCTAATGATATTAGCAGTAATAGGAATTGGGTTAACAATCTTCTCATTTGTATCTGCAAATATTATTTTCGGTGTCGTATTCACAATTTTATCTCTTATCTTTATCGTAGGTATATTCTTTGTAAAATCAAAAGAAATTGGACATAGCGAAACATTTTCAAAAGAGATTGATGATTTGCAGCATCAAGTGAATCATTTAGAGGAAAATTATGACCTTGATTTTGATTTGGATGATCAGTATAGAGTGCGTGAACAGTATCAAACTGCAATTAAAACAAAAGAAGCAATCGATAAAAAAGCAGCTTATTTAGAAGACACATTAGAGAAAGCCAAACAATATTATCAAACTGCTCAGAACAATATTAATGACGTTAAATCAGATTTATTCTTATCGAACAAAATGTCTGACGAATTAATTATTGATAGCATTAATACAATGAATAAAATTAAAGAACATGATGTTCATATTACTGAACTTCATAAAAAAGCACATGAATTACAACAACAATTAGATGAATTTTATGCTCATGCGCAAGAAATCACAAAAAAGCAATTTTCATATTTTAATGAATTGTCATTATTCCACGATATAAGACAATGGCTAAAAGAAGAAACAAGTAATTTAGATAAGTGGAATAGAAACAATGAACAAATTAAGTTGATTGAAAGTGAGGTTTCACAACTTCATAATAGATTAAACGAAAATAGTAATGTAATTTCACAATTATTTAATTTTGTTAATGTTAATGATGAAGAGTCTTATTACCAACATCATGTTCAACATCAAAATTACCATCAACAGATGGCACGTTTTAATGATTTATCAAAATACCTAGAAAATCAAAATTACAATTATGATACTAGTTCTAGATTGAGTGAGAAAACTGCTGCGCAATTAACTAATGAAGATGAAGTACTCGCACGACAAGTAGATGATTATAATGACCAATATTTAGAACTACAGTCACAAGTAAGTGATTTAAATGCTAAAATTACAGATATGGAAACAGATAAAACTTTAGCTGATTTAAGACATAGATTCCATATACTTAAAAACAAAGTAAATGATGAAGCTAAAGATTGGGCTAGTCTTAGTTATCTACAAGCTTTAGTAGAAGGGCATATTAAGCAAATTAAAGATAAACGTTTGCCACAAGTAATAAACGAAGCAACAAATATCTTTTCGCATTTAACAAATGGTCATTATGTGCAAGTCACATATGCTAATGACGATTTAATGGTAAAACAAGCAAATGGACAGATGTATGAGCCTGTAGAGTTAAGTCAGTCTACGAAAGAAATTTTATATATTGCATTACGTTTGAGTTTAATTCAAACTTTAAAACCGTATTATCCATTCCCAATTATTATTGATGACGCTTTTGTGCATTTTGATAAATATAGAAAAGATATCATGATGAATTATTTAAGACAAATGCCAAGCAGTTATCAAATTTTGTATTTTACATGTGTGAAAGATACGAGTGTGCCTTCAAAACAAATTATTACTTTAAATAAAATCGAGGAAGGCGGTAAATAATGAGAAATGTTGAAAATTTAAATCCTGGAGATTCAGTGGATCATTTTTTCTTGATTCATAAAGCTACACAAGGTGTAACTGCTCAAGGTAAAGATTATATGACGCTTCATTTACAAGATAAAAGTGGTGATATTGAAGCGAAACTTTGGACTGTAAGTAAAGAAGATATGAAAGTATTAGAGCCTGAAAAGATTGTACACGTTACAGGTGATATCATAAATTATCGTGGCCGTAAACAAATGAAAATTAATAAGATAAAATTGGCTACACCTGAAGATAATATGAAAACGCAAGATTTTGTAGATGGTGCACCTATGACACCTGATGAAATTCAAGAAGAGATTTCACATTATATGTTAGAAATTGAAAATGCGACTTTACAACGTATTACGCGTCATTTAATACGTAAACATCAAGAAGCGTTCTTTACATTTCCGGCTGCAAGTACGCACCATCACAACTTCTCAAGTGGTTTAAGTTACCATGTGTTAACAATGTTGCAAGTAGCTAAATCAATATGCGATATTTATCCATTATTGAATCGCAGCTTATTATATAGTGCCATTATTTTACATGATTTAGGTAAAGTAAGAGAATTAAGTGGACCAGTAGCTACATCTTATACGGTTGAAGGAAACTTATTGGGGCACATTTCGATTGCAAGTGATGAAGTAGCTGAAGCTGCTAGAGAATTAAGCATTGATGGTGAAGAGGTATTGTTATTACGTCATATGATTTTAGCACATCATGGTAAAATGGAATTTGGATCACCTAAATTACCACACATGAAAGAAGCTGAAATATTGTTCTTTATTGATAATATAGATGCGAAAATGAATATGTTTGAAAAAGCATTTAAGAAAACAAATAAAGGACAATTTACGGAACGTATCTTTGGGTTAGATGGTAGACAATTTTACAATCCGACATCTTTAGATTAATAGTTAAAGCTAGAATATTTCTTGAAATAGCTTGATAAAAGAAGTTTTTAAATTAAATATTGAGAGTGGGGCTGCAATTACATTTAAAAATGGGTGCGTCGTCCTACTCTCATTTTTATGTATTGCTTTTATTTATAATATATAAAAAGAGGTTAGGAATTTTCCTAACCTCTTTTTAAAATTACTATTGTCCTGTAGACATGCCAGCACCACTTTGTTGCATCATTTGTTGCTGTTGTTGTTGTTGCTGTTGTTGTTTAATTTTCTCAGGATCCAAGATTGAATCTTCGATTGCTTTTTTGATATCTCTATCTTTGTAATCTACTTTGTATTCATCCAATAGTTCTTTATATGCATCTGTTAATAATTTAGGTTCTTTTTGAACTTTAGATTGAATTAATTGTGCTTTAAGTTTACCTTTTTCTTTATCAAAATCATCTTGCTTATCTGCTTTAATGATGTGATAGCCGTAATCAGTTTTGACTACATCAGAAATGTCACCTTCTTTAAGCTTGAAGAGTGCCTTTTCAAATTTATCTTCCATTTGACCTTTGGTAACATAACCTAAGCTTCCATCTTTTTTAGCTGAGGATTTATCCATTGATTCTTTTTTAGCAATTTCGCCAAATTTATCTGGATTTTTCTCAACTTGTTTTTGAATTTTTTCTGCTTTAGCTTTAGCATCTTTATCCGATAAGCCTTCTTTATCATCTTTGTTTTCTTTAACTTTAATTAAGATGTGAGAGCCTTTTTTAGTATCTTCTTTTATTTCTTTATCTGAGATATCTACTTTGTCATTAAGCAATTCTTTTTGATAAGCTTGTAATTTTTTCTGTTCTTTGTAATCGCCTAGAGACATTTTTTGTTGTTTTAACATACTTTCAAATTGGTCTTTACCACCATATTGTTTTTGCTCTTTTTCAACTTCTTTATCAATATCTTTAGTGTTAACTTCATCTTTATATTTATCAGCCAGTAGTTTATTTAATAAAATAGAGAAAGAACTGTTAGCAATTTGTTCATCGCCAATTTTATTCATAACATCTTCTACTTTAACGTCACCAGCTTTGGAAGAAATGATTGTATCTTCTTTTGAGTCTGTTGCACTGTTACCACACGCACCCAATAATAAAGCACTTGCAGTAACAGGAAGTATAACTTTTTTCAATGTTTTCATGGTTGGAAACTCCTTTTGTAAGAATAACAACGTAAATATAACATATTATTGTGTAATCACCAATTAGAAACACAATTTCTAAGACTATAGTATTAGGCTGTTAATAAAAAAGACAACAAAATCAAATTCCAAAAATAAGATTTTGTTGTCCCATTAGACAAAAATAATTTAAATTGTAAAAACTCGTTAAAAAAAGCTTTTGAAATAACAAGTTATTATTGTGATAGCAATTATTTTGAAACATTAATATTATATGTTTCAAAATAATAGTTATATATGACGTTCATGTTTTGATTCAACTTTATTTAATATATTGATGCCTGTTTGATGTTCTTCAATGTAAGTTCCTTCGTTTGAAAATATAATAATCTTTAAATATAGAAAATCCATTACTGAATAGCCCATGTTTAAGGCAATAAGAAACATTAGATAATGTCCATACTGCGGGAATAAAGTACTTAAATAAGCGCAAACACAAGTGATTATAATAACTGGTGTTATCAAATCAAAACAAAAATAATACTTGTTTACAGGCGTGTTAACGTACGTGTTATAAAATGGGATGTTTTTTTGTTTTAATAACTTATACTTTTTAAATGATTTATAGTACGGAAACAAAAAGAATAAATGAATTGCTTTATGAATAGGGTATAAAACTAATACGAGTAACAAAAAAACTAAAAAATATTTATCTGTTAACTTTGTATTTGAAAAGAAGTATAAAATTTCATAAGCAATGAGAAATGTAATGATTGTTGTGACTAAACTAAGAAAAGCAATCCTAGGTAAACCAAAACGCGCATTAATATCTATTTGCCGTGTACAAAGATACATTATTTGGTCATACTCCTTTATATTATAATTCGCATGCTATATACTTTCGTATTATCTATCTTAATAGAAAAAACGTCAAGATAAATTTGTTTCTAGTAATACACTTAAATTTAAGTACTATATTACGCTTTAAGTCTGAATAGCTAAAAATTAAAAAAGAACTGCAACTCACACAAATAAAGGGTGAATTGCAGTTCAGAAATGTTAGTAACAGAGTTTAAACCGAGTCATGATAAACTTAATTATCTTTTTCGAACGCTTTAGTAATTTCTTCTCCGCGGTTTTGAAGGTTTTCTATATGAGATTGTAGTTTTTCGATATTAGGGTCTATATCTGATTTGAAATCACCAATCATTGTTTTAACTTCATCACCTATTGAACTACCAAATTCAGTACCTTCAGACTTTATTTGAGCAATATAGTTAGTGATGTCGTTTATACTTTGTTTAATTGTATTGATTTCTCTATCAAACTCAGACTCAGCACCCACCGGTTTTTTTGCGTGTTCAATATATTCATTAGAATCTTTTTTATCACGATTCATCAACGCTACGCCTAGACCAGTAGCAACTCCAGCACCTAGACCTAATAATATTTGAGCTGTTTTCATAAAAATTCTCCTCATTTCTAAATAATATCTCAACGGTTAATAATTTTTATATACCCCATATGTTATAAGGTAAGCATTTTTAATCGAAGTGAGCAGTTATCTCTTCTGCGATTTTTGCCTTTTGTTCATCATCGATACTTTCTGCATGTGTTTCCCATTTATAACCGAATCCATCCACATCGTTTTCATATCTTGGTAATAAATGGAAATGAAGATGGAAAACAGATTGATCGGCAAATTCGCCATTATTTTGTATAATATTTAATCCATCAGGGTTAAAAGCTGATTTAATAGCATTTGCTACTTTTGGTAAAGCAACACCGATATGTGTCATAGTTTCACTATCAGTTTCAAAAATATTTGCAGATGCTTTCTTTGGTACTAATAATGTGTGACCTTTTGTAACTTGTGAAATGTCTAAGAATGCATATACGTATTCATCTTCATATACTTTATAACTCGGAATTTCACCATCAATAATTTTACTGAACACTGTTTCTGACATAAAAGCTTCACTCCTTGTAAGATTGTTACTGCCTATTATAGCATTACTATATTATTCACGTCAGTTTTCGCAATAAATTTATACCTAAAGCTTAATTTTTGATACAATATAAATTGTGGAGGTGCCATATGACAGTAAAAGTAGAACATTTAACAGGTGGATATGGTAAACGACCTGTAATTAAAAATATAAATTTTGAACTCAATCAAGGAGAAATTGTTGGTCTTATTGGGTTGAACGGTGCAGGAAAGAGTACAACAATTAAACATATGTTAGGATTACTGACCCCAATGGAAGGTAGTCTAACTATTTCAGATATCAACATTAATCAAGATGTCGAGACTTATAGAAGGAAATTATCATATATTCCTGAATCGCCAGTCATATACGAAGAACTAACATTACAAGAACACATTTATATGACGGCTATGGCTTACAATATTAGTAGGGAAGAAGCAATGGAACGAGCACGCCCATTACTTAAGACTTTTAGATTAGAAGATGAGTTAGATATCTTCCCAAGTCATTTTTCTAAAGGAATGAAACAAAAAGTAATGATAATATGTGCTTTTATAGTAGATCCTGAACTATACATTATTGATGAACCATTTTTAGGTTTAGATCCTTTAGGAATTCAATCAATGTTAGATTTAATGGTTGAGAAAAAGAATGAAAATCGAACAGTTTTAATGAGCACACACATTTTAGCAACTGCGGAAAGATATTGTGATCGATTTTTAATCATGGATGAAGGAGAAATAGTTGCTTTCGGAAATTTGGAAGAACTTCGAAAGCAGACAGGCTTAGAAGGTAAAACACTAGATGAGATATACATCCATGTAACACAAGGTGGCAATAATTCATGACGCAGGATGCTAAGCAATTATTTTCTAGTAGAAAAAAAGAAATCAGTAAAGAAAAGCAATTTTATAATAAATTTATTTTCAATGGCCATTTTTCAGTATTCCTTGTAATTTTATTAGGTGCATTTATATTAGGGTATGGTGATTGGTTAAAGTCTATTCCGAAACATATTAATTATGCTTTGATTGCGAGTGTTATTGTGGCTATTACCTCAATGTTTCCATTAAGGACTTTACTGAAAGATGCGGATAGGTTGTTTTTATTACCCTTCGAAAAAAATATGGAAATATACATGACACAATCGCTAGTTTATAGTTATTTTTCCCGAATAGGACTTCAGCTTGTAATTTTAATCGTACTTTTTCCACTGTTTTTCGTAATAAATAACCGATCATTTGAATTTTATATACTGTTTGCTGTGTTAATGCTAGTTATGCCTTATTTAGGATTATTAGTGAAATGGCAATGGTACAAGTATAAATTAGAAAGTTGGTCTCTCCATCTTGTATTGTTTATCGTTTATGCTTCGGGATACTATGTTGCGTTAGATGCAAAAAATTTATCTAGCTTAACCTCTATGTTCGTATTAATTGGATTAGCCATTTTGCTTAAATATCAAAATAAAAATCAATTATTCCCTTGGGAAAGAATGATTAAATCAGAACAACAACATCATATGAATTATTATAAATTTGTGAATATGTTTACCGATGTTAAGCATTTAAAGGAAACGGCAGTACGTAGGAGTTATCTTGATCCATTGTTAATTACGCCGAAAAATAAGAAATTTAATGAAAACTATATGTATCTTTATTTATTTATTAGAAGTTTTGCAAGAGGAAAAGATGCGTTTAACATAATATTAAGATTAGTTGTATTAGCGATGATTTTAATGTTTTGGTTAGCTCAACCGTTAATTACTCTAATCATAGGTAGTCTTTTTATGTATATAGTTTTATTACAAATGGCTCAGTTTTATACGCAGCAAGCTTATGGATTGTGGCCACAAGTTTGGCCGAGTCCGGATACTAAAGTAATAAAAGGTTATGAACAATTTCTATATAGACTCATGTTTATTGTTGGGGTATTGTTTGTAATCGTTTATGCAATCACATTACCGATGTATAGCTATTATGGCTTGTTATTCTTTTTAGTAGGGTGGTTAACCATCAGAAATGTAGTCAAAAAACTTAAATATCAAGAATCATTATTAAAAGATTAAAAAAGTGGTCGTTACTCAATACATCATTAAATGAAATGAGCAACGACCATTTTATTTTGATTATTATCTTTACGAAAAATTAGTTATCATCGATTGGGAAGAGATATCTTTCGAAATAACTTGAATGTTGACCACTAGAGCCAAAGAATTGACTAAGCGCAAGTTTATCAAAATTATCTTTGAAAACAGAGGAAGCTTTAAAGTCTTCATAAGCTGTCCTGCTTTCAAAACCAAAGTAAATTTTATAAGTTAACCCATTCTCTGGTTTTAAGAAACGGTAGCATCTATAACCTGCAAATTGTTTGAAATCAGTAGTTAAATTTTCTAATCTTTTTTCTAGTTGATAGGCATGATCTTCTGATGTCGGTACAAAGATTACAGAATAAAAATGGTTTGCGTTTAAGTCTCCCTCAGACTCAAGGATGTCATAAATTAAAGGCTGTTTTAATACTGATTTTTCATCTGTTTCTTCCAAAATCACTGAAGAATCTGATGCAGAAAATTGTAATAAGTTATGGTCAGGATTATTTAGTCTAATTTGATTTAAATAACCAAACGTCCCATAAGATGCAAAAATTTTCATAAAGATTTTCCCCCTTGCTTTGTTTATGAAAGTATAGTTAACTACTATACCTTACTATAGATATATCTAATTTTTCAAATAGATATAAAATAAGCTTTGATAACATTATAATTGATTTCTATTATAAAACAATAGTCAAATGATTAAATCGTGAAAAGCTAACAGTTTGTCTTTTTTATGACATTTAAGCACAATGAAATACGAGTAATAATGCAGTATGGTATTATAGATAAGAATGATTACAATGTAGGAGGATTACAAGGTGCATAATAAAAATAATACAATCCTAAATATGATTAATGGTGAAGCTGTGTCGCACACTCCAGTATGGTTTATGCGACAAGCAGGGAGGTCACAACCTGAATATAGAAAATTAAAAGAAAAGTATTCATTATTTGAAATTACGCACCAACCAGAATTGTGTGCATATGTAACACATTTACCTGTAGATAATTATAATACAGATGCAGCAGTACTTTATAAAGATATTATGACGCCACTACAACCAATTGGTGTAGACGTTGAAATAAAATCAGGCATTGGTCCTGTTATTCATAATCCAATAAAAAATATTCAAGATGTTGAGAAACTAGGCACTATAAATCCAAAACGAGACGTACCTTATGTTTTAGATACAATAAAATTATTAACTGAAGAAAAGTTAAATGTACCTTTAATAGGTTTTACTGGCGCACCATTCACTTTAGCAAGTTATATGATTGAAGGCGGACCTTCAAAAAATTATAATTTTACAAAGGCAATGATGTATAGTGACGAAGCAACATGGTTCGCTTTAATGGATCATCTTGTTGACATGTCTATCACTTATACTGCCGCTCAAGTAGAAGCGGGTGCCCAAATCATTCAAGTATTTGATTCTTGGGTGGGAGCACTAAATGTTCAAGATTATTGTTATTATATAAAACCAGCTATGAATAAGTTGATTAGTGGTATAAAAGCAAAATATAATGTGCCAGTTATTTTGTTTGGAGTTGGCGCGAGTCATTTAGCCGATGAATGGAATTCTTTACCAATCGATGTTCTAGGTTTAGATTGGCGTTTATCTATTAAAGAGGCAAATGAGATGAATATTAATAAAACGTTACAGGGTAATTTAGATCCATCTCTGTTATTAGCACCTTGGGACGTTATAGAAGAAAGACTAAAAGTGATTTTAGATCAAGGTATGGAGCACGGGAAACATATTTTCAATTTAGGCCATGGTGTCTTTCCAGAGGTGAAACCTGAAACTTTAAAACGAGTGACTACGTTTGTACATGAATATACACAAAGATAGTACGACATAAACATTGGCTACCAAGATTTACAAATACTTATGTCATATACATCTAAAATTTATTATACAAGAGGATGATTTTAAAATGACAAAAACGATAGGCTTATTAGTAATGGCTTACGGTACACCATATAAAGAGAGTGATATTGAACCATATTACACTGATATTAGACATGGTAAAAAGCCGACTGATGCAGAATTACAAGATTTAAAAGATAGATACCAATTTATAGGAGGACTGTCTCCTTTAGCAGGTACAACAAATAGACAAGCTGAAGCTTTACGAGACGCGCTCAATGAAGCATATGATAAAGTGCAATTTAAACTTTATATAGGCTTGAAGCACATCTCTCCATTTATAGAAGATGCAGTACAATCAATGCATGAAGATGGTATAGATGAAGCAGTTACGGTTGTATTAGCGCCACACTATTCAAGTTTTTCAGTGGGATCTTATAATACACGTGCCCAAAAAGAAGCAGATAAATTCGGTATTCAATTTAAACATGTAGCGCATTATTATCAACAGCCTAAATTTATACAATACTGGACTGAAAAAATTAATGAAACACTAACAAGAATCCCTCGTGAAGAGCACGATGAAACCGTCTTAGTAGTATCGGCTCATAGCTTGCCTAAAGGATTGATTGAGAAAAATAATGATCCTTATCCGAATGAATTGCATCATACTGCACAATTATTAGAGGAACAATCTGATATCATTCATGTGGCAGAAGGATGGCAATCTGAAGGTAATACGGGCACGCCATGGTTAGGACCAGATGTTCAAGTTTTGACGAAATCTTTGTATGAAACACATGGATACAAGCATTTCATATATACACCAGTAGGATTTGTTTGCGAACATTTAGAAGTATTATTTGATAACGATTATGAATGTAAAGTGGTTTGTGATGAACTAGGAGTAAATTATTACAGACCTTCAATGCCTAATACAGATCCATTGTTCATCGGTGCAATCGTTGACGAAGTAAAAAATGTTTATTAAAGGAAGCGTGAATTAATTTGGGTAAAAGTATCGCAATAATTGGTGCTGGTATTACAGGATTATCTAGTGCTTATTTTATAAAAAAATTACGTCCCGATGTAGACGTAACTATATACGAATCTTCTAATAGAACTGGTGGAAAAATCCAAACATATAGAAAAGATGGTTATACTATTGAGTTAGGCCCAGAATCTTATTTAGGTCGCAAACAAATTATGACTAATATCGCTCAAGAGATTGGTTTAGAAAATGATTTGGTTACCAATCAAACTGGACAGTCTTATATCTATGCAAAGAATAAATTATTTCCAATACCTGGTGGGTCTATACTAGGCGTACCAACAGATATAAAACCATTTTTAAAGACAAAGTTAATATCTCCCAAAGGAAAAATACGTGCTGGATTAGATTTATTTAAAAAGCCAACAAAAATGGATGAAGATATTTCTGTTGGCGCATTTTTCCGAGAACGTTTGGGTGATGAGGTACTAGAAAATCTAATTGAGCCCTTAATGGGTGGTATTTATGGTACAAATATCGATGATTTAAGTTTAATGAGTACTTTTCCCGAGTTTAAGCAGAGGGAAGAACAATTTGGTAGTTTGATTAAAGGCATGAGACATGAAAAAATACAGCGCCAAAAGCAGCGTCAATTATACCCAGGTGCACCTAAAGGACAATTTAAACAGTTTAAACATGGACTTAGTTCATTTATAGAATATTTGACTGAATATGTTATCAATCAAGGTGTTGAAATTAAATATCAAACGCCAATTAAAGATATCATAACTACACAAAATAATTATGAAGTTATCATTGGAGAAAATAAAGACACTTACGATAGTGTGTTAGTGACCACACCACATCAAACATTTATGCAATGGTTTGGAAATGATCCTGCATTTGATTATTTTAAATCTATGGATTGTACAACAGTGGCCACTGTTGTATTGGCCTTTGATGAAAAAAATATTGAAAACACATACGACGGTACTGGCTTTGTCATTGCACGTACAAGTGAAACCGACATAACAGCTTGTACATGGACAAGTAAGAAATGGCCATTTACGACACCTGAAGGCAAAGTACTTATACGTGCTTATGTAGGTAAGCCTAATGATACAGTTGTAGATGATCACACAGATGAAGAATTAGTTAATATTGTTAAAAAAGATTTAAACCAGATGATGACATTTAAAGGTGCTCCAGACTTTAGTATTGTAAACAGATTACCTAAAAGTATGCCACAGTACCACATTGGTCATATCAATAAAATTAGATCAATACAAACACATATTAAACAAAATTATCCAAAACTACGTATTACAGGTGCATCATTCGAAGCGGTAGGTTTACCTGATTGTATTCAACAAGGTAAAAATGCTGTAGAAGAGTTATTAGCAGAATTATAATAATTAAATCACAACAATTAACCGTAGCATCTATTTATCGAATAGTTATATAGATGCTACGGTTTTTTAATTATGGATATATAATTATTTATAATTCAAATTAATATATGAGATAATGAAATAGTTGTAAAATTAGTATATTAGATAGCTAATGTGATTCAGATAAAGTGGGGGATATTTATGACTGATATCGTAATAGTACATTCAAAATATGGCGATGCATCAAATCATTGGTATGATTGGCTAGCAAATAATCTTAGATTAGAAGGCTATAATGTAACATTATTTAATTTACCATATGAGAAAGATAGCAAAATCGAAAAATGGGTAAGTGAAATGAAGCAACAAATTCAAATTAATAAATATGAAACTTATTTTGTTACGCATGGCTTTGGTACTTTAGCATCATTAAAATTTATTGAAGAAGTGGATGCAAATTATATAGAAGGTTTGTTTAGTATTTCAGGATTTATGGAAGATGTTCAAATACCGGATGAATTAGCTTACACAGAAAAACTTCAAATCGATTATGAACAAGTTAAAGAAAGAGTGGAATCTTTTTATGGTTTATGCGCTAGGGACGATAAATGCGTATCATATGAAGAAACTAAAAGGTTAATGGATACATTAGGTGGAAAATGTAAAGTAACTGAATATGGCGGGCATTTTATGGAAGATGATGGATTTACAACATTTACAAGATTGCAAAGTAAAATACAAGGTATTATGAGTCAATAAATACAATCTTAAATAGAGTTATTTAGGTGGAAGGTCTATATCTATTGAACTACTGTTACGCTTTTTGATTGATATAATGTCTAAAAACTATAAAAAAATTGACGAAGTTACTAGTTTTTTATATAAAAAAGGAACTAAAATTAAAATAATATTATTAAAAACCATTTTTACACAAATTAGTTTTTAAAATCCATTGACTAAACCATGAAATCTTTATATACTGAGTTAGTCTTATTTGATAGGTGATGTGCAAACAGCCACTATCATACTTAGTTTTAAAACTTATTAAGCCAATGTAAATTATTTTAAAAAAACGTTGACATTAAGTTGACATTTATGGTATATTTAATTGGTAGTCGTCATTAATAATATTAACGCGGGATGGAGCAGTTCGGTAGCTCGTCGGGCTCATAACCCGAAGGTCGGTGGTTCAAATCCGCCTCCCGCAATTTTCAAAAGGTCCCGTAGTGTAGCGGTTAACACGCCTGCCTGTCACGCAGGAGATCGTGGGTTCGAATCCCATCGGGACCGTCATTTTTAATTATGGTTCAGTAGCTCAGTTGGTAGAGCAATGGATTGAAGCTCCATGTGTCGGCAGTTCGACTCTGTCCTGAACCATTCTTTAATTTTTACTTTGGCGGTTGTGGCGAAGTGGTTAACGCATCGGATTGTGGTTCCGACACTCGTGGGTTCGATTCCCATCATCCGCCCCATAATCGTTAAAATGCGGGTGTAGTTTAATGGCAAAACCTCAGCCTTCCAAGCTGATGTTGTGGGTTCGATTCCCATCACCCGCTCCATTATAATTATTCCACAGTAGCTCAGTGGTAGAGCTATCGGCTGTTAACCGATCGGTCGTAGGTTCGAGTCCTACCTGTGGAGCCATGGCCCCGTGGTCAAGCGGTTAAGACACCGCCCTTTCACGGCGGTAACACGGGTTCGAGTCCCGTCGGGGTCATACAAACAGAAGTGAAATATCGCTTCTGTTTTTTTATATGGAGAGTTGTCCGAGTTGGCCGAAGGAGCACGCCTGGAAAGTGTGTAGGCGCCACAAGCGTCTCGAGGGTTCGAATCCCTCACTCTCCGTACATAAAGCTTGGTATAATAGGCTTTAATAAGAGCAAGTGTCAAATATGTGTCAAGAGAATAATTCTCTGACACGTTGGCCTTGCTCTTTTTTATGTTCTTCTAACAAGTGAGAGTACGTATCTAAAGTTATTGATATGCTGGCATGTCCTAAACGTTTACTAATATATTCGATAGGTAAGCCCTTAGAAAGTAAATAAGATGTGTGAGTGTGTCTAAGTGAGTAGGGGGTTACATTATCATCATCTAATCCAATAACTTTTTTCGCGTGCTTAAAAGATTTATTTACTGCAGTATGACTTAAAGCAAATAACTTTCCATCAATTCTACGAGGTAAGTTAGATAACTTAGAATTGATTAACATTATATCTTTCTGATTTACTTCAACATCTCTTTTTGAATTTTTAGTTTTTGTCCCAGGTAAATGTATAACACCATTTCCTTTATTTAGGTCATCGTAATTCATGTTAATTGCATCACTATACCTTGCTCCAGTGATTGCTAATAAGTATAAGAAAATATAACTTTGTTCATTTTTGCTTTTGAAAAATTCCATCATATCTAAATAATTTTTAATGCTCATATACTTAAAATGTTCCTCTTTAGCTTCTACAGTACCTTTTACAGTTACATTGAAGGTGGGGTCTTTTTTTATATAACCATCATATACTGCTTCTCGTAAACACGGACCAATACAACCATTTACTTTCCTTACTGTTTCATCTGCATGTCCTTTACCATAATTATTTAAGAATTTCTGATATTCAGTACGTTTTATATTTTTTAATAATATTTTCTCTCCAAAATATTCATTAAATAATTTAAGTGACCGTTCATACCAATAATATTGACGAGGGGACAAGTCTTTTTTATTTTTAATTTCTAACCAGTCATTATAATAAGTTTCGAACGTTTTATTATCTTCAATTTTATTACCATCTTCTAAATCTCTAATTAATTGTTGTGCTGCGTTAGTAGCTTCTGCTTTCGTTTTGAATCCAGACTTACGCTTTTTACCAGATTTAAAACTAGCGTCTTTCACATCATATTGCCATGAGGTAGATGTTTTATTTTTTCGTTTTGTTATTGTAAATGTTGCCATATTAGTTGATTCCTCCTAAAAAAGATAAAAATATATAGGGCATAGTTAAATGCCCTTATAATTATTAATTTAATCCCAAACTTGGTCAGATAACTCTCTTCTTTCTTCATCAGAAATGTCATCTCTCATATTGATTTCTAATTGTTCATCCCATCGTGGGTCATCTTCGTCAGCATCAGCCATATTATCTGTGTGTCTTTTAAGTTTATCTTGTTCCGATTGAGGTAAATTATCATAAAATTCTGCGTCTCTGTTTATATAATTTTCATCAACTTCTGAATAATATTCTGGATCACTTTCTCTTAAAAAGGCTTGCTGTTCTTCTGAGGCACCAGCGTCATTACCACCTTGTATTTCTTGCGTAGGTTGCTGTGAATTTTGCTGTCCTTGTTGCTGTTGCTCTTGTGATTGTTCAACTTGTGCTTGTTGGTTTTGTTTTTCATTGTTACTAGCTACTTCTTCAGATTCATCTTTTTTATCATCTGATTTACGTTCATCATTAGATTTTTTATCTTTTTTATTTTCAGACTTTTTCTCATTGTCCTTCTTAGCATCTTTATCTGATGACTTAGTTTCCTTTTTGTCTTCAGATTTACTTTCTTCTTGTCCACACGCTGCTAAAACTAAAAAACTAGTTAGTAATAAAAATAAAAACTTTTTCATTCTACATTCTCCTTAATAATAAATTTTAAAAATATCCAAGATAGAGTTAAATAATCGTTTAATTATTTTTCTTCACCTAACATGTCGTAAAATTGTTGTGGTATTTCATCTTGGTTTCTTGTTTTAGCCACATCGTTGTTATTGATGTAAGCGTGAAATACTATACCATCTGCAACATCATATAATGATTCGGGATTTTTAGGCCAATTTTTGTAGTTTATTTCGTTTATTGATTCTTTTGAAACATAAACAATTGAAGCTACCATTTTAGTTTCATTACCTTTTTCATCTTCAAATTTCATAATATCTTTAAAAATTGCACCTTGCTCAATATTTTGGTGATCTTCTTTCAGTTTATTGCTCATTTCCATTGAGAAATGTTTTACAGATGAATTTTCACTGAGCGGCATGCCAGCATCTCTCTCATAAACGTCATAGCCATCTTGTTTTATATGTGTGATGTCTTTATCTTTTTTATCTTGAGATTTTCCTTTTGATTCCTGTTCTTTTTTATTATCGTTTGTATTAGATGTGTTTTTTGTATTCTCTTTGCTTGTAGTTTCTTTTTTAGGTTCTTCTGATTCTGTATTTTCGGAATCAGTAAAAATACTTCCAATGCCACCGATAAGTAACAATATTATAATACCACTCCAAATTTTGTGTTTCTTAATCCAATTAAAGATTTTATTACCATCATTGTTGGATTGTTCAAATTTTTGCGGGTTAAATTCATGGATGATTTTTCTTTTTTCTTCCACTGATTTTTTCTTGTACTCTTTTTTCTGTTCTTTCGTTAGAGTTCTTAAATAATCTCCTTCCACCATAGTTTCCTTAAAGGTAAGTGTGTCTTGCTTTCCCATTATGCATTCTCCTTAATAATAAAATTAATCTATATTGAACAACCTACATTAGTATACACGTGTATGACGTGCGAGGGCAGGTTAGTTACTCCCAATTCTCATGTTTAAATACTTGTAAAGGTTCGAATTTAATTACATAACCCTTGTAATATACATCTAAACCATATTTCATTCTATAATGATTTAATGCATTTAATACATATTCCTCTGAAACGTTAAAATATTCTGACATCTCAAATAAGTTATGTACTCCGTGATAGAAAGCATCAATAATTCCATCAAGCGAAATAGCTAATTCAGAACCTAAACGTCTTGCTTTTAATTCAAATTTTCGATTTAACATTTTGGATTGATCTCGAATATCTCCATATGTAACTAAATGATGTCCAATTTCCTCATACAAAGTTTCGAGTTTATTTACAGAATTCATGCGTTTTTCAATAAGGATGACTTCACCTAAATATAAACCAGCAAGACCCTTCTTCAAATTGGTTTCCTCAATAATGATTTCGTCATCATACTCTGCCAATAAATTTTCATAATTTCTCATGGAAACACTCCTTATTTTTTACGCTTGCTTTTAACGAATTCTGCATAATCCAATATCTCTTGCCATTCTTCTTCTGTTAAATCACCATCTAAATGAGCAGCGATGGTTTCAAAAGCATTTTTAGGTTTTGATTCTTTAGAAGAAGATAAGTCTTCTCCCATTAAATCATCTATATTGACGTTGAATATAGATGCTATTTCAACTAATGTTTGCATTTTAGGAGTATATTTGCCTTTTTCCCATTCGCTAATACTAGATGCGCTTTTTCTTCCTAGTTTGTGTGCTAGATCAATTTGTTCCATATTATGTTTATTTCTTAAGTATTTTAAATTTTGGCTAAACATTTATGTTACCTCCTAAAAATAGTTTGTACCTATATTATACATTATTGTCAGATATTTACAACAGGAAATCCGAAATATTTTTTCGGTAAAAATGAAATATAATGCTTGACTTCGGAAAAACCGTAATGGTACAATGTGGTTAACCTTTTCGAAAGGGGTGAAAAAAATGAATGAAAATACCGTTCTAACTTTAAAAGAATGGCGCGGTCTTAAAGGTTACACTAAAGTTGCTTTAGCTGCAAAGTCTGGCGTTAACGAAAGAACAATATATTTATTCGAAAAAGATGTTAACAATATACAAAATGCTAACTTTAAGACAGTAAAAAAATTAGCGGACGCTTTAGACATTAAAGTCGCTAATATTTTTTTAGAATTCGATTCGGAAAAACCGAAATAAATTATAGGAGGAAAATAAATGCAAGAATTACAAATTGTAAAACAAAACAACGAATTATATGTAGACAGTAGAGAAGTAGCAGAAATGGTAGGAAAGCAACACAAGAATTTAATTAGGGATATAGAGAATTACGAAAGTGTAATTTTGCAAAGCTCAAAATTGAGCCTTGATGATTATTTTATTCAATCAACTTATTTAGGTGGAAACAATCAAAATTACAAACACTACCTATTAACTAAAAAAGGTTGTGACATGGTAGCTAACAAAATGACTGGAGAAAAAGGGATATTGTTCACTGCAACATATGTTAATGCGTTTCATGAAATGCAAAATCACATTAAAGAACAATCACAACTCAATGCACCTACTAGCCAATTAGAAGCTATTAAGATGTTCGTGCAAATACAAGAAGAACAACAAGAGTTTAACAAACGTATTGAAACGGAAGTTACAGGTATTCGCAATATAGTAGGCCTTGAAACTAAGAATTGGAGAAACGACACAAACAAAATTTTAGGTGCAATTGCTCAACACTTAGGTGGAGGAGATAAACATAAAACAGTTCGTACAGAAGCGTACAAGTTATTAGAAGAAAAGGGACGCTGTAAGTTAGATCAAAGGTTGAATAACCGTAGAGCAAAAATGTTAGCAAAAGGTGCTACTAAATCTCAGATAAATAAAGTTTCTAAATTAGATGTGATTAATGATGAGCCAAGATTAATTGAGATTTACATTTCAGTTATTAAAAGCATGGCAATCAAGTATGGCCTAGATATTAGCCAATTCGAAATATAGGGGGATTAAATAATGACACAAGAACAAAAAGAATTGCTTACGTATATACATTACATCTTAGAAATGAATATCAACGATAAATCTGAAACGTTTGAACATTCTATTGAAGAAGGTGGAGTGGTTAAAACACTCGAGATTAGCAGAGAGAGGCATTTAGAAGAAGTTATGTATTGGGCAGTACAGGAAATTGAAAAACATTTTGAAATAACAATTGAACAATAGGAGGAAACAGAATGGAATTTATCGGATTTGCAGACGCAAAAGAATTTATAAAAGTTAGTGGTATTTCAAAAAATGATTTAGAAAAACACGTTTATTCAAACGCAGAGTTTCAAAAAGAGTGTATGTATCGTTTTGGCAAAGGTAACAAACGTTACGTGAAGATTAGACCAGCAATTGATTTTATAGAATCAAACATTTTTGTGAAAGAAACGAATTTATAAGGAGGTAAGTTTATGAACGGTATTTTATCAGTTTTAACATCAATTTTTGTAATGTCACTTTCATTCATATTTACAAGTGATTTTATTTATCTAACAGTAATCTACTTTGCAACATTCTTCATAGCATACTGTTGGTTTTGGCCAGAGTTTTTCAAGGCAATAAAAAAGACCGCTAAGCACGGCAATGCTTAACAGTCCAAATATTTTTAAAATATATAACTTAAATATACATGGAATAGAGGTGTTTCGTCAAATGGCGAAGGAAACAATAACTTATATCATTCGACACAGAGAAATACCAATTTATATAACAAACAAGCCTAGTGATACTAATCCAGAGACTAGTTATTCCACGAACAGAAATAGAGCGAGAGAGTTTAACGGTATGGAAGAAGCAAGTATCAATATGGATTATCACATAGCGATAAAAAAGACAGTCATAGAAACAACTGAATATGAGGAGGTACAAGATGACTGAACAAACATTATTTAACCAACTTAACTCAATGGATGTAAACGATCATGTAGAGAAAAAACAAGGTTTGTCATACCTAGCATGGTCATATGCACACCAAGAGTTAATGAAGATTGACCCTAACTATGAAATGAAGATACATGAATATCCACATCCTGATGTGACAAATGAACAATATTTCGTTCCATACCTAGCAAGTCCAGAAGGATATAGCGTAACAGTATCAATCACATTAAAGGGTTTAACTAAGACAGAAACGTTGCCAGTATTAGATTTTAAAAACAAATCAGTACCATTCAAACAAGCAGATATGTTCCAAATAAATAAAACATATAAACGCGCTTTTGTTAAAGCAGCAGCATTACATGGCATAGGACTTTATCTATATCACGGAGAAGAAGCGCCAGAAGCAAACAAAACAGATATCACTGAATTAAAAGATAAAATAAATCAATTTGTATCTATATCACAAGAAAACGGTAGAGATGCGACATTAGATAAAACAATGCGTTGGTTAGGTATTCAAGCGATTAATAAAGTTTCACAAAAAGAAATTGCAAATGCACATTCGAAATTAGACGCAGGATTAAAACAATTAGACAAGGAGAATGAATAATGAATCAATTTAATGGAGTAGGTAATTTAGTAGCAGATCCAGAATTAAAGGGACAAAACAACAATGTAGTTAATTTTAGAGTAGCGATACAACGAGCGTTTAAGAACAAGCAAACAGGAGAGTATGAGTCAGATTTTATAACTTGCGTAGCATTTGGTAAAACTGCCGAAATCATTGCTAACAACTTTAGTAAAGGTCAGAAAATAGGTATCACTGGTTCGGTACAAACTGGAAGCTATGAGAACAAAGAAGGAAATCGAGTATTCACAACAGATATTGCAGTTAACCAAGTAACTTTTGTAGAACGAAAACAACAAAGTAAGCAGTCCCAAACACAGAAACCGACAAATGATAATCCTTTTGCCAACGCAAACGGTCCAGTTGATATCCAAGATGACGATTTACCATTTTAACTGCATGAAATATAAATAAGGTGATGTAATGCCAATTATTAAAAACTACATCCAGCAAGATGATGGCACAATAACTGCTGTCATCGAGGGTGTAACTTTAGAAAATAAAGACTTCTTACTTTTAGATAACGGACTAGAAGTAGAGTGCGATGTAATTGTGAGTGATCCATACAAGATAACAGATAAACAACGGAAAAAGGTTTTCGCAATGGTACGAGATATATTCAATCACTACGGACAGCCAATGGATTACTTAAGGTATATGTTTCAAAAACAATTAGAGTTTCTCAAAGGCTATCAGCCTATTTCGTTAAGTGACTGTAGCAGGAGACAAGCAAGTGAATTAATCGAGTTAATACTTGATTTTATATTCACTCACAACGTACCTATGAATAAGACTACTAGCGACCTTATGAGCAACGATAAGTATTTCCTATATAAATCTACCATTAGCAAAACTTGTGTTATATGTGGCGTTCCAAATAGCGATTTAGCGCATTATCAAGCAGTAGGTAGAGGACGAAACAGAAACAAGATTAATCATTACGGAAACAAAGTATTAGCACTATGTAGAAAACATCACAACCAACAGCATGACATGGGTATGAGTAGTTTTAATAAACTACATCATTTAGAAAACGCTTGGGTGGATGTGGATGAAAAGTTAAACAGCATGTTAAGAGGTGAGAAAGTTGGCAACATTTAGAACAATTAAACAAGATGGTGATTTCGTACTAGTCCACAAAGGCTTTATATACGATGATAAATTATCTGCTAGAGCTAAAGGAGTTTTACTTTACTTATTAAGTCGTCCTAATGATTGGCAAATATATACAAGTGAAGTTCAAAAACACATGAAAGATGGCGTTAAATCTGTTAATTCAGCTGTAAACGAATTAATAAATGTAGGATATATAAAACGTACTTTAAAGAGAAGTGACAAAGGTACATTTAAAGGTTATGAATATCTAGTTTATGAAACTCCAACCGAAATGCCTTTCGCGGAAAACGGACAAACGGAAAACGGTTTGGCGGAAAACGGGCAAACGGAAAACCGTCAAGGGCATACTACTAATAATAATAGAACTAATAATGATTTAACTAATAATAACAATACTAATAATGATAGTAATACTATGTCGAGTTCCTCGACTGTGTATCCATATGAATCGATTATAGTATACCTTAATCAATTAACAGGCAAGCATTATAAAGCTACAACTAGGAAGACTAAAGACTTAATCAAAGCTAGATTTAAAGATGGTTTTGACGAACAGGCATTCCAAACTGTAATTAACAATAAAGTTAGTGAATGGAAAGGTACTGAGATGGAAAAGTTTTTACGACCAGAAACATTATTCGGTACTAAATTTGAAGGCTATCTTAATCAAGAAATAAAAACTACAGGACAAGACCAACTAGAACGTATGAAGTATGACCCTAGTTATTGGGATTAGGAGTGATTAAATGAAACGTATGTTAAGCCCTAGAATAACGGCAACACTTAAACAATATGAAGCTAACAATGTAGAAAAAGGGCTGTATTGTGAGAAGTGTGGTAACAAGTATGATTTGCACACATTTAGTAGTGGCTATGAATATCGTGATGGTTGTGAGTGTAACATGATTGCAGCAGGCAAAGAAGCAGAGAAAAAACGTAAGCAGAAAGCAATCAATAATATATTTAATCAATCTAATGTTAACTACTCATTACAAGAAGTTACAGTGAACAATTATCAACCGCAAAACCAATCACAAACAGATGCTAAACAAACTGCTATAGAGTACGTTAAAACATTTTCTATAGATAAGCCTAAGTCATTAATCATGCAAGGGTCATATGGAACAGGCAAATCACACCTAGCGTATGCAATTGCTAAAGCAGTTAAAACACAAGGATATTCCGTAGCATTTATGCACATACCAATGTTAATGGATCGTATCAAAGCTACTTACAATAAAAATGCAGTTGAAACTACAGACGAGTTAGTCAAATTACTTAGCAGTATCGACTTGCTTGTACTAGACGATATAGGTGTAGAAAACACAGAACATACATTAAATAAACTATTTAGCATAGTCGATAACAGAGTAGGTAAAAATAACATTTTCACTACCAACTTTAGTGATAAAGAACTAAATCAAAATATGAATTGGCAACGAATCAATTCACGTATGAAACATAATTCACGCCAAGTGAGAGTGCTTGGTGATGACTATAGGGAGAGAGACGCATGGTAACTAAACAATTTATCAAACAAAATCTTAAGTGCTCAGATATATACGTACAGAAATTAATTAACTACGCTCACGGAGACGAGAAAGTATTGTATGAACTATTTATCCAAAAATTAAACGAAAGAGGTACACGTCAAGCTATTTGCGAGGTGGGATAGATGGGATTAAGTCAGAGATACACGTTAAAAGATAAAAATTCAAAAGTTGTAGCGACAGTGATTCCACTAGATAGAAACAGAAATAGTATCGCTGGATTGAATAAGTCGTTAGGACTTGATGAAAACATTGTTACTGATGAAAGGTTAGACGAAATCAAACGCATATATAACCTAAATGACAAAGAGCAAACGAGCATATTTGATTATCTATAGGAGTGAATAAATGAAACGTATAGAGCTAATAGTAGATGCACCTATGGCATCACCTAGGCCAAGGTTTAGAAATGTAGGCAAATACGTTCAAACTTATATGCCTGCTAAGTATACAAACCATAAGAGAATGTTAAGACAACAGATGCCTTACATGATGATAGATAAACCAATCCGATTAACAATTGAGTTTCATTTTCCATTGCTTAAGTCATGGAGTAAGAAGAAACATGTAGCGATGGTAGGTCAATACAAGAGAACCAAACCAGATATAGATAATCTAATTAAAACTGTATTAGACGCTGCAAATGGTCGTGTATGGCAAGATGATAACCAAATAGTGGAGATTAGAAGTTTTAAGAAGTATGCAGAAACTCCGAAAGTGATTATGGAATTAGAGTACTGGAGTGATTTAAGTGAATGATGAAGCAACAATCACGCTAAAAATCAAAGTGGAAGTCGAACAAGAGGTAACTGTACCTGTTACAGCTAATTATGATTTAGAAAGTATTAAGGAACGTGAAGCAGATAAAGCATATGACAAGTATGTAAATAACCCAGAACGACTAGGGTTTGAAGATATTAAATTCAAGGACGTATCAGACGTACAAGTTAAAGATTATTAGGAGGACAAGAAAATGGTTAAAGAATATGATTTATATAATGCAAAGCAAGTAATGTCTGTGAAAGTGAAACGCATCAACATTCATTCATATAATATCAAAGGCTATCCGAATACAGAATTTGCTAATGTTTACAAACGTGTATCTGTTGAAGAACTAAACAATTTTAAAAAGAGATTTAATTTGTATACAAGCGATGAAATTAAAAAGAGAAAAGAGAAGTTCAGACGACCTAATACTACAGTGATGGACTTATTAGTTAAAGCAAACTTCAATATCAATATTAATACAGGTGACTTTGAAGAAGATAACAAATCAGAAATGTTAGGTAAATATCAATTAAAACAAGTGATGGACTTGTTGAGTAATGGTAAAGACTTATCAGACGTTGCAAAGGTGGCTGAATAGATGCGAATAGATCAATTAGATATTGGTTACACAGTTTGGTTTATTAAACCTGGTGGGCAACTTTCGGAATATGGAATAGTAAAAGAACTAATTTTCAATGACGGCCAACCAATAGCAGTTATTGAAATGGGAGAATACACAAAAGAAATTGACGATACTTACGATATAGCGATTGGAGAGATAGGTAATGCAAAATACATTAGGTGATTTAAACAATCATTTATTCGCACAACTAGAAAGATTAAATGATGAAGAGATTAAAGGCGATGACTTAAAAGAAGAAATAGAACGTTCAAAAGCAGTATCAAATATTGCTAAAGGGATTATAGATAACGGTAACCTTGTACTACAAGCACAGAAGTTCGCTGATGATCAATTAGATGCAAATGGTGAAATGCCTAAACTATTATATGGTGGTGCTTAATATGCCTCATATTTGGACAGAAGATGAAAAAAAGTTTCTTAGAGATAATGTGCAAGGGACTCCAATTCACGATTTAACTAAGATGTTCAATGAATATTTTGATTGCAATATGACATACACGCAGGTAAGAGCTACAGTGAAACGCTTGAAATTAAAATGTGGTGTTTCAGCACAGTTCACTAAAGGTCATGTTACATGGAACAAAGGCATACCAATATATAACAAGAAATGTGAAAAGACACAATTCAAAAAAGGTAATAAACCTAAAACTACTTTACCTATAGGTGCTGAACGTATCAATAGTTATGGATATGTAGTAGTGAAAGTATCTAATGAAGGTGGATATAACCATAGATGGAAACTGAAACACAAAGTAATTTGGGAAGAGAAGTACGGTAAAGTGCCACCTAAACATAATTTAATATTCTTAGACGGAGATAAAACTAATAACGACTTGTCTAACATAGCACTAATAAAAAGAAGTGAGTTAGCAAGATTGAACCATCAGAACTTGATATACAGTGACGCAGAACTAACTCGTACAAGTATTAATATAGTTAAGATACAAAATAAGATTGCTGAGCGTAACAAATGATCCTATCCAACACTATAAATATACGATACAAATATAACACTGGTGGGATGAACACAGTGGAAATGGCACAGTTGCTAAAGTATTACGGATTTCGTGGATTCTTAAAGGCGATTAATAAACGTAGCTTTATCGTAGCAGTGTTGCCTGAGGATAAAGCACATAATAGGAAAGTTTTAAATAAACTAAAAGGAGTGATGGCAAGTGAGTCCAGAAGAAGAAACGGTAATTAATAGAAATATTATGAAGCTGCAAGAACATTTATATAAAGCGCTAAAACAACGCGACCAATACAAAGCAGAACGCGACACACTAATCGATGATATAGCAGTGTTGAAAGCTAATATTAGTAGGTTGGAACTGGAGAATGTGAAACAACTGAAGTTACTCAAAGACTTTAGCAAATTCATTAATTATAAGTTGTATGTTAGTCCTGCTAACGATATCTATAAACATTTTAGACGTGAGTTAGATAAGTTGGGGGTTAAGTAGATGGCAGGTGATATTGAACTAACAGTAACCAAACCACTGACTGAATTACAGCTAACAAAAGATAGCAGTATACAACCAATACCACTTAGCAATGATGCTTATGAGAAAGCATTGAAGGGAGAGCGTGATTAGATGATGGAACTAGGTTACAGTGAGTTCAATTTGTCAAACGCCATTGACAAGAATGGGCCTAAATACATTAGGAACATTAAAATTACGAGAATTGCTATAAGAAAATTACTAGGTTCTTTATTCATGATGAATCACCTCTTACCTATAAAAAATCAATGAGAATACTTTAACAAATAGTAAATGAGAAATCAAAATAACAAAACTGGAGGATACAAAATGAATATACAAGATGCAACTAAGTTAGCGACCAAACATTTAGTTACTATGACAAGAAGTGAATGGGAAACAAGTCATCGAGCAGAAATTTTGCCTACAAATGATAGCTTTTTACAATGTATCGTTACCGGAAGTAACGGAAAAAATATCAAGAGGTATTGGGAACCTTCTGCTGATGACTTAATGGCTGACGATTGGAAAGTTATAAACCAGGAATGATACTTGCTATTTTAGAAATGCTATCTATTAAATTTTTCATATCATTTTTGAACTTATTTTCGAAATAAACAATAGTTTTGTCTTCCATCGTTATATTAAAAATAGTGTTGTCTGCATATACACCATGTAAAAAATTTTGTTTTTTAAGTTTTTTTAAATCATATTCTACATCTTCAAAATGAAGCTCAGAAAAATAATTTTTATGTAGTGATTTGGCATCATTAAAATCATTACATTTTAACTTAACTGAACCAGATTTAACGCATTCAAGATATTTTTTATACATCACTGACAAAATATACTGTTGATCTTTTGTAAGTTCTTCAAATTCGATATTTTCCATAATTTCCACCCCTTTACACATAGATAAATAAATTATACCAGAATAGGAGCTAATTAATATGAACGAATTAGTAAAACAAGTAGAACAGTGGTCAATAGATAAAAACTTACACAATGGTAATCCAGATAGACAGGCATTGAAATTTTATGAAGAAGCTGGCGAAATTGGTGCAGCCTTATCACGTAACAAATTAGACGATTTAAAAGACGGTATAGGCGATACAGTCGTTACATTAATTATATTGGCACAACAACATGGAATGACATTAGAGGAGTGTTTACAGTACGCATATGACGAAATCAAAGGAAGAAAAGGAAAGACAATCAATGGAACATTCATCAAAGAATCAGACTTGTAAGAAAGACATAGTACAGAGGGTTAAGGAAGTGTTGAGGAAATAAAAAAGCCCCTGAAAAGGGACTGTTAATATAAATTATCTTTCAATAAAACTTTGATACCACAGTATAAATTATATATTACGTAATAAATTGCGCCTATAAAGGCAATTACAGCAATAACAATTAAAGTTATTCCTAATGCGTTGTTAGAATTAGATTCACTTAAACCAATTAAACCTACACCTACAAAAATTAGGATATAAGGCAAGATGTGATAAGCTAAAGACTTTTTAGCGTGAGTAGAAACAGGTTTGTTGGCTAATATCCATACAATAATAGGGAATAGGATTGGCGCAAAAAACACACTAAAATATGATAATGCAGCTAGTATTTTTTCTGATTGTGTTGATTGATTGCTCATATAAATGTCTCCTTGTTAGTTATTAATAAGAACAATATCAAATAAATGTATTTTCGTAAATATTAATTAAATAATATAACAATTTTGTTATAAAGACGGTGATACCATTTAATACTTAATACGTACTCTAACCGATTCAACCGGCACACCTTTCACTCACGTTACCAAAACTAGAGAGAACGAAAATTTTACTGTGGTTGAGGCAGAGAGCAAGGAAGAGGCAGAGGAGATAGTGGATGATAAAATACAATGCCCAAGATGTGAAAGTTTGAATACGGATAATCAGTTTGTGTATGACAATAACAAACCTATTTTTACTTATTTTATTTGTTATAACTGTGATGCTACTTATGCAGAATATATGGAAAAGGACAGTGAGTGAATATGGATATCAATAAAGCGTTAAAACAAGCAGAACGTGAAGTCTTAGTATTGCAAATGGAAAAGGCTGTTAAAACAGAAGATTTAAAAGGACCTTATAAAAAGCTAAGAGAAAACTATAGTCATAAAGAAACTATAAATATATTAGCAGACTTTGCAGAAGGTAGTGGAGTTAGTAACAGAATTTATTAAGGAGGGTGAATAGATGTTATACATGATAGCCGCAACAGATACAACATATTTTAGATGCGAACTAAGGAAAACATTTGGAGTCTGGGGGAGTAAATGGTCGGGTGTAGTATTTATGGACGTAAATATTACTACCAATCCAAGAAGAGCCACACTTTTTGATGATGTTAAAGTCGTAAAAGAATTTGTTAAGAAATACGGTGGCATGGTCATACCTATAGATATTAACAATAAGATAAGGGTGAATTGATATGGAAATACTTAAAACACTGATGATCATAGCACTATATGAATTAAGTAAATACGTTACAAATCAAATACTAATTAGAAAACAGGCGAATGATGATATAGATCAGCCGAAAGATTATGAGGAGCAGCAGTAATGGTAGGAGGAATTATCATAGCAACCACTTTCTTGGTAGTTATATCATTTATTTTATGTGTATTGATATATATGGTACTTGAATGCTTTAGAGAAAAGGATTACCTCAATATGAGTTTTTTTATATTAATGTTAATAGCGATTACTGGATTTGGAGCAGGTCTAACTTTAATAAATTTAGGTATATAAAGGAGGATAAGTAATATGTTTTGGATTATAGCAACTATTCTTCTAGGCGCAATCGCAATCATTTCACTTATATACAACGCAGTTAAGGATACTAAGATAGATGCACTAGAATATGAGGTAGCATACTTATTAGATATTATATTCAATGATCATGGAGATGTTGTATTGAGGTTGAAAGAAAACGAATTAACGGATGATGATATTAGAGAGATAAAAGATGCGTGGGATAAACGTATTAAATAACTGGAGGTATTAGATGAAACTTGGCAGAGCTGATTTACCTAAGTTAGAAGAATATTGGATTAACTACGAAGATTTAAAAGGGCAGTTAGCATATAGAAGATATGAACTGTTATATCAACCTAGAGATACTAACATAGGTGGTGGCAAATCAAACATTGTTAATAGTCCAGTTGAGAATGAAGTTATCAAGCTACATAAAGATAACAAGTATCGTAATTTACAAGCAACATTACAAGCAGTAAAAGATGTATATAATAGAGCGACTGATGAACAGAAGGCTGTTATTGAATACAGATACTGGGAGAAGGACTTAGCTATATATGAATGGCCAGATATAGCACATGAGTTAACAAAGCGTAGAGCCGATGACAAGATTATAAGTAGGGATGCAGTATTAAGAATGCGTAATAAGATTATGCGAGATACAGCTGAACGTATTGGTTGGATTAACTTTGAATAAACCGCACTTCTAATAGTGTGGAAGTGCGCAGTGTCAACAGCCTATTATGATAACATAGGGTATTTCAGTTAAGGCGTTATAAATAAAGATACTATATTATATTTAGGCACACCTATTCCGCAGGTGTGTCTTTTTGTATGCAGCTATTTAATCGACCCACCTAATAAGGACACATATATTAAAGGACACTATTTATTAAGGTGAGGGAGTTAAGGTGTCATACACTTTGAATACCCTTTAATAATGATATGCACAGTAAAGTCATTGTGTGTAGTTTTATAGACAATATTCATTTGATTATATTAAAAGGTTTAATCAGTTTAAGAGATTGATTGAAACATTGAATAATAAAAACTAATTGATGATTGTTGTTTAACAATTGAATATCAAAAGAAATGTTTTGTTGATCATAAACTTTATTAGATTAATTTGCATTTGATAAATGAAACAATTTCTAAACTCAAAGATAAAATGATTTCAAATTGATTTCGTTTTATCTTTTCTTATTAACAAAACAAAATTAAATATTAATTATAAATATAAAATTCAAATGAAAGAAGTTGATTCATTTGTTTGTTCAACCAAAGGTTCGACTTGGTAATAAGTCATATACTCAAACCGAGTTGCAAGACTATAGGAAAGCCAATACACAAAGGTATAACCAACAGGTTAGACATGACTCACGTAACAAGGAGTATACAACGTTCTACAATAGTACACAGTGGCGTAAATTACGTTTACAGGTACTAAATAGAGATAATTACTTATGTCAACATTGTTTAGCTCAAGGTGTAGTGAATGACAAAGATTTAATTGTCCATCACAAGATTGAATTAAAACAGGATTGGTCGAAAAGACTGGATATGGAAAATTTAGAGGCGGTATGTATTTCATGCCATAACAAAATTCATGAGAAATAATTTCGGGATAATTTTTGAAAAAATAAATTTAAAAATATTTTTGGGGCGAAGTAAAACCCCCGTCACTTCTGAGACGAGTGAACAACGAGCCGACCTTTTTTGCGACCAAATTCTAGAAATGAAAACTTTTTCACAAGCCATATATCGTTAGGAGGTGCTGGAATGGCAGGAAGAAAGCCTAAATTAAACGCTACAAAGACAGGAAATCATAATAAAGACGTATTAGAACAATCAGAGTTGAGGGAAAATGGTCTTAAAGAATTCAAGAAAATAAATGTTGATTCTGTACCAGAAGGATTAACCGAAAATGCAGCGAAAGAGTGGTTGAGAGTTGTACCATTACTTGAACAATTACCGATAGCTGATTTAGATTACTCACTTATCAAGAAATATTGCGAAGTGTTAGATCGAAACGACACGCTATATCGTGCAATAAGTCAGAAACATGGTATTGAAGGTATGGTTGACCCAGAAACTAATCGTAAAACTGGCGCTTTCATGGCGTATATGGAGTCATTGAAAGAGTTGCGTTCTATCTGTGGACAATTAGGAATGACTATTGATTCACGTATGCGATTGGTTGTACCAACAGAGAGTGAAGTTAAACAATCTGTGTATGATGAGTTTGGTGTTGATGACGATGACTAACGTTACGATACCAAAAGCATATGAAAAACTACTAGATATACCGAATGAATTCCGTGACGATGCTTATAAATACTGCGTTATGGTATTGTCTGGTGCTTACATTACATGTAAAGATACTAGATTAGCTTGTATTCGCCATTTAAAGGACATACAACGGTCAATCAATGATGATAGTTGGAATTATACCTACAAGCCTAAGCGTGCTAAAAAGGTTATTAAATTCGTTGAAGCACTACCCGATACTAAAGGCAATATCAACAAACTTGGATTGTTCCAAAAATTCATAATTGCAAGTGTTCGTGGTTGGTTTACTAAAGATACAGATATGTTGAGATTTAAAAAAGCGTTTATATCAATGGCTAGGAAGCAAGGTAAGTCAATATTAGTTTCCGGTTTGGTGTTATACGCTTTTCTTTTTGATAGAGAGCCAAAAGAAGGTAGACAGATGTTTACTGCTGCAAACGATAAGTCGCAAGCAAGTATTGTCTTTAACATGGTATCTAAACAACTTATGTATTTTATTTCTAAAGTACCAGAATTAAAAAAAGACGTTAAGAAAGTAAGAGAATTACTTACACATACAAAAGACGGTTCGTACATTAGACCTTTGTCACGTGATACTGGAGCAGTTGATGGTTTCGAGCCATTCTTAGCAGTAATAGATGAGTATCATGCAGCGAAGACTAATGAAATGTTGGAGCTTATTCAATCAGGACAAGGTAACTTACTGCAATCATTAATATTCATCATTTCTACAGCTGGTTTTGATCTAAACGCACCAATGTATACAGATGAATGGCCGTATGCTAAAGACATATTGTCAGAAGTATATACAGATGATGAATACTTTGCAGTCATATTCGAGCAAGATACAGAAGATGAATGGCAAGACAGTACAATGTGGGCAAAATCTAATCCACTTATAAACGAAACAGATGAACTAAAAGAACAAATTGATGATTTCCTTGAAAAGCGTGTTGCAGAAGCTACTAAGAAAGGCTCTATGTTTAGAGTTTTAGTGAAAAACTTTAACTATTGGATGCAAGCAAGTGCAGAGTCTTACTTAGATTTTAATGATTGGAAAAAGAATGAATCTGAATACGATATAAATAATTCAAAAGTATACATTGGGCTTGATTTATCACGTGCAGATGATTTAACAGCAGTTTCCTTTATACATTTGGATGAAGAAAACAAACAATATTATATTACTTCACATTCGTTTGTAGGCACAAAGGGTGGGTTACAAGGCAAGATAGAACGTGACCTTATAGACTACAGGCAATTATCAGAAGAAGGCTATTGCACTGTTACAAATCTATCTAGTGGCATTATAAATACTAACCAAGTATTAGATTACATTGAAACGTATGTAAATAGGTACAACCTAGATGTACAAGCCATTTGTTATGACCCGTATTCAATACACGGTGTATTAGCAGAGATAGAACGCAGGGAATGGTTCTATGACTTATATGAAATTAGACAAGGCCCACAAACACTTTCGAATCCCAACTTAGATTTCAGATTAAATGTGATAAATGGTGATGTTAAGCATCATAAAAACCCTTTACTTGATACAGCAGTTAAAAACGCAATTGCTAAAAATGTTAATGATTCAATAATGATTGAAAAGAAAATGAACAGACATAAGATTGACCCACTCATGGCTACAATATTCGCTTATGTAATTGCAAGCGAACATGAATGGGACACAGAAACATTTATGCCATTGTTCTTATAGGAGGTGTGGCTATGAACAAAATTCTTTATGCGTTATTAATACTTTTATTATTTGTCGTAGGTATAGCAGGCATATTTTATGGATTATATATTTTTTGGAAACCGTTAGCGTATATCGTTGGTGGTTTTATTTTTATTGGTATGTCAGGAATACTTAACCAAGCATATGATAATACCTCGAATGGTAAAGGAGGTGAAAATTAATGCCATTACTAGATTTAGGGTTTAGCAATAAAGAAGAAAGAATGAGTAAGGATCTAGAACGTTTATTGTACTTTCAAGAACATGGTACACATGCAAGTTACACGGGGATAAATGCTTTGAAAAATAGTGATGTATTCACTGCTACGCGAATTATATCTGCAGACATTGCAAGTACTAAGTTGAAAGTTAAAGGTCACGAAACTAACACAGTGATGAATCAAATATTAAATCTATTTAATAATAATCCACATTCAGATTTACCAGGTTGGCACTTTAAATTCATAATCATCGCAAACATGTTACTTAATGGTCAATCGTTTGTTGAAATCATAAGAGATAAAAACGATTTTCCTACAGGCTTTAATTTCTTACATAACGACTTAGTAGGAATTGAAGAAAAAGACGGAGAAATTATTTACAACGTTAGTGAAGATTATGAAGGAAATGCAGTTAAGATAACCAGTGAAGATATATTGCATTTTAGATATATCACGTTAGATGGTTATGTGGGTTACAGTCCATTGTATGCATTGGCTCATGAGATAGGGATTTCTCAAGGTTCAAAAGGGTTTTTACGGAACTTCTTTGATAACGGTGGAACATCCACATCAGTATTGAAGTATAAAAAAGGTTCTATTAATGGTGGTCAATTAAGAGATATGAAAGAAGATTTTGCTAATAGTCAGCTGAAGAACAACGGTGGATTAGTTGCTATCGATGACACGATGGAATTTAACAGATTACAAATTCCAGTTGAAGTTTTGAACTTCTTAAACAGTTATAAATTCAGTACTTCACAAGTTGCTAAAGCGTTTGGATTACCAGTATCTAAATTAGGGATTGAAACTGTTAACACTTCAATAACACAAGCCAATCTTGAGTATTTACAAAGTACATTAGATCCAATATTCAAAATGATGATTGCTGAACTTGAAACTAAAATATTTAAATTCGTTGATTCTGGGTACGAGTTAGAGTTTGATTCTTCTCGATTAATTGATATTGACCCAGAATTACAATTGCAACGTATCACAGAGTTGCACGGTAAAGGGGTTATATCTACAGATGAAGCACGAAGTGTATTTGGATATCAACCAATTAGTGACGGAGAGGAACCACTTGTTGACCTTAACAGGGCGCCTTTGTCAACGTTGAAAAACTATCAAGCTTCTAAAATAGATAAGGAAGTTGAAAAGAACACCCTTAAAGGGGGTGATGATTATGACTAACAGTAACGTTGACACTACACAGGACATGGTTATTGAAGGGTATGCTTTAATATTTAATTCTTTGAGTAACGATGTAGGTGGATTTAAAGAAAGGGTGTTAGCAAATGCACTAGATGATGTAGATATTAGCGACGTTAAATGCTTAATAAACCACGAAGACAGATACGTTATAGGTAGAACAAAAGCAGAAACGCTAGAACTAACACTTGATAGTAAAGGTTTGAAGTTCAAGTGTAAGTTGCCTAATACTTCGTATGCTAAAGATATATACGAAAACATAGACGTTGGAAATGTTAACGAGTGTAGTTTCCATGCATGGTTTCCAAAAGATAGCAACGGTAAAGATACAGGGTATTTTTGGACCGTTGAACAAGGAGAATATGTTAGGAACGTAGAACAATTCGATAAGTTACTAGATGTAAGTGTGGTTACTACACCAGCATATAAAGACACTGGCGTGTTAGTTGCTCAACGTTCGCAAGATCTCACCGAAGTTAGAGAACTAGAAAAATTAAAAATAGCAATTGAACTGGAAGGCCTTCGTTTTAAAACGTAAGGCTATTTTTTATACCCAAATTTAAGAAGGATGATTATAAATGGCTAATTTAGATGACCGTAAAAAAGAATTATCAAGTTTGGTTACTAAAGCGCAAGAAGCGATTGACAAGGGCGACCTTGAAACAGCTCGTAATTTAAAAGCTGATATCGATGCGCAGAAAAAAGAGTACGAGGAACTCGAACAACTTTCACAAGAAATTGAATCATCAGCACCCAAGCAAGAAGAAATACCACAAAAAGATGAAGGCGCGGAAGTAGTCGATAACAAATCAGAGGATAAACCAACCGATGATAAGACAGAAGAAAAAGAAGATAAGCCAGAAACAGGTGATGACAAACCATCTTCTGACGTTAAAGAGAAAGAAGAAACTCCAGTTGTTGAGAAGGTAACTGAGCCTACAGAAGAAGAACTGGAAGAAGAAAAAGACAAAAAGAAAAAAGAGGGAGCGAAACGTTCTATGGCGAAATTAAATCAAAATCAAGAAGTAAATGAAGAAGTATTAGGTTTCGAACAATACATGAAATCTAAAGGGGCTAAACGAGACAATGTTAAATCTGATGATGCAGGCGTAACAATTCCGCATGATATTAAATATATTCCAGAAAAAGAAGTTAACACAGTACAAGACTTATCGCAGTTAGTACAAAAAGAAAAGGTTTCTGGACCTAGTGGAGAGTATCCTATTCTAAAACGAGCTAATGCTAAATTCAGTACAGTTGCAGAATTAGAAGCAAACCCAGAGTTAGCTAAACCAGAATTCAAATCAATTGAATGGAAAGTACAAACTTATCGTGGGTCTATTCCAATCTCACAAGAAGCATTAGACGATTCAGTTGCTAACTTAACAGCTATTGTCTCTGAAAATATCAACGAGCAAAAAATAAATACTTTAAATGAAAGAATTGGAACTGTATTAAAATCTTTTAATCCAACAACAGTTTCAAATGTTGATGACTTAAAATCAATTATTAACATCAAATTAGACCCAGGATACGACCGTCAAATCATCTGTACACAAAGTTTCTATCAAAAATTAGACACTTTGAAAGATGGTAACGGTCGTTATTTATTACAAGATAGCATTATTAATACAGCTGGTAATACTGTGTTAGGTATGAATGTGACAGTTGTTCGTGATGATTTACTTGGTGCCAATGGTGATGCAAAAGCGTTTATTGGAGATATCAAGCGTGGCGTATTCTTCGCAGACCGTACTGACGTATCAGTTCAATGGATTGAAAACCAAATCTACGGTAAATACTTGATGGGCGCTTTCCGTTTCGATGTTAAACAAGCTGATGAAAATGCTGGTTTCTTCGTGACATTTGAAGATGCTGCACAAGAGCCAGAAGGCGAACTAGGAGCATAAGAAAAGTAGGTGAATTCAATGTTTAAATTAGATAGCGTTGAATCAGTTAAAAAGGCGATACGTGTAGATCATGATTTTGATGACGACTTAATTATGGAAGTTTATTTACCTGGTGCGATAAAAGAAGTTAAAACAGCAGTTTCACTGAATATGGAGGATGAACCTTTTTATAAGGATAATCCTCTTTTTAATTTAGCAGTTTTAAATATAGTTGCGCACCATAATGATAATCGTTCAATAACAACGAATGAACAAAGTTTTGAAGTCCCAGCATCATCTATGGCTCTAATACAAACGTTAAGAAGTGGTTTAACTAAATGGCGTTCAGATAACTTAGAGGTGATAGCTGATGAATCTTAATCAATTAGATTTTAGAGTTTCTTTTTATGAAATTATGAATGATGGACCAGAAGCTGGAATGAATGAGCCAGTAGAAGTTTATAGCTGTTTCGGAGGATTGTATGAACCTACACAAAAAGATGTTCAATTAGGAAACTTAGAGCTTAGTAAAAGGTCAGTCACATTAAATATTAGAAATCCACAACCTCAATTTATACCTAATGTTAATCAAACATTTGAAATTAAAAACGGTATTTATAAAGGGTTGTTTTTTAATATAAAAAATGTGGCTCTTGCTAAGACTCCTAACTACATCAAGGTGGTTGGTGAAGAAGAATGACAATATCTGTTAAAGGTGATAAAGAAATCATAGCTTATTTGGAAAAGAAGTTTGGTAAATCTGCAACTAAACGTATAACTGATTTCGCTTTAACTAAAGGTGGGCAAAAGGTTGTACAGATTATAAAAAGAGATATGGGTTCATTTAAAGATACTGGTGAATCAGTGTCTGAAACTTCTTTATCTAAACCAATGACTATTGGTGGTGTGCGTACAGTTAAGATTCATTGGCGCGGTCCTAAGCAACGTTACAGAATAATTCACCTTAATGAATTTGGTCATTACGACCGTTCAGGAAAGTGGGTTAATACTGCTGGTAAAGGCGTAATTGAACGAGCTATGCGTGAAGGTAGAGAAACTTATTTTAGAACAGTAAAAGAAGAAATCAGAAGGAGGGTGTAAGAGTGGAAGACATCATGATGAAGATATACAAAGCGATTACAGATAATCAAGAAATCATGAACAACGTTAATAAAAACGATATTAAATTTTACGATTATCCAAACGCACAAGAAATCAAGACGACATGTATTGTCATAGATCCAATAGACACACCTAAGCCCTCTGATTTTGCAGATGACGACAATATGACATACGAATACCTATTTCAAATAGATATCTTCGTAAAACAAAATACAGGCATTAACGGACGAGTCCTATCAGATAGGCTCGTTTTTTTATTGCAAAGAATTATGTGGGAGCAATTGGGGTTCGGTGAAACTTCATCAATTAAACCCGAGTATATCAAGGATTTTAAATTGTACCACCAAGCAAAAAGATTCGAAGGCAAACAATATTACAAAATTTAGGAGTGTTTCAATATGGCAGAGAAAAATTACCGTTCATTTACAGGTTTAACTGAATTTTATTACAAAGTACATGGTGAAGATGTGCAACAAGTTACTGATCCAGAACGCATTAAATATTTACAAGAAATTTCAGTGTCTAAAGACCAAGATATAGAAAAAGCTTATGGTGATAACCAAGTAGCGGAAATGGCAGTAGCTAACGGAACTATTGAAGTAGAAGCTGGTTTCCATAAATTACCATTAGAAGATAGAGTAGCTTTATTCGGCTTAGAAAAATCCGAATCAGGCATTGTATCAGTTGGTAATGATACGCCACCGTACGTAGCAGTTATGTTCGCTAAGACTATGGAAGATGGTTCGCGTGAATATGTTGGGTTACCTAAAGGTTTATTTACATTCCCAGAAGTTGAAGGAAATACTAAAGAAGATGGCGTTGAGTTCAGTTCTGATTCTACTACTGCAGAATTTATGCAAGCACCAGTTAAAGGGTTTGAAGAAGAAAAAGCTATGTTAATGGGGCATGATGCTAAAGGGTCATCAGTTATGAAGGACGCTATTTGGGAAGCAGTGTTTGGTCAATCTTCTGAAAGTAGTAACGAAGATACAGGCTCAAACACTCCAGAAGAAGAATTAGGCGCATAACATACAGGAGGTTTGATTATGTCTAAGAAAAGATATGAAGTCTTACACAAGTTCATTGATTTAGAAGATAAAAACAAGGTCTACAATGTTGGCGACACTTATCCAAAACCAGTAAACAAAAAAGTGTCACACGACCGTTTGTTAGACCTTACAACAAGTGATAATAAACGAGGCAAGGTATTAATTAAAGAAATAGAAAAATAGAAGAATAACAATTATTGAGGGCTTAAAGCCCTCTTTTTATTTGCAAATAAAAACTAAAAAACAGATATAAGGGAGAAATCAAACTATGGCTAAACGTAATTTTATTAAATTAATTCAAATCGACAAAAAAGGTAACGCAGTAACAGATACAGAAGGTAACGCAAAATTCGACACATATATTACACCTACTCAAATTCCATTCCGAAAAATTTATGATGCAGCAGATTTAATGGATGGGACGGAAGACGAAAATGCATCAGCGCAATCAAATATCGACCAAATGTTAGATATGGTGGTTGATATTTATAACAAACAATTTACAAAAGATGATTTATTAGACAGATTACATGCGCCAGACGCAGTAGAAGAATTACAACAACAAATTCAATTTATTGCTCAAGGGCAAATGGACGAAGAAAGAAAAAAGGAACTAGCGAGAATAATCTAAAAACAATTTCTTATAAAGAGCATAAAGAAAACATGAAAAAAATAATGATGCAAATGATGAAAGAAGGGGGCAAAGATATTAACGACATCTTGGATATGCCCTTTTCTTTTTTTATGGAATTAGTAAATGAATCTAATAAGAAGAATGTTAAGAAATCAGAATCAATGATTGATGCATTCATGTAATACATCTCAAAAGAAGGAGGTGGAGTAATGGCAGAAAGAATAAAAGGATTACAAATTGACTTATCCATGAAAGATATGGGAGTTAGTAAAACATTAGCTGGAATAAAACGTGAGTTTAGATCTTTAGATTCAAGTTTAAAATTATCTAGTAATAATTTTAAATATGGCGAAAAAAGTGCGTCATCTTATAAATCAAGAATGAACGATTTAGACGGGGCGATTAAATCTGGTACTACAAACTTAAATGAGTTAGAAAAACAATATAATGAAGTGTCACAAGCTCAAGGTTCTAATAGTGCTAAGGCTGTTAGACTTCAAACTGAATATAACAAGCAAGCAAACTCTATAAACGCAATGCGTGATGAATACAGTCGTTTAAATCAGTATTACAAAGAAAACTTTTCGCTAAGTGGAAGACTAGCCAATAGTTTTAGTAGTGTTGGTGAAAGTATGAGTGGTGTCGGACAAAAGGCGCAAGACATGGGAAGTTCACTAACAAGTAGTATAACTAAACCAGCGTTGATTGCTGGTACTGCAATGGCTGGTATTACAGCTAAATTAGGCTTCGATAGACTTGTTGGTCTGGATAGTGCGAAAGCTAAATTAGAAGGTTTAGGTTATTCAACTAAAGAAGTTGGATCTATAACTGACCAAGTTGCAAAAGCTATTCAAGGCGGTATGACAACAATGGCCGAAGGTACTGACGTTGCGGCAGGTGCGCTTGCAGCAGGAGTTAAAGAAGGTAAAGAGCTACAGAAATACATCAAATTAGTTGGCGATGCTGCTGTTGGTTCTAATAGACCAGTATCTGAAATGGCAATGATATTTAACCGTGTTCAAGGTCAAGGTAAGTTGATGACAGAAGAATTGAATATGGTAGAAGAAGGTATGCCTGGATTTAGTAACGCAATGGCAAAACATTTAGGTGTGTCTTATGATGCATTTAGAAAAATGGTTACAGAAGGAGAAGTAAGTTCGAAAGATTTCCTTACTGTAATGGATGACTTTGCTGGTGGAATGGCTGGTGCATATTCTAAATCATGGTCAGGTATGGTTCAGAATACAAAAGCTTATATCGGTCAAATTGGCGAAAGTTTACTAGGTGGTGTGTTTGAACAAGCTAAAGGATCGTTGCATGAATTTGAAAGCCTTCTTAAATCACCTGGTGCGCAACAATGGGCGAAAGAAACAGGAGAAAAAATAGGTAGTGCTTTCAGTAAATTGTCTAGTGGTATTTCAAGTGTTATTAAATGGTGGCAAAGTTTAGATGGAGGCACTCAAAAAACACTTGGTGGAATAGTAAAATGGCTAGGTATCACGTTAGTAACCATGGGCCCAGTACTAACCATATTTGGTAAATTCACTAGTATGATTGGTGGAATGTTTAGCGGTCTTTCGGGATTGATAAAATTCTTTGCAAGACATAATGCAGCAGCTAAAATATCTACTGCTTCTCAAGCATTGTGGAATGGAGTTACTGCTACTGCTAGAGGTATAGCAAGTGGTTATAGATATGCTATTGCAGCTTTAACTACTTCTCAAACAGCACAAGCAATTAAATCAAAAGTAGCTGCAGCAGCAACTGTGGTATGGACAGGCGTTACAAAAGCAGCAACAGTTGCGACTAAAGGTTTAGGATTAGCAATAAGGTTTATGACTGGACCAGTTGGTATAGTCATAACTGCTATAACTGCATTAGTTGGCGGGATTATATATCTATGGAAAACTAACAGCACATTTAGGAATGCGGTTATTTCAGCTTGGAACGCTATTAAGAATACAGCGATCTCTGTATTTGGTTTCATAAAACCATACATCATAAATATATGGAATACTATTAAGAATTCATCAATAGCAGTTTGGAATACGCTCAAAAAGGTTGCTACTACTACATGGAATGGGATTAAATACGCAGTTCAAAATCCTATAAAGGCATTGAAAAATGTATTGTCTACTTTATGGAACGGAATGAAAGTAGCAGCAATTAAAATTTGGACATTGTTAAAAAATGGTGTAGTTGCAATTATTAAAGCTTATGTCAATCAAGTTAGAGCTAATTTCAACTTAGTCAAACGTATTGTAGTAACTATATTTAATGCTATAAAGTCATTTGCTATCAAAGTATGGAACGCTATAAAAAATGGGATTATAAACATTGTAAAAGTGTTAAAAGCTAGAATAATAAATACATTTAATACTTTAAAAAATGGCATTGTATCGATATTTAATGCAGTGAAAAATTTCTCTTTAAAATTATGGACAAATATTAAAAATGGCGTTGTTTCAAGAGCGAAATCTTTATGGAATGGCGTAAAAATTATGTTTACTAATTTGAGAAATAGCGTTAACTCAATCACAAGTAAAATTAGAAACTTCTTATTTAGTGTATGGAATGCAATAAAAAATAAAGTTGTATCTCTTGCCAAAGCGCTATGGAACGGTGTTAAAGATAAATTTAATGCCTTATCTTCAGGTACACGTAAGATATTTAATGCAGTTCGTAACTATTTAGTTGATAAATGGACGAATATTAAAGATAAAGTGGTTGGAATGGCTACTGGCATTAAGGATAAAGTAACAGGTGCTTTCGGAGTAATGAGAGATAGTTTGAAGAAAATTATTGGTAAGATCACTGGATTTTTTGATGACATGATGGGTGGTGTTGAAAAAGGTCTGAATAGTTTGATTAAAGGTATTAATAAAGTTGGCTCGATGCTAGGCATGGGGAAAGAAATGATTAAACCAGTTAAACTATCAACCGGTACAGAAAGCGCATCGAGTAATGTAGTTTCAAATGGTGCTATAAGCAGCCCTACATTAGCTACAGTAAATGATAGTGGACCAGGTAACGCTCAAGGTGTTGGAGGATATCAAGAGCTAATTCAGAAGAGTAACGGTTCATTACTTGCACCACAAGGAAAAGACGCTACAGTAATGTTAGATAAAGGCGATAGAGTAATTAACGGTCGTACTACTGCTAAGTTACAAAAAACAGGACAAATCCCTAAATTCTCTAAAGGTACAGGTAAGAATAAGAAGAAAGATAAGAACTTGTTAGAGCAAGGTTGGGATGCAGTAAATGGCACTTACGACTCTGCCAAACATGGTATATCTAAAGGTATGCAGAAGACTGGCGAAGCTTTAACTAGTGCTGGTAAATTCTCAAAAGACTGGATTACTAAAAATATTGGAGATGTGATGGACTGGATTAAAAAACCAGGTAAATTACTTAATAAAATATTAGATGGTATGGGCGTCGGAATGAGTTCGTTTGGTATCAAAAAAGGAAATGTTCCTTATGATCTAATGGGTGGTATGTTCAAGAAACTTAAATCAGCAGCTACTGACTTAATCAAATCTTGGTTTGAAGAAGCAGAAGGTGGCGAAGGTGATGCTGGATGGTTGTTAAAACATGATATTTGGCAGAAGTTTGGTAATTATACTGGTGGTTTAGGATTTAATGGCGGTAAACACTATGGTATTGACTTCGGTATGACACCAGGTACAAACGTTAAAGCTGTTGCTGGAGGTAAGGTATCAAAAGTATGGAATGACTATGGCGGCGGTAAATCTATTGAAGTTGATATAGGTAAAGGCTTAACTAACTGGTATATGCACCTAAGCAAACAATTAGTTAGTAAAGGCCAAAAAGTCGGTGTTGGAGACTTAATCGCCAAATCTGGTAACACTGGTGCATTTACGGCAGGTTCAGGACACCTTCACTTCCAACTTAATAAAAATGGCAAACCACAATCTAATGTACTTGAATGGCTTAAGGGTCTTGGGAGCAGTGGTTCTAAATCTGCATCAAAATGGAAAGGCGATATTAAACGAGCTGCTAAAGCGACAGGGACTAAACTGTCAGGTAGTAAATTAAACGATATCGTTAAACTTATTCAAACAGAATCTAATGGAGACCCTAAAGTTACTCAACACGGTTACACAGATGTTAACAGTGGGGGTAATGAAGCGCGTGGTTTACTTCAATATACTCCTGGAACATTTGCAGGATACAAAACTAAAGGTGGAGGAAATATTCTAAACGGCTTCCACCAACTTAAAGCCTTTTTCAATAACAGTAATTGGAGTAGCGACCTTGCATCATGGAAATCAAGAATGGCAAGAGGTTTAACTGGTTGGGGTCCTACTGGGTCAAGACGTGGCTATGCTACTGGTGGTTTGATTAATTCATCTGGTTTATACAATTTAGCAGAAGAAGGACACCCAGAATTTGTAATACCTACAGACCCAAGCAGACAATCTGACGCAATGAAGTTACTTGCTATAGCCAGACAAAGAATAGAAGGTAATAAGAAAAACAAACGACCTAATCAAATGCGTACACCATCTAGTAGTGGTAATGACAATCAAATGCTTAATTACATGGCACGTCAACTTGAAGCTACTCAAAAACAAGTGGAATTACTTACTCAACTTGTTGCAAGTAACCAACGTATCGAACAAAAACCAACCGGTGTAAGTGAAAATGAAATGAGTAGAGCGCAGGGTAAACGAGCGCAAATGATGGCATACAACATGGGAGGTGCTTTCTAATTTGAAAAAGGAAGTAAAGTTATTTAATGACGATATCAATATAAAACTAACCGACATACCTAACTTGAAGTTTCTTGATTTCATTGAGGAAGGTGTCGAAGTAAAAGCCAACACCACTGAAGTAAATGGAACAGATGGAGTGCTAATGGGACCAAGTTCGTTTGGTCCTTTTAATTTGATATTAAACTTTTCATTTAAAGGTCAAGATACTAAAGATTTAAGGTTGATTAAACAAAAATTAAGAGGTTTATTATTCAGACGTGAACCATATTTCGTTTGGCATTCAGATTTACCTGGTAAAAAATATGCGGTTTATTGTACGGAGGATGGTAACGAAAGTTTAACAAATTCATTCGCTACATTCGCAGTTACTTTTGTAGTATTTAAAGGTTATTCCGAATCACTTAAAGAAACTGACCAATTTAGTTTATCTAGTGGAGAATGGCAGTTGGAAGGTGGCGTGTTAGCTTATGAAGATATTAAGTACAAGCATGATACGACAAGTTTCAATATTTACAATGGTTCCTCTGATGTAATCAATCCATTGCTAAGACATAAGTTCAAATTGTTAATTAATATAGATGCGCCAAAAGGTTTCAAGATAATAAATAAAACAACGGGTGACGTATTCGAGTATAAGAAACCTATTAAAAGTAATCAAAGGTTAACTATAAATGGTGTGCATCCTTTTATAAATAACAAACGTGTCGGAATTGATACTAATTGGCAATGGCTCACATTAGATAAAGGTTTTAACGAAATTGAAATAATAGGTGAGAATATCGGTAATGTTCAAACACATTGGGTGTTCCCTTTCGTATATAGGTAGGTGAATGAATTGAGAGACATGGTTTTAAAAAATAAAAAGGGTACGTTTGGAGAAATACTTGTAGATTATGATTTCGGTTCCTGGAAACTTAATTATGAAAAGAATAATGAACGCTCAATTGATTTTACTATTTATAAAACCTATATAAATTCCGATTTATTCGATGCTTTACTCAATGAAATGTTGATAGTTTGGAAAGGTCAAGAATATGTTATTAAATCGACCACTGTTAAATATGATGGCGCAGTTATATCTAACGATGTGACTGCTAAACATATTTTTATGGAGTTTCAAAATCATTATATTCAAAAAGATTTAGAAAATGAGGAAATGAATGGCGATGAAACTACAGATGAGTATAAGAAACCCACGATGACACTTGAACAATACCTTGAATTTGGTTTTAAAGGTAACAAACTTGGATTCACTTATGAAATAAGAGGTAAATTCACTAATCGTGTTGCGATTGATGAATTAGGTAATAAAAATGGTATGGAATTTCTAACCGAAGGCGCAGAATTATTCAATTATATTTATTTTGCCGACAATAAGAAAATATACATCTATGATGAAGAAACATTTTATCAAATGGCAGATATACCATTGATCTACAAATATAATTCAAGTGAAGTACAAGCTACAGTTACTACTACGGATGTTAAAACTTATATTCAAGGTTATGGTAAAAAGAAAACAAAAGCTGAAACAAAGAACTACAATCCAGTTAAACCCAAAGACATAAGCTATTCAGGTACTTTCATTAAAGATGGCACTTGGAGAACAGAAGTAGTTGGAGCTAGTTATTCAAAAGAAATTAATTGTAAGTGGGGCAATGAAATTCTCGAGTGGACGTTGAAGAAAATGGCTAAAGGTGGTTTGCTTGATGTTTATTTAGACGATGAATTGGTTGGACGATATGAATGCTATAGTAAAACAGCTACAAGTGAGAAAATAATTATCGCAAGAAATTTATCAAAAGGTAAACACACTTTTAAAGCAGTATTCAGGGGTGCTAAACCAGGCATTGATTATAAAAAGTCAAAACCTTGTATGTATGTTGGTACAGAGAAATCAACAGTGTTAAACATTACTGCAGTATTGAAAGGCACTGACATTTATCATGCTTATGCTGAACATAAATCACCAAATATGGACGCGTTTGGTTTTGCAGAAGCGCCAACAGTGTTTGATGATAATGCGTTAGACAAAGATGAATTATTGAAGAAAATAAAAGGTGAGCTCAACGATCAACCAACTGTTGAGGTATCAACTAACTACTTAGGTTCTGTTGAAGAAAAACATTATATTGGTCATGATGATATCAAAGAAAACAACACAATAAGGTTTATACACCAACCACTAGGTTATAACTTAGATTTAAAAGTTGTTAAACTCACTGCTTCACATCCATTAGTAAACGAACCAGTAGAAGTCGATTTCAGTAACTCACCAACCGATATTATAAAAATACAACAGGGCATAAGTAGAAACATTAAAAAAGTAAATAGTTTAGTCAAAGGCGGTTCACTTGGTGGGTCGTCTTTTACTATACCTGAAAACTATTCGGATATTGTGGGGGTGACGTTAACAGATGGCTGAAATTAATCATAGATATTTGAAAGATAATGAAGGTGAAATTTATTACCCAGTTACCCATATAGATGCACTTCAAGGTGATATTTCAATAGCAGATATAAATGAAAAAATTAAGGAAATGAATGCATTAATTGATACTATCAACACAAAGGTTTCAGACATGGTGGGCGACACAGGGTGGATAGACATATCAATTCCACCCGATAATAAAAACACCGCCGTTGCAACAGGATTTAAAAGCGCCATAAGAGAGGTAAGGGCTGGGAACTCGTTAATTGGCAAAAGTTTTGTTGTTCGTTCAATAAGATTAAACGTTGGCAATATTACTGGTTCATCGATGCAAATTGCACAATTGCCAACTGGTTTTGTGACTGACAATCAATCATTTCCAGCTAGACAAAATGGTTATAGAAATCCGATAACTATTGAGTGTTTAAAGGATGGTAAAGTTATGGCATTTGTACATCCAGACGACCAAGCTAAAGTAAATTGGGTGTATCAAGAATTTACTTGGTTAGAATAAAAAAGGAGCTAAACATATGAGATTACTTTTAGATTTTCCTATTGAAATAGGTCAACAGTGGAGATATAAAACGATTCATAATTTCAAAAACATACTAGATAGTTTTTACACGTTTGAAAAGAATTTCGAACATCATAAATCAGATGAAAAGCATGCCCACAATTCTAAACAGATTGATTACAAGCTCTCGAATGTTCATGATGAATTAACTTATCAGGATGGACGTATTGAGGGCTTAGTTGTTGGTCATAATGGTGATGGCATAGAAGAAATTAAAGACAGTAGAACAGCTTTAGATGGCACTAACCAACCTTTACTGTCTAAGCGTTTGAAGTATGACTTTGAAATCATTAAAAACAAGATGGAAGAAAACTTTAATTATCTTAACAAGAAAATTGAACGTATTGTAAACGTCAATGATTATGGCGCAGATCCAACAGGTGAACAAGACTCTACACAAGCATTCAAAGATGCTTTAAGAGGTGGTAATGCCCATGTTCATATGACTGCTGGGACATATAAAGTTACTGGGATTAAATTGCCAAATAATACAGTGTTGTCAGGTGAAGGCAAAGATATTACGACTATTATATTCGCAGATGAAACACCAGCCGAAAATATCGTAATTACTAACGAAGATATGACAGGTAATGCAAATAACATTGGTATTAAAGATTTTACGGTTAATGGTAATAAGTGGAGACAAGATAAAGCATTTAAAGCTGCTGGTGGCTCATTATCTTCTAACGTTAGATTCGCAGGTGTAAAACATGGATTTGCAAGTAATATAAAATCAATAGATGCATTACTACATGGTTTTGATGTCACTTACGCTAGTGATACTTATTTCTATGAAGGTGACGGCGTAAGAGTAAATGAGGATTTAGAAAGTAGATATATTCACATTGATAACTGTGAAGCAAGTGGTTTTGGTGATGATGGTATTACAACACATCATTCAAGATACTTAGTTATTACAAACAATTATTGTCATCACGCAACTGGTGGGGGTAATAATAACGGCATTGAAATTGATGACGGTTCACAACATATCATGTTAGATAATAATATGACTGAAATGAACTATGGTGGTATAGAGGTTAAAGCGCATGCCCCTACATCAGCACCTAATAATGTGCTAATTAGTAATCATATGTCTATTCATGATTCACGTGCTTATAATTTAAGACATATCGGACATCACAGAGCAGGAGACCCTAAATCTAAAACAGCGCATAGTTTACTGTTAAGTAACTGTACAGCTGTAGAACCATATGATAATAAAGTTTATCCAAACACTACACCACGTGCTTTAATTATCTCAGCGTATAGAAATGTACAAGTTAACAACTTTAGTGCCGTTGGTGATGGAAAATTCACATCTGGTCAACCAGCTATTGCAATACAATTCATGAGTGAAAACATCATGTTAAATGGTATTAATGTTACTGGATTTAAGAACTCACAAGCAGATATAAAAATATTTGGCGGAGGTAACAGAGGTAAGAAGATTACTTTAAGTAATATCAACATCTGGAACTCTTCTCAAAATATTGGTATCGCTGGTGGTGGGAAGATTTATGATTTTCGAATTGTGAACGCTAACTTGCAAGGACAAGGAACAGGTAATGGTATTGAATTGTATAACAACACTGCAGAGATTATTGGTGTAAATGCAGAGAGTTATAAAAACGCCGCATACATTACAGAAAAAGCATACAAAGTTGTTCCTACTGTAGTTAAAGGTGGTTTCAGTGGTGGTTCAACAGGTTCGGGTGCAATTGCAGAACGCTCAGCAGTGATTGCTTCTACAGGTAACTCATACGCTTTCAGTGATAGAAGTTGGATAGCAGGAGCTGGTGCAGGATCTAAAGCGTACGGTTCAAGAAGTGCAGTTCTTAACTCACTAGAATCTGAAACTTCTAATGGTAATCATACCCAGACAATACTCAATTCTCGAGGAGTAAAAACAGAAGGTAATTATTATTTTGTAATGGGTTACGGTACAAATGGACCACACAGAGAAAACACAAGTATTGAAATGCGTAGTATTAGTGGCAACATTAATACAAAAGGTACTGTATCATCTGGGCAAAACTTTGGTGACTATGCCGAATATTTTGAATCTCAATCAGGTCAAGAAATTCCTAATGGTTATATTGTTACTTTAGATGGTAGATACATTCGCAAAGCTAACTCAAATGATAAACCTATAGGCATTATCTCTGGTACAGCTGGTGTCATTTTAGGTGACCAAATGTTTCATCATAAAGATAAGTTTTTAAAAGATGAATTTGGTGTTACACAAACGGAATGGACGACTAAAGAATGGCAAGACGATGAAGGGAATACTTATTCTGAAGAAGTAGAAGTGCCAATTCCTAATCCAGATTTTATTGAAAATGAAGGATACGAAGATCGTTCTAAACGTCCAGAATGGAACGTAGTTGGATTAATGGGTCAAATATTTACACGAGTTGATTCCACAGTTTCAGTTAACGACTATATTAAACCTAATAAAGGCATTGGAACTAAAGATAACAACAACGGTTTCTATAAAGTTTTAGAAATAACTACACCATATGAATCTGAAAAAGGTTATGGAGTTGCAGTTGTATTAGTAAAATAAGGAGTGATTATGTGAGTAACGGAATAGATAAGAAAGCACTATTTAAATTAAAATCTGAACCGTATTTAAAACCAATCTCTGATTTAGGGGTTGGTTTTTATAATTTAGATGAAAATACAGCAATACTAAGATTTCAGTTAAGTAACTCAAAAGGACCGTTGTTGATTCATGAAAATAATTTAACAGCTTATGCTTACTTTGAATCTAGTAATGGTAGTGTGTCAGATGTGATTGAGTTAGAAATAGAAGATTCTAATAAAGGCATTGTAACAATTACGTTAGATAGCGAATTCTTACACGCTAGCACATCAACGAGTGTTAAGGGGCAAGTTTATATCGGAGTTAACAATGTCGATGGTAAAACTGAATATAACGAGGTTGCGTTGTTTAGAGAGTTCACGTTTGAAGTTGCAGACGCACTTATTAATAAAATTTCTTCATTCACTAAGATTGAATACATTCGCATGTTTAGCCAATTAAAAATGAAGATTGAGCAACAAGTCAGAGATATTGAAGAAGCTATAGCAAACGGTGCGGATTATGTAGCAGAAATGAAATCAGTATTACAACAAGGTATAGAAACATTAAATGCTATTGTTACTAGTGGTAAATCAGATATTCAAGCTTATATTGCTCAAGCTAAGAGTGATTTAACTAAAGTTAAAGATGAGGTTACAGAAGATATAACAACGGTATCTAACAATGCTAAAACGAGTGTTCAAGATACAGCATCAATTGCAGTGAATAATATTAACACGATTTCTACAGACGCTACAGAACATGTAGACGCTAAAGTAACCGAATTCAATCAAACAGTTGAGGATAACGGATTTTTATCACCTCAAATATTAGATGAAGAATTAGGTAAGTTAAAGTGGCAAAAATATAAATTAACTAATGATGATGGAACATATCCTACTACAGATCTTGCTAGCAGTTTAGATAATTTATACGCTCTCGAACCAGGTAACTACTACACAACATCCACACCGATTACAGGAGCAAGTTCTACAGCAGGGTTTACGAGAATTGAGTTAAGAGAGGGAACAGTCAAACACATCACATTTAGACCTTATAACTCAACTCAAATTTGGTTAAAACGTTTTTATAATAATTGGTCAGAGTGGGAACGTGTAGATAATGCACAAACCGACACTGGTTGGATACCATTTAATTTAATTAATGGCGCAACAACAAATACAGCGTTTAAAGGCGCTGGAGATAATGGTTTTGATTGTGCATATCGAATTATAACAAGTGGTAGTGTTACAGAGAAAACGATTAGGTTTAATGGAAAGAATTTAACACAAAGCCAAGTGATTGCTCAATTACCTAGTAATCTATTCAAAAACGCGCATTCATTCCCTATAAGAGTTCCTACATCAACAAGCTATTCAGGTGGTTATATAACAGCTAGACCTAGTGGTGAGGTGAGATTTTATATAAATGGTGATTCATCAACATGGAATGAAACCGCATATATCTATGGAGAATATTCTTGGAAAGAATAGGAGGAATATAAATGGATTTTAAACAAGTATACCTTTACGACGGTACACCATTTCTTGCATTTGAAAATGAAGATGGAGAATACGAATATCCAAAAGACGAATGGACTGAGACACTCCCTCCAGAAGGGATTTACAGTCCGTTCTATTTTAATGGTAATGAATGGGTTGGATCTACTAAAGAGGAATATGAAGAAAGTTTACCTGAAAAAGAACCAGATATACCTAGTTCAAATGATTTTTTAAATGCTCAGCTTTTAGCTAATGACTTAGAACACAATTCTAAAATTGAAGGTTTACAACAAGATATTGCAAATTTAACAGCAGAGTTATTAAAAGTACAGGGAGGTATGTCTGATGTTCACGACTCTTAAACGTTTGTATGATTTAGAACTATTTGATAAACAAAAGATTTTTGAGAGTGTTAAATGCAATTGGATAACTAAAGAAGAATACGAAGCAATAACTGGGTTAGATTATCCAGAACAACTACAGGCTTAGGCTTGTGGTTTTATTTTATAGAAAGTGGGTGGCATGTTGAGTGTGGATGGAACAAAAGATATTGAACGACGGGTTGGTATCTTAGAGGACAAAGACAGATATAACGATAAACGGTTTAGAAATATAGAAACAACAATAAAAGAAGATAGAAAAGAAGTTTATAATTCTATTGAAAAACTTCACAACTCACTAAGGGAAATCGAAAGAGGTCAACACACCCAAGAATTAACAAATCAGAAAATGGATTTCACTTTAGACTCCATAAATAAAGAGAGGGAATCTGAAAGACTTCATAAAGAAGAAAGTCGTAAAGAATTCAAGCAACTTAAATGGTTAATAATAGGGACAATTTTCACGTTATTTAGTTCTTTAATTATTGCATTAGTTAGAAGTTGGTTAGGTATTTAAAGGAGGTGAAAAGCATGTTCAAATTTATATTAGGTGGTAGCTTTTGGCAATGTTTTTGGTTTGGAGATTGTAAATAATATTTAAATTAAGTCGGCACATATGTGTCGGCTTTTTATTATGCACAAAGATAGGTAAATACATTTCTCAATACAACACAGGGCGTTTCTCAGCGTCTTGTTTTTATTATATATAAGCAATTTTAAAAATATGGAGGTTTTTATATGAAAACGACATTAGGAGCATCGGTAAGATTTATCGTATTAATTTTAGCTTTAATTAATCAATGGTTAGCAACTAAAAACATTAGTCCTATTCCAGTAGATGAAGATAGTATCAGTTCAATTTTAACAACGTTTGTAGCTTTATATATGTTTTATAAAGATAACCCAATAACTAAAGAAGGTAAACAAGCTAACGATAAATTGAAACAACTGAAATATGAAAAGAAACAACCAACTAACGGTAAGGCACCTAGTGATTTTGACGCAAATAAGGACGGACAAATATAGGAGTGATTAAATGACTGTTAATAAAACTAAAGCGCAAGCACATGCATATTTGGGGAAACTTAAAGGTTATTGGTGGGACTTTGACGGAGCATTTGGAGCGCAGTGTTTTGACTTAGCTAACATGTATTGGAATCATTTAACAGGTGGAAGGTTGGCAGGTTTTTACGCAAAGGATATACCGACAGCAAACAACTTTAATGGACTTGCAACGGTATATAAAAACACTCCGAATTTCTTACCGCAAAAGGGAGATATCGTTGTATTCCATGGTGGATATGGTGGAGGTGCAGGACATGTAGCAATTGTTTGGTCTGCAAATATTAATAGTTTCGTTTCACTAGATCAAAATTGGTACGGTGGAGCAAGAAACAATCCACCAGAAGTTGCTCAATTAATTACTCATTATTATGACAATCCCATGTTTTTTATCAGACCATTGTATAAAGCTAAAACTACAGTGGTAGATAAAGTTAAAGATAAAGTAACAAGTGTGGCTAAACCCACGTCAAAAGGTAAGAAAATACTAATCGCCGCAGGACATGGATACAATGACCCTGGTGCAGTTGGTAATGGTACAAACGAACGTGATTTCATTCGTAAATACATTGCTCCAAATGTACAAAAATATCTTAAACAAGCTGGTCACACTGTAGACCTATACGGTGGAAGTAAACAAGACCAAAATTTATTTGTCGATACACAATACGGTGAACGTCTTGGAGATACTAAAAACTACGGCATGTATTGGGTAAAACAACAGAAATATGATGTGGTAGTTGAATTACATCTTGATGCAGCTAGTGCAAGTGCAACAGGTGGCCATGTGATTATTTCCAACCAGTGGCCAGCAGATAAGATTGATAAAGATATAAATAATTGCTTGAAAGCTACCGTAGGAACAATAAGAGGTATTGACCCACGTAACGATTTATTGAACGCAAATGTGTCAGGTCGCTTGAATATAAATTACAGATTAGTTGAAATGGGATTCATTACAAATAAAAAAGATATGAATTATCTTAAAAAGAACTATGACAAGTTTAGTAAAGAACTTGCAGGGGCTATCAATGGCAAACCAATAAGTGGCACAAGTGGAGGAAGTAAAAAAATCACTTGGAACTGGAAAGGACGTTTCTATCCTAATGCAGGTAAAACAGGTATTAAGGTAAGACGTAAACCAGGATTACAAGGTGCCATTGTTGATAAAGGTTCATGGTTATTTACTAAAGATGACTGGGTAGACTTTGTAAGTGTAACTAAGAAAGATGGTTACTGGTGGATTAAATTTAAGTATCCAACTAATCCAAGCGCTGGCTATTTCTATTTAGCTGTATGTAAGATTACTGATAAGAATGAAAAAATCAAAAATGAAAAATATTGGGGTAGTATTGATTGGAAATAGAATAATTTGAAAGTTAAATTTATAGTGATAAAATAAGAGTATGGTTGGAACATTCGTTTTAACTTAACCTTTTATTTGTGACGGGCACCTCTTTACAGGGGTGTCTTTTTTTGATACATTGGCGAATAACTATTGAATAGAGACATAGTTTCAATGGGGAAATATTATTTTTACATGACTGCCACCCTTTGGGGTGGTATTTTATATATCATTTAAAAAATATAGAATATTCTGATAATATAGCATTTATCCTTTCATTGTATATATAAATTTCTATTAAGTATGAAATTATTTTAGTAATTACTTTAGCTCAAGGCAGGCACTTATGTGTCTGTCTTTTTATGTTATAGGTTTTAATAGCGCTAAAAACAATAACTATATTTACAAATAATTACTTTTTGAAATAGCTTTATTATGTTATATTCTATATAGATAATTTCTTATTATCTTTCCAATTAAATTTTCGGGCCACCCTTAGGGGTGGTTTTTATTTATCGTATTAAGTTGTAAATATATACGATTATTAGCTATGTTGTATGGAGGTTACAAATCTCACTGTTGAATTAAGCTTAATCTTCTTGCATACATTTTATTTATGTGCTAAATTAATGATAATAACCAATAGGTTATAAAATATATATAATATATAGTACAGCCACCTTTATAGGTGGCCATTTTTTATTTATATGATATACTTTTGTTAGTTTCTGATTATAGAAACTTCCTTTAAAATTTAGGCAGTCGTTAATTCTGCTGTCTTTTTTTGTTTATGAAAATTTTAAGTGGGTATTTAATTAATAGAATTTCCAAAGTAAAATATATTTTTCGTTTCAACTCTGCTAATGATTGATGCCATCCAGCTTCCTACTGGATGGCTGTTTTTATTTATCTATTGTAATTTTAATTGAGAACTGTTATCATTCAGTAACTAGCTAAATGAAAGGTAGTTTAGTTAGTTAAGAGTAAAACAATTGAATATCTCTCCACATTATTGTAGTTAAAATAAATCCGAAAAGGCACCTCTTTACAAGGGTGTCTTTTTTTGATATAAATTATTTAAGCAATGTATTATTGCTAACCATTCAAATATACCTTACTAAAAGAAGTAGATACGTTGTTCCGTGTCTGCTTTTTTGTTATAACAAATTTATCACGTGATCATATTAAGGGTAGGCACTTATGTGCTTGCCCTATTTTTTTATTTAATAAAAAACGAAGCAATATATAATCAATATTTTTATGTAAAAAATAAAAATATTATGAAAAATAATGTTTTTAAAATTTAATTATGGGTAAAAAATATATAAAATGAATGATATTAGGAGTTGGTGAAAATTATTGTTACAAATAAAATCCCTGAAATAGAGGCTAATTTTGATGGTGATATAAATCCTTACGCTAAAGAAATTCAGCAATCTATGGTCGAATGGGCAAATGAAATTGGTATATTGGATAGTAATAATATCAATAAATATAAAAGCCAAAAAATAGCATATTTAGCGTCTCATTCCCAACCTTATGATAGTTCAGAAAATGTTAGATTAACGTCTGATTACCTTTTATTATTTTGTATGCTAGATGATTATAGTGAAAATGTAAAAGACCCTATTCAATTTAAAGAATATTCAAACAGAATCATTGACGTGCTTAGAGGGAATGTTATTTATATAGAGGACCAATTTCTTAATGGATGGAAGGATTGGTGGCAACGTGTACAAGCAGTAACACCTATAGAATTCCATTATTTATTAATAAAAAATATTAAAGATTGTTTTGAAGCTATGGCATGGGAAATAAATAACCAAATAAAAAATGAAATTCCTACAGTAGAAGATTATAACGAAAAACGTCTTTATAATGGCAGTTCTTTCATTGCTTTTAACTTGATAGAAATAGGTGGAGGAAAATTACTTCCAACAAAGGTACGTTATTATTTACTTAATGAATTGATTATTTCAGCAAATAATCTCGTCAATTGGACTAACGATATTCTTTCTTTAAAGAAGGAAATTGAAAACAATGAAATACATAACCTAGTAATTTCTATGCAAAAACAAAATGGCAATACTTTAGAAGAGGCATTAAGAGATGTGAAAAATATAGTGGACTCAGAAATTAATAAATTTAATGAACTTAAAACTGAAGTCTACGAATTAAATCAACCTTTTGATAGTAATATCGTAAAATATATTGCTCGTCTAGAAAACGTGATTCGTGGGCACTATGAGTGGAGTTTAAAATCAAAACGTTTTATATATTCTAATATATAGAATATATAAAATTGTTCTGTACCTGTTTTTTTTAATTTGCTTCTTAAAATATAGAATATTCTGATATTATATAAATAGCTTGATATTGATACCTTTCAGCGAAAACAAAATTTCATGATGATAGGGTGCTACTTCGGTGGTATTTTTTTGTTTATTAGATATAGTGATGTGGTAATGTAAGATTACAATTGTTTTTAGACATATTGTCGCTTCTCAATAATATGTTTAGTAGCTACTATATGTGGCTACTTTTTTATGTTAATATGTACTTGTAAGTATAATTCTTGTCTTACGTTATTAAATATATTTTTCACAGCCATTCTACGGGGTGGCTTTTTTATTTATCGTATTAAGTTGTAAATATATATAATTATTAGCTATGTTGTATGGAGGTTACAAATCTTACTGTTGAATTAAGCTTAATCTTCTTGCATACATTTTATTTATGTGCTAAATTAATGATAATAACCAATAGGTTATAAAATATATATAATATATAGTGCAGCCACCTTTTTAGGTGGCCATTTTTATGTTGGTTAATATTAAATAAAAGTGTATAATAATAGTAGACGTATCAATCGTCTATATTAAGGAATCATCTTATGTGGCAGGCACTTACGTGTCTGTCTTTTAATTTATGTGATAGAATATATTTGTAGGTTATCCCCTTGATAATCTACATTCAAATTTACTTGTTGTAGCCACCCTTCGGGGTGGTTTTTTGTTTAGCGTTAATATTAAATATCATGAGTATATGACATTATTGTCATTTCATAGTTATGTTAAAATGGCACGTTGTCTAAAAAAAATAGATACAATTAATGAGTAATTAAACCAAAGGGAGTTATTTGAAAATGAAAAAGATATTCAATTTATCATTAATTAGTATTATTATATTGGTAATAATATTTAGTATTTTATTTGTGTTTTTAGAACGTAAAACTGAAGGTATTGAAGCATTTAAAGATAATTTTTTAACTAACAAAGATGTTAAAGCATATTATACTATTAGCAACGATGGTGAGAAAAAGGGTGATAAATATTTATATACTTTTGACGGATATGATAAAAAAGGGGACAAACAAATAATAAGAAAACTAATAGATAAAAAACTTAAAAAACAAGCATATATAAAAATTTATGCAAAAGGATCGCAAGGAAAAGGATGGATGGAAATAAAGGAAAAGGAAGTGCCTAAAGTATCATTAAAAAAAATTAAAGAGTAATTTTTATTTTTGGGTTTGATTTTTATTTTCATAAATTTAGGGGGGGTAAATTTTTTATGCTAATCTATCAATTGTGCATATATACCGTGCGCACATTCTAAAATTCTTAAAAACGGTTAGTAGTCAGTCGTTAATTCGGCTGTCTTTTTTTGTTTATTAACATTTTAAGTGGGTATTTATTTAATAGATTCTCCTTAATAGTATTCATATTGGTTGTATGATTATTTGCTAATAGTTGATGCCATCCAGCTTCCTACTGGGTGGCTGTTTCATGCCAAAAGTTAAATATTTTCACGAAAAGCTAAAAAATAAGCTAATATTCATTGCAATTTTGCAACGTTAAGTATTAATATAGAGATATAGAAAAATAAAAGAGAGAAAGATGTGAATTATATGGTAGCAAAAGAAAGAGGCTCAATAACTTTAAATAAAGAAGAAGCTGTTGTATTTGCGAACAAAACATTCAAACCTTTTCATAATAGAATCCAAAAAAACGAGAATAAAAGTAATCCATTTACGAAATTAAATAAAAATGG
>NZ_JBOIHZ010000010.1:0-89468 GCF_051408735.1 Staphylococcus sp. AS1337 | reverse complement strand
GAAGAAGGTCCAAATAAAGTGGAAGCAGAAAAAGAAGAAGAAGGTCCAAATAAAGTGGAAGCAGAAAAAGAAGAAGAAGGTCCAAATAAAGCAGAAGTAGAAAAAGAAGAAACTCAAACGGATACTGAAAATAAAAATGAAGAAAATAGCAATGAACAAAAGATAAAAAATTTAAAAACAAAAAATGGTTTTAATCCAAATAAAAATGAAGTTAAGCAAGAGTTTAAAAATGATCCAACAAAAGTAAAAGATTTCGAAGCAAATAAACAAGCTACAACACGTAATCGTTCTAAAGTGCAACAAGCTGAGGTCAAATCTTTATTGAAAACTGCTAAAAAAGCAGAACAAGGTGTACATGTAAATAAATATCCAATTATATTGGTACATGGTTTCTTAGGATTAATGGATGGTAATAAACCAGATTTGTACCCAAATTATTGGGGTGGAAAGAAATACAAAGTAAAGGAAGTATTAGAAAAAGCAGGTTATGAAGTATACGAAGCGAGTATAAGTGCAGTTGGCAGTAACTATGGTCGTGCTGTAGAGTTATATCACTACATTAAAGGTGGTCAGGTAGATTATGGTGCGGCACACGCTGCAAAATACGGGCATAATAGATACGGTAAAACATACGAAGGTGTTATGCCAAATTGGAAACCAGGTCAGAAAGTACATTTAATTGGTCACAGTATGGGTGGACAAACGATTCGTTTACTTGAGCAATTTTTACGTTTTGGGAATCCAGAAGAAATTAAATATCATGAACAACATGGTGGTACAATTTCTCCATTATTCCAAGGACAAAAAGATAATATGATTTCATCAATTACAACATTGGCAACGCCACATAAAGGTTCTCAAGCTTCTGATAAGTTAGCAAATACAAATTTTATCAAAAATGTATTAAACAATATAGCGAAATTAGGCAATAATAAAAAATCTAAAATTGATTTTGGACTTTCACAATGGGGCTTTGAACAACAGCCTAATGAAACTTATATAGAATATGTAAATAGATTGAAAGATAGTCCGATTTGGAATACGGAAGATGTTGCAACTAGAGATTTAACAACATTTGGTGCAGAAGATTTGAACTTAAATACATCAGTTAATCCTAATATTGTATATACATCTTTTGCGGGACAAGCAACGCATAAAAATAGTTTAGGTCATCACAGACCTAATAGAGGTTTGTTTGGATTAATGGATTTAACAAGTAAATTGATAGGTAAAGATTCTAGAGAAGATTGGCAAGAAAATGATGGTGTTGTAGCAGTTACTTCTGCATTAAGTCCAACCGGACAACCCGCTAAAAAAGTACAAGATTTAACACAAGCTACAGAAAAAGGTATTTGGAATGTGATGCCAATTAAAAAAGATTGGGATCATGTAGATTTCATAGGGCTTGATAACCTTGATAGAAAACGTACAGGACAAGAACTTGAAGAATTTTATACTGGTATTATTGACCACTTAATGCGTGTAGAGGCGCGTGAAGAACAGGCAGTTGCCGTATAAATAAAAGAAAAATGACTTTCAAATTTTAATCAAAGCTCCCTTTACTTGTAATGGTGAGAATCATTATTACGAGTAATGGGAGTTTTTTATGTTCGAAAAGTTATTAGGGGTTTCTTTTATCTAAATAGGTAAATCCCTAATATTTAGACTTTGTGAAAAAATATACAATGGTTGTAAGAATTAAAGAAATACAAAATTTGTGAATGCTATATAAATTATACATGAATGATGTGAGAGGATGTATAAAATGAAAAAATTTGGATTGCAATTCTTTAAACCAACAGAAAGATTTAATGGTGATTGGTCAATCTTAGAAAGTAAAAGTCGTGAATGGGAAAAAATGTATAGAGAACGTTGGAGTCATGACAAAGTAGTAAGAACAACACATGGTGTGAACTGTACAGGATCTTGTTCCTGGAAGGTATTTGTGAAAAATGGTGTCATTACTTGGGAAAACCAGCAAACAGATTACCCTAGTTGTGGACCAGATTTACCTGAATTTGAGCCACGCGGATGTCCTCGAGGAGCATCTTTTTCTTGGTATGAATATAGTCCTTTACGCATCCGTTATCCTTATATTCGTGGTAAGTTATGGGAGTTGTGGACAGAAGCATTAGAAGCGCATCAAAATAATACGATAGCTGCTTGGGCGTCGATTGTTGAAAATGAAGAAAAAGCTAAAACATATAAACAAGCAAGAGGTAAGGGTGGGTTAGTAAGAACAAATTGGAAAGATGTGTCAAAACTCATTTCAGCTCAAATTATATATACCATTAAGAAATATGGACCCGATAGATTGGCTGGTTTTACACCAATCCCAGCTATGTCGATGTTAAGTTATGCTTCTGGCGCGCGTTTTATGAGTTTATTAGGTGGAGAAATGTTGAGCTTTTATGACTGGTATGCCGATTTACCACCTGCTTCTCCACAAATATGGGGTGAACAAACAGATGTACCAGAATCTAGTGATTGGTACAACGCAGCTTATATTATGATGTGGGGATCTAATGTCCCATTAACAAGAACACCGGATGCGCATTTTATGACAGAAGTTCGCTATAAAGGTACAAAAGTAGTATCAGTTGCGCCCGATTATGCAGAAAATGTTAAATTTGCTGATAATTGGTTAGCTCCGCACCCAGGAACAGACGCTGCAGTCGCACAAGCAATGACGCATGTTATTTTACAAGAACATTATGTGAATAAACCGAATGACTATTTTATTAATTACGCAAAACAATATACCGATATGCCATTTCTCCTAATGTTAGATGAAGATAAGAATGGCTTGAAAGCTGGGCGTTTCTTACGTGCGCATGATCTAGGACAGCATACTGAAAATAGCGACTGGAAACCTGTGATTTTTGATAAATTAGCAAAACAATTAACAGTTCCAAATGGTACGATGGGTCAGCGTTGGGAAGAAGGCAAACAATGGAACCTGAAATTAGAAAATGAAGAAGGTAAGCAAATTGATCCAGCAATGAGTTTTGCTGAAGAGGAATATGAATTAAAACACATACAATTTCCATTTTTTAATAATGAAGGTAATGGTATATTTGAGCGTCCTATTGCTGTACAAAAGATTAAATTAGCAAATGGTGAAGAGAAATATATTACCACTGTATTTGATTTAATGACGAGTCAGTATGGTGTGAAACGTTTCGATCATGAACTTGAGGCATCAGGATATGATGATCCAGCGTCATATTATACACCTGCATGGCAAGAAAAAATTACTGGTGTTAAACAAAGTGTTGTGACCCAAGTTGGTCTAGAGTTTGCGCAAAACGCAATTGATACCGAAGGGCGTTCAATGATTATCATGGGAGCTGGTATTAATCATTGGTTTAATTCGGACACGATTTATCGTTCTATTTTGAATTTAGTATTATTATGCGGCTGTCAAGGAGTAAACGGTGGCGGATGGGCACACTATGTTGGACAAGAAAAATGTCGCCCAATTGAAGGGTGGAATACGATTGCTTTTGCTAAAGACTGGCAAGCGCCACCACGTTTACAAAATGGAACAAGTTGGTTTTACTTCGCAACAGACCAATGGAAATATGAAGAATCAAATATCGATAGTTTGAAATCTCCATTGGCAGAAAATATTAAACATCAACATCCTGCTGATTACAATGTCTTAGCTGCTAGATGTGGTTGGTTACCGTCTTATCCTCAATTTGATAGAAACAGTTTATCTTTTGGTGAGGAAGCGAAAGATGCTGGAGAATTTAATAATGAAGCAATCATGAAACGTGCGATTGAGTCCGTAAAGTCTAGAGAAACAAAATTTGCAATTGAAGACCCAGATTCAAAACAGAATCATCCAAAAACATTGTTCCTTTGGCGCTCTAATTTAATATCAAGTTCTGCTAAAGGACAAGAATACTTTATGAAACATTTACTCGGTGCGAAGTCAGGGTTATTAGCTGAACCAAACGAAGAGGTGAAACCAGAAGAAATTCAATGGAGAGAAGATACAGAAGGAAAACTGGATTTACTTGTATCCCTAGATTTTAGAATGACATCCACACCATTGTATTCAGATATTGTCTTACCTGCTGCAACATGGTATGAAAAACACGATTTATCATCTACAGATATGCACCCATTTGTACACCCATTTAATCCGGCAATAGACCCATTATGGGAGTCACGTTCAGATTGGGATATTTTTAAAACATTGAGCAAAGAAATATCAGAAATGGCTAAAACACATCTTAAAGGTGTTTATAAAGATGTCGTTACAGCACCACTTGCACACGATTCAAAACAAGAAATATCTAATGTGAATGGCATAATTAAAGATTGGACGAAGGGTGAAATTGAAGCAATACCTGGAAAAACAATGCCAGGTTTTGCAGTAGTCGATAGGGATTATACTAAAATATTTGATAAATACGTTACAGTAGGACCTTTATTAGAAAAAGCTAAAATAGGGGCTCATGGAGTAAGTTTCTCAGTATCAGAACAATATGAAGAGTTAAAAAGCATGGTTGGAACATGGAATGAAGAAGTGGAGGATTCCATAAAAAATAATAGACCGAGATTAGATACTGCAAGACGAGCTGCAGACGTTGTATTAAATTTATCTTCAGCTACAAATGGTAAGTTATCGCAAAAATCTTATGAAGATTTAGAACAACAAACAGGTATGCCGTTGAAAGATATTTCAAGTGAACGCACATCAGAAAAAATTTCATTTTTAAATATAACTGCTCAACCGCGAGAAGTCATTCCAACAGCTGTGTTCCCGGGCTCAAATAAAAATGGTAAACGTTATTCACCATTTACTACTAATATAGAACGATTAGTTCCATTTAGAACATTAACAGGACGACAAAGTTATTACGTTGACCATGAAGTGTTCCAGCAATTCGGTGAAAGTTTACCTGTGTATAAACCAACTTTACCACCAATGGTATTCGGTACGAGAGACAAGAAGGTAACGGGAGATGAAAGTACGCTTGTCTTGCGCTATTTAACACCACATGGTAAATGGAATATCCACTCCACTTATCAAGATAACCAACATATGTTGACTTTATTTAGAGGTGGTCCAACTGTATGGCTTTCCAATGAGGATGCAGAAAGACATGATATCAAAGATAATGACTGGTTAGAAATCTATAACCGAAATGGTGTTGTAACAGCAAGAGCAGTAGTATCTCATAGAATGCCAAAAGGCACGATGTTTATGTATCATGCTCAAGATAAACATATTGAAACACCGGGGTCACAAATAACAGACACAAGGGGCGGTTCACATAATGCCCCAACACGTATTCATTTAAAGCCAACACAACTTGTTGGAGGTTATGCACAAATTAGTTATCACTTTAACTATTATGGACCAATAGGGAACCAAAGAGATGTTTATGTAGCAGTGAGAAAGCTGAAGGAGGTTGACTGGCTTGAAGATTAAAGCGCAAATTGCAATGGTGTTAAATTTAGATAAATGTATAGGTTGCCACACGTGTAGTGTTACTTGTAAGAGTACGTGGACTAACCGTCCTGGTGCGGAATATATGTGGTTTAATAACGTAGAAACGAAGCCTGGTATTGGTTATCCGAAACAATGGGAAGATCAAGAGCAATATAAGGGCGGTTGGTATTTAAATAAAAAAGGTAAATTAGAACTGAAATCAGGAAGTAAGTTATCGAAAATTGCTTTAGGGAAAATATTTTACAATCCTAATATGCCAGTGATTAAAGATTACTATGAGCCTTGGACATATAATTATGAAAATCTTACAACAGCTAAGGCTGGAAATCACTCTCCGGTAGCTACAGCACATTCATTGATTTCAGGTGATAAATTAAACTTAGAATGGGGACCAAACTGGGAAGATGATTTGGCAGGTGGTCATGTTACAGGACCAGAAGATCCCAATATTAAACGTATTGAAGAAGATATTAAATTTCAATTTGATCAAACATTTATGATGTATTTACCTAGATTATGTGAACATTGTTTGAATCCAAGTTGTGTAGCATCATGTCCATCTGGAGCAATGTATAAACGTGACGAAGATGGTATTGTTCTTGTAGATCAGGATGCTTGTCGTGGTTGGAGATATTGTATGACAGGTTGCCCATACAAAAAAGTTTATTTCAACTGGAAAACAAATAAAGCAGAGAAATGTACATTCTGTTTTCCTCGTATTGAGGCAGGGATGCCAACGGTATGTTCAGAAACGTGCACGGGCAGAATGCGTTATTTAGGCGTATTACTTTATGATGCTGATAGAGTAGAAGAAGCTGCTACAGCTGAAAATGAACAAGAATTATACGAAAAACAAGTGGATTTATTTTTGAATCCTTATGATGAAGCGGTTATAGAACAAGCACAAAAAGATGGAGTCTCATTAGAATGGATAGAAGCTGCTCAGAATTCTCCAGTCTATAAATTGGCTATTGAATATAAATTGGCATTTCCTTTACATCCAGAATATCGCACGATGCCAATGGTATGGTATTGTCCGCCACTCAGCCCTATTATGAGTTATTTTGAAGGACAAACTGCAGCAAAGGCGAATAGAAATCCCGATATGATTTTTCCAGCAATCGAAGAAATGAGGTTACCAATTCAATATTTGGCTAACTTATTCACAGCAGGTGATACTGAGCCAGTGAAATCTGCATTACAACGCATGGCAATGATGAGAAGTTACATGCGTGCACAGGTAACAAATAAAGCATTTGATGTAGATAGATTATCAAGACTTGGGTTATCAGAAAGACAAACTAAAGATATGTATCGATTATTGGCAATTGCTAAACATGAGGACCGTTTTGTAATACCTACATCACACAAAGAAGCATATATGGACACATATCGTGCACAAGGTAGCGAAGGATATGGAGAAGAATACTTTGGCTCAAATTGTGAAGGATGTGGTGTTCCTGTAACTACTTCTTCTGGAAAATCAGGACAAGAAATCTATAATGATAATTTTTATGGAGGGATTTTCCGTGATTAATTTAGCGCATTTTAATAAACACCAAGAGGCACTTGGATACTTTGCACAGCAATTAACATTTCCAGAAAAGCTGACATTGCACCCTAAAACGTTTAAAGAAGTTATTCATATGGAACATCCTGCATACCAAGATTTAATTCAATATCGTAAACAAATGTATGAATTAAGTTTATTACAAATAAAGCAATTGTATTCCGATACATTTGATTTTAATAAAACTGCGCCACTCTATATGACATATAATAAATTTGATACTCAAAAAGAAAGAGGGCAATTATTAGCTAAATTAAAAGTATTATACGAAATGTTTGGATTGAAAATGGCAGATAATGAACTATCTGATTTTCTGCCATTAATGCTTGAATTTTTATATATTGCTCAGTGGAAAAATGATCCACGAGCAAAAGGGAACATTGAATTTGTCATTATGATTATTGAAGACGGTACGTATGCGATGGCACATCAATTGGCAGAGCAAAATAGTCCTTATTATTTCTTGATAAAAGGTTTAAGAGAGACGTTAAAAGCTTGTATAGAGCCTGTAAATGAGGTGAAGCAACATGTTTAATCAATTCTTATGGGTGATTATGCCCTATTTATGTATAGCTATATTTTTCCTCGGACATCTTGCTAGATTTAAGTTTAATAAATTTTCTTGGACTGCAAAATCTAGTGAATTTATAGAAAAGAAACAACTTAAATGGGGAAGTTTGATGTTTCATTTGGGTATTATACCTGTAGCAATGGGACATATAGTAGGTTTGCTTATTCCTGCTTCTTGGCTAACAGCAGTAGGTGTAAATGATCATTTATACCACATTGGAGCTGTTTATATTGGAAGTATTTTTGGTATAATAACACTGATTGGTATGTTGTTATTAACTGCACGACGTGTAACCAAAAAAAATATTAGAAGATTAAGCTCAGCATCTGATATTATTGTTAATTTCTTATTATTAGCGATTGTTTTTATGGGATGCTACGCAACACTAGTAACTAACGCAACGACACCCTCATTTGATTATAGAGAAACAATATCAGTTTGGTTTAGGCAATTATTTATATTTTCTCCAGATGCCGATTTGATGTTACAGGTGCCGCTAGCTTTTAAAATGCATATACTTTTAGGTTTTATTATTATGGCATTCTGGCCGTTTACTAGACTCGTGCATGTATGGAGTGTGCCACTCACATATGCAAGTCGTAGTTATATTATTTATCGTAAACATAAAGTTTGAATGGAGGCGATAAGTTGAATGCATTATCGTTAAGAGAAAGTATTAATTACCAATCAATATTAGACTCAATTCGAATCGAAGAAGGATTTGATTTTGCTGCAATCGCATTTTATGAACAAGAAAGTGATATTTCACCAATTAAATGGTGTTATGCCTCTGGAAATTTAAATAATCGTTATAAATTAATTGTACTACGCAAAGGAAAAGGGTTAGCAGGTAATGTGATGAAGACGGGTAAGCGTATGGTGATAGAAAATGTAGCGCAATTATTATCTTCACATGAACAACATAAATATCCTATCGTCCTTTGTGAGTTATTAACAGCGATGGTTGCAATACCATTATGGTATGAAAAGAAAGTTTATGGTGTTTTGCTACTAGGTCAGCGAAATCAACAACCTTTGCCCAAAACATATAAAAACATATCACTTAAAAGTAAATTGGGTATATTTAATGAAGAAGATTAGGTGATTATAATGGAAAGCAAGCAACAGCTAGATATGGAAGCATTATTAATGCAATACTTTAATAATACGAGTGAAAAAATTGTATTTGTCGATAATCGTGGCCAAGTGATTGCAATGAACCAGGCAGCAAGTGATATCATCTCATTGGATAATGACTATGAAGGCATGACAAATGTCATATGTAATCATTGTGATGGTTATACTAATGAATTCGATTTGCAATCATGTAGACATTGCTTTTTAGAAGCTGAAAATGTTGGGAATACAAGCTTTCAGGTATTTATGAAAACGACACGTGGTACAGTTGAGCCTTTTGCAGCTACCTATCAAACAATTGATGAATCCAAAGGAATTAAAGCGTTCACGTTACAAAATGTGTCACCTCAAATAGAAAGACATGATAAGATGTATCAAAGAAAAATGATGCAAAAAACAATTTCTGCTCAAGAAAACGAAAGAAAACGAATATCTAGAGAATTACATGACAGTGTAGTACAAGAAATGCTAAATATAGATGTTGAATTAAGATTATTAAAATATCAACAAGAAATAGAGCAGTTGGTTAATGGTTCTAAGCGTATAGAAGGATTGATGTCTAAATTAATTGATGATATACGTAATTTATCTGTAGAACTTAGACCATCTTCATTAGATGACTTAGGGTTAGACGCAGCCTTTAAGACATATTTTAAACAGGTAGAAGTAAATTATGGTATCAATATTATCTATCAATCTAATTTAACGATGCGTAGGTTTGATAATGAAATTGAAACTGTAGTTTATAGAATAGTACAAGAAGCTTTGTTTAACGCCATAAAATATGCAAACGTTGATACAATTGAAGTTGAGGTACAAGTTAGTCACGGTAAGCTAATTGCAGAAATTATAGATAGAGGCAATGGATTTATAAAGACAGACCAGCCAAAGGGAACTGGCTTGGGACTTTATGGTATGAACGAGCGTGCAGAACTTGTAAATGCTGAGATAAATATTGATACTCAAATAGGTCGAGGCACAATTGTTACATTAGAAGTTCCAATATAGGGAATAAGGAGACATTAATTTTGAGAATAGTTATCGCGGATGATCATGCAGTTGTGCGTACTGGATTTACAATGATATTAAATTATCAAGAAGATATGGAAGTCGTTGGGACTGCAGCCGATGGTATGGAAGCTTATCAAAAGGTGATGAAGTACAAGCCTGATGTACTAATTATGGACTTAAGTATGCCACCTGGCGAGTCAGGGCTTATAGCCACAAGTAAAATTACAGAAAGTTTTCCAGATACAAAAATACTAATATTAACAATGTATGATGATGAAGAATATTTATTTCACGTATTGAGAAACGGTGCTAAAGGATATATTTTAAAAAATGCCCCAGATGAACAATTGATACTAGCAATTAGAACAGTATTTAAAGGTGAAACATATGTTGATATGAAATTGACGACATCGTTAGTCAATGAATTCGTGAATAATTCAGGTAATGATAAGCAAACAACAACTGATCCTTATAAAATTTTATCAAAGCGTGAAATAGAGATATTACCGTTAATAGCAAAAGGTTATGGGAATAAAGATATCGCTGAGAAGTTATTTGTTTCTGTGAAAACAGTCGAGGCACATAAAACACATATCATGCAAAAATTAGAATTAAAATCAAAACCGGAATTAGTAGAATATGCCATGAAGAAAAAATTGATTGATTTTTAAAGTAGAACTTATATAAAAGAGCTAACTTAATTGCCTAAAATAATAAGGCATAGGTTAGCTCTTTCTTGTTGATTAGAACTTATTAAATAAAAGAAGGAATCGGTGAATAACTTAAATTTCAAAGCATATTTTTCTTATATAAAATCCGCTTAATTAAGTAGGGAAATTCCTCTATTTGATAAGGGATAATCCTTATGTTCATTTTTTCACAAAGGTTTTATAATAAAAATGTGGCCAGCATTATGCTATATAGAAACGTTTATACTTACTCATATTACACCGGTGCTAATATTTATAATTGTTATATAGAAATATAGCGCTTCAACTATATGCAAATACTGACCTAATTTATCAAAATAATTATAAATTGAAGGTGAAATGAATGAACAAAGCAAGTGGTGGTTTTCAACTAACATTGCAGTCTTTAAGTCTTGTTGTAGGGTTCATGGCATGGAGTATTATTGCGCCACTAATGCCTTTTATCTCTCAGGATGTACATATAACAAGCAGCCAACTTTCTATTATTTTAGCTATTCCTGTTATATTAGGTTCTATTTTAAGAGTGCCTTTTGGTTATTTAACAAATATTATTGGGGCGAAATGGGTATTCTTTTGTAGCTTTATTATATTATTATTTCCGATATACTTTCTAAGCCATGCACAATCACCTAAGATGTTAATGGCATCAGGTTTCTTTCTTGGCGTAGGTGGTGCTGTATTTTCAGTAGGTGTGACATCTATTCCTAAATATTTTCCAAAAGAGCGCGTAGGATTAGCAAATGGTATATATGGTATGGGAAATATAGGAACTGCCATATCTTCATTCTTAGCACCTCCGATTGCTGGTATTATAGGTTGGCAATCAACAGTTAGGGTTTATTTAATCGTCATAGTACTTTTTGCAATTTTTATGTTTTTGTTAGGTGACAGTAAAGAACCCAAAATTAAAGTGCCTTTAGTTAAACAATATAAAATATTGATGAAAGATTTAAGATTATATTATTTATCACTTTGGTATTTTATTACATTTGGTTCATTCGTAGCTTTTGGATTGTTTTTACCTAATTTCTTAGTGCAAAACTTTGGTATCAGTGAAGTTGATGCTGGTATAAGAGCAGGGGTGTTTATCGCATTAGCTACTTTTCTAAGACCTTTAGGTGGAGTGTTAGGTGATAAGTTTAATGCTGTAACTTTACTAATCTGTGATTTTATATTAATGATTATAGGAGCGATTACGTTAGGTCTATCAGATCATATCTTATTATTTACAATTGGATGTTTACTTATTAGTATGTGCGCAGGAGTCGGTAATGGCTTAATATTTAAGCTCGTACCAACTTATTTTGGAAAAGAGGCTGGATCAGCTAATGGTATCGTTTCGATGATGGGGGGGCTAGGTGGTTTCTTCCCACCATTAGTCATAGCTTATGTAACAAGTCTCACTGGAACAAGCCATTTCTCTTTTATCTTATTAGCTATATTCGGAGTGATTGCTTTAGTTACCATGATTCATATTATGAAACGTGAAAAATTAAATCCGACATTATAAAAAAGCTGAAGTTAGATAATTATCTAACTTCAGCTTTTAAATTTATCTTATAAAGATTTTCAGTAGCCAATAAAATGACTATATTAATCTATTTGAATATTTGATGCTGAGTGTTCCTCTTGGTCTTTTTTAGGTAGTGTTACGTTTAATATACCATTTTCAAACGATGCTTTAATAGCAGTTTCATCTATATTGTCAAAAGGATATTGACGTTTAACATCGCTATAAGTTCGTTCTTGATGAAGGATACGACCGTCTTCATCTTGTTCTTTAGTATCATTTGATTGCTTACCTTCAATTGTTAAAGTGTCATTTTCAAATTGTAAACTAATATTTTCTTTTTTAAAACCAGGGAGTTCAGCTTCGATTATGAAGGTATGATCTAACTCTCTTACATCTGATTTAATGCTTGAAGTTTCAGGAAAGTTTTCAAAAAATTGACGTCCAAAATCTCTAAATAACTCAGTTGGGTCACCTTCAAAAAATGGATTATTATACGGTTTTTTATCAAAAGCCATTATATCTCTCTCCTTAAATTTTTAGATTTAGTCGATTGAAATTTGTGTTTTTGTTTGCTTGATTGGCAGTTTTATAGTTAAGATGCCGTCATTCATAGATGCTTTTATTTTATTTGTGTCTATATGTTTAAAGATAAACTGTCTACTTTGTTTATTAGAATTGCGTTCGTTAATTAAATAAGTACCTTGCTGTTCTAAATTAGATGCACGTTTTGCTAGTATAGTTAATGTTTTATGTTCGAAATTAATAGTAATATCATCTTTTTGATAACCAGGAAGTTCAGCTTCAACTGTATAGCTATCTTGTGCTTGGTATACAGTTACTTTGAAATCGTGATGGTCTGAGACTAAACTTTCTAATAAATCTTTAGTAAGATTGTTAGCGCTTTGTATCATCTCTATTCACCTCTCCTTTTATCTTACAAATACAGTATAATACATTAGTCAAAGAAAGTCAAAGTCAAACTATGTATAAATAAAAAAGAGCTAAATATTAGTTTAATTGAGTTAATACCATTGGTGGGATTGTGACAGAGTGGGGGCGTAGTAAAAAGATTTAAGTAAGAGGCAAGTAAAGTCAAAAATAATAACATGAAAACTAGAACTTCTAACTTTAACTTTACCTCTAACAGATTAAATATCTTTAGAAAAATGTTTATTAACGAAGTGTTGTAATGTTTCTTTTAGATTAATAGCTTCATCTATGTCCATATCGAATTCGCTAAACACACGTTTTGATATTTTAGAGAGTGGTTCTTTAACATTTGCACCTTTTTCAGTAAGTGCAATCTGTAGGTTACGCTCATCATCAATTTCACGTGTTCTAGTTACATATCCTTTTTTCTCAAGTTTTTTAAGTAAAGGTGTAAGTGTCCCTGAATCTAAATAAACACGTTCGCCAAGCGTTTTAATGTTGAGTTTTTCATCTACCTTAATTGCAAGTAATACAATATAGCCTGTATATGTTAAATCGAATTCTTTTAAGTAAGACGTATACTTCTTAATGATTTCTTTAGAAGACACATAAAAAAGAAAACATAGTTGTCTTTCTAAGTAGCTATCTTTTTCCTCCATTTAATCACCCCTTTTGAAATTTAACCTTATTATGAACTATGGTTGTTGTCAAGGAACAGTTGTGCACCTCTTTCTATTAAAAAAATAATATTTATCGACGTTTACTTAACTAAAAACTATATAGTGGAAAAGTACTGTTATATGAAGTACTTTTAAATTAACAAAGTATGCTTTTAGAAAGTGAAAATTTAGTTTAAATTCGAAATTAATTTAAGGAGATTTTGTTACAAAAAGGCTATATGACTTTATAAATTATTTGTAATCAGTCATACTAATAATATTATGTGTTTTATTATATAATAAAGGTGTAATAAAGCGTTAATGAGGGGCATAACTACTCATCTATCAGTTAGAAAGTTATCGTTTTAACTAAAGGAGATTAATGATGAAAACATTTTTTAAAATCATAGGTCTATTAGTGGTGTCACTGATTATTGCTATTGTATTTTTCTTTGGCATGAGAACATATCAGGGACATAAAAACCTAGAACTAGTAGATCATTATATGGATGAACAAAATTTAACTGAGAAAATTGAATACGAGAAAACATTATATAGTGCTAAAAAGGGTTTATATTATAAGCAAGTTAAATTTAAAGATGATTCAGAACATACTTATACAGTGCAACCAATTAGTACATTTAAAGGTATTTTAGTACAAGGATTTGATAGTGAAACCAATAAAAATATCAAAGATGCTAAACATAACGAATTTAAGGAAGACTATAAACCGAAAGATAAATAGGCATACATTGTTAATATATGAGTTAGAGACAGGGACAATTAATTTGTCCCTGTCTCTAACTCATTTTTTTATATATTATCATGTTATTAGAGGTGTGCATGTATGAGTTTTTGCATTGAGGTTATAGTACAAAGATTACATGCCTTTCTTGTCATCCATGTCGTGAATTTTCATCATTAAACCATGAGGAATGTCGTCATGATCGACAACTTCCATTTTACTAAAAGCGCCATCGCCTTCAGCTTTAATTAACTTAACGAAATCTCCTTTTTTAGGAGAAAACCCTGATTCAGCCGGTAATTTAACATCATTTTCTATTTTATGATTTTTTTCACTAATTATTTTATCGGCGGTTGTTTCATTTTTCATATAGCCATAATAAGTTTCTTTTTGACCACTCGACAACATCATAATAATCAATACAGTAGCAACAATTAACATTAATGCACTTATAGTAATTGCGAACACTTTACTGTTTTTCAAAGTATAATTCTCCTTTATATCTATTTTCTTCTGTTATATCTAAAATATTTAATTTATGCAATCGAAAGCACAAACCATGATTTAGCTAAATGTATTTTACTATATTTTAAAATTTGTTAAGTTTATCGTAATTAAAATATGAAAAGTTAAGACGGTAATATACGAATATATTTTAGTTCATCATGATGCAAAATAAATTCTAAGCTATTTTTAAATTCTGTAAACTGTCTAATTTCTGCTTTTGGTATAGTAGATTGTTCAATATATCGTAATAATGATCTTTCAATATATATGTCATTAAATGAAGATGGTAATGCATAGTCAATAAATCCATGTTCTCGATTCAATGTCTGTATGAACAATGTGATTTTTGAATTTAATATAGTTTGTTTTAAGACAAGATTAAGTACTTCTTTTGGTGAAGTACGACGATTTATGGAATTGAATAAAAGTAAATGAATTTCTTCTTTTTCCTTTAGTATAATAAAGTTTTTATGGATAGAAACTGGTTTGCCTATAAAATGTCTAATGAATTGATATATATACATTAGGGGTTCATAAATGCCATGACTATTCATCAAAGCGACATCAGCTTTCTCTTTACGCATTAATTCATACCCTACACCGCAACCTCTATTTAATAAGATAAGAATATGACACATTAAATCAGCTATTTCTAAAGGATGGCTTTCTTCGTAAAACTTGAAGCATTGCTTTGTAAGTTTTGTGTATACAAACTTTGATGTATCAATATGTGAAGATTTGATTACTTTATTAAAGTAATCGTAATAACTCATTGAATTATTAAAGCCCTCTCCTTTTTTATTTAATAAATTTCGAACTTGTGCTTGCTCTATATCGATAAAATGATAATCAAAGTTAAACCTTTGGAGTAGTGTGAAAGCATTTTTTAAAGAATTAACCTGGTTAACTACACCTTCGATGGTAATAGCCATTTTTATATTAAAGTTCAGATTTTTAATTTTAATATATAATCGATTAACTTCGTTTAATGATAAATGAGAGGTATCAAAGAGAATTAGGAAATTATAATTCTGCTGATATTTTGCATATTTTGGTTTAAATTTTAAAAATTGTAATATTAAGCTTTCGACAAAATCAAACTGTGTCATAGATTTTATTCTTAGCGCGATACCGATATAATCAGAGAATAGTGAATCAATAAAATCAATCATACCAGTGAGACTTAAATTTTCTAATGAGAGATTTCTAATATTATTAATTAATACATAGGCATCAGTTAAATCTTTAAAACTGAATTTAGAATTAAAGTCAGACTGAATAATATCCATTAAACTATCTATATGAATAAAAATAGTAGGAGGTTTTGCCAAATCCTTAAAATTTAATCGCTTGGTATCAATTTGTAATTGATTTGATGAAACAGGCTTTTCTTTAGTTATTAAATCAATTTGGGGCTTGAATCTATTCAAATCATTATTGATTAGTACAATGTTGTTTTGATGTGAAGCATGTATTGATTTTCGAAATTCATTAGGTGTCATATTTAAGAAAAATTTAAATTGATGAATATAATTTGAATAATGATTGAATCCATAATGTTCAGATATATGATAAATTGCGTGTTTCGTTTGAATAAGATCAGCGAGTGATAAAGCAATCTTAAGACTAGTTATATAATGTTTAAAGCTAATACCTAAATATTTCTTAAACAATATAGAAATATAAGGCGCAGAAATATAAAATGTACTCGAAACATCTTTGGATGAAAGTGATTGGGTAACATGAGCTTTTATAAAATCAGTTATATCATTTAATAAGGTGTTTTCTGTGCATATAGATGGAATATAAGTAAAGTCATGTTCTATTTTTGCCTCCTTATTGATTATAGTTAGAATTTCATTGAGTATAGGTAGCTCAGAAGGTCCGCATTGGCTCAACTGTTGAATCATCGTTAAGATTTGGAACTTAAGATATTCATTGGAATTTAATAATTTGTAGTTATAGTAAAAATTGAAGAAACTTTTAATTGTTTTTGTGAATTGTTGGACAGGTATACACATTTCTACTACTTGTTCAGAATCTGAAATGTGATATAAATCATTGTGATTTATGATAATGATATGGTTTTCAGCAGATAATTGATGGCCATTTAGGGTAACATCTAGCTTATTGTTTAATGAAAATAAAAGTATGACTTGATGTATACATCGTTGTGTATGAGTGTTTAGAAATTCGTGAATACACAAAGTTGTACTATTCATAGTAAAGGCAACTCCTAATAATAATTTGAATTGGTATATTGTTCAAAATACATTATATTACAAAAAGTTATGACTTTTAATCCTTTAAATATAAATATTTTTTAATCTTATAAAGAGATTCGGTGTTAAAAATTAAATTTCAGACAATGTATTTTGATTAGCAGATAATTTTTTCTGAGAAATCAACTTAAAAATTCGTATTGTTCTATTTGTCACGGAGGTTTTGAAAAATGAAGCACATTTATTCTAAATTTTACAATCAAGAATCTAAAATAACGAAATTAAAATCTGAAGTATTAGGTGTCGTGTTGCATGACGATGCAGAAAATAATAGTGCAGAGGATTATATTGTCTGGCTACAGCAAAGGATAGATAATAATGAATTGGAAAAAGGGTGGGCGTGTGCATATGTTGATAAGCAGACATGTTATTGGTTTCATCCATCTCCATATGTAGAGTGGCACTGTGGTAATACTTTTGCGAACGAGCATTATATAGGTATAGAACGTTGTCAATCAAAAATTAATGGAATATTGTCTGATGAACAATTTATTAAGAATGAAGAAGCTAGTTATTGGATTGCAGCCTTAATATTGAAAAAAAATCAGTTACCTGTAAATAGAAATACAGTAAAACTGCATAAAATGTTTTATGATACGGAATGTCCTGCAAGAGCTTGGTCAATTCATTTGGATAATGCACCTACAAATGAAGAAAATATAAAAATGCTACAAGACTATTTTATAGACAAGATTAAATCCTATTATTTCAATATAAAAGGAAGTGATATGACGGTAGTTGGATAATTATTAACACTTTAAATTTAGTCACAAAGAATATACAAAAATGGGATTGCGTTATTTAATGGAACCGATTACAATATTATTATAAAGTTTTGGTACCGGTTCCATTAAAAAGGAGGTAATATAATGAATTATAAAAAGTCTGCAGAAAATATATTGCAAGCGCTTGGTGGAGAAGATAATGTTGAAGCAATGACACATTGTGCAACGCGTTTGAGACTTGTATTAAAGAATGAAGGCTTGGTTAATGAAAAGGCATTAGGGGATATGGATGTTGTAAAAGGTACATTTTCAACTGGAGGACAATATCAGGTTATCATTGGTTCTGGTACGGTAAATAAAGTGTTTAGTGAATTAGAAAAGATAACCGGTAAAGAAGCGTCTTCGGTGTCAGATGTGAAAGCGCAAGGCACTAAAAACATGAATCCTTTTCAAAGGTTTGTGAAAATGCTGTCAGATATCTTTGTTCCAATCATACCAGCAATTGTAGCTGGTGGTTTGCTCATGGGTATCAATAATATATTAACTGCGCCTGGTATTTTTTATGATAATCAATCATTAATAGAAGTACAAAATCAGTTTAGTGGCTTAGCTGAAATGATTAACATTTTTGCTAATGCGCCGTTTACATTACTACCTATACTAATTGGCTTTAGTGCTGCAAAACGATTTGGAGGTAATGCATATCTCGGGGCAGCACTTGGAATGATATTGGTTCATCCAGAATTGATGAGTGCTTATGATTATCCGAAAGCATTAGAAGCGGGAAAAGAGATTCCTCATTGGAACTTATTTGGACTCGAAATTAATCAAGTAGGATATCAAGGTCAAGTATTACCAATGCTAGTAGCTACATATATTCTTGCAACAATTGAAAAAGGACTAAGGAAAGTTATACCAACAGTATTAGACAATTTATTAACACCCTTATTAGCAATATTATCAACAGGTTTTATAACATTTTCATTTGTTGGTCCATTAACACGTACTTTAGGATATTGGCTATCAGATGGTTTAACGTGGCTATATGAATTTGGTGGTGCTATCGGTGGTCTTATATTTGGTTTGTTATATGCGCCGATTGTTATTACAGGTATGCATCATAGTTTTATTGCTATTGAAACTCAACTTATCGCTGACAGTTCAACAACAGGTGGTTCATTTATATTCCCTATTGCAACAATGTCTAATGTTGCACAGGGAGCGGCTGCCCTTGCAGCATTCTTTATTATAAAAGAAAATAAAAAATTAAAAGGCGTAGCATCCGCTGCGGGTGTATCTGCTCTACTAGGTATTACAGAGCCAGCTATGTTTGGTGTGAACTTAAAGCTAAGATATCCATTTATTGGGGCAATTGTAGGTTCAGGTATCGGTTCTGCCTATATAGCATTCTTTAAAGTTAAAGCTATTGCATTAGGTACTGCAGGTATACCAGGATTTATATCTATTAGCGGTCAAAATAATGGTTGGTTACATTACGGTATAGCAATGATTATTGCATTTATCGTAGCATTTTGCATAACATACGCTTTGTCATATAGAAAGAAATATAGAAATATTGAAACATAGTAGTATAAAGGTATATTAAGATTTAAAGTAGTACAAAAATTGCATTATCAAAATAAAAGACTAATCCATATGAAGACGGATTAGTCTCAGACTGTCGACAAATTCTCCAACTTTGTTGACAGTTTTTTGTATGCTTTACACGGTCACTGCCTTAGCCTATAATCTTCGGCTAGGGTTCTACCACAGGAGTCGGTCTAAATCACTGCCGATATTACACTAAAAGGATTATATATAAATTAAACAGTGGTGGTGTTTATTATGTTACATAGATCAATTGATAAGAGAGACCAATATGAAATGATTTCTATTTCTAAATTAGTGCTTAACAATTATTTATTACGTAAAGTTGATGTGATATTAGATTTAAATTTTGTATATGAATTTGTCAAAGTCAAAAATTGTCTTGCTAATAGCAGAGTATCTATAGGCCAGTTATTTTAGTGAAAATATTACTTATACAAAGACTATTCTCACAATTGTAAGAACGTTATAAAGTTTTATAAAGGTTTTGTATGATTTAATAAGCGTTTATAATTTAATTCACAATTTTTGTTTGCGCCATAAAAACGCGCCTACGATGGTCACGATAATGAGAGAAATGCCAATCACAATGAGCCATGAAATATAACTATGGTCATCAATAGGTAAGGGAACATTCATGCCAAAAAAGCTAAATACTAACGTTGGCAATGTTAAAAATACAGTAAAAAGCGTTAATGTTTTCATCGTATTATTCATCTCATTTGATAGTAATGATGCGTATGAAGTAGTGATACTTTCTAATATATCTGTATAAAGTCTCGTCGTTTCTAAAGCTTGATTATTTTCGATTAACAAGTCCTCTAAAATGTCTTCATCTTCATCAAAGCGTTTCATAGCTGGTAGACGGAATAATTTCTTTACTATGCCTTCATTACCTTTAAGTGCAGCTAAAAAATAAACTAAACTTTTTTCTACTTCCATTAAATTATAAAGTTGTTTATTTGTGACGTTATTCTTTAAGTCACGTTCAATACGTACACGTGTTTTATTCAGCAATCTCAAATTTCTGTTGTAATGATTTGTAATTGTTAACAATATATTTAATGCAAAACGACTATGAAAGCGTAGGTTTATATTCTGACGTGCAAAGTTTTCTAAGAATTCATTTTCAACATTACAGATAGTAATGATTTTTTTATTTCCAATAATAATTCCTAAAGGAATAGTAATAAATGACAATACTTTTGAATTAGTGTCATTTATAATAGGTAAGTCTAATATGATTAATGAATAATGCGAATCTTCATCGTATTCAACACGCGCACTCTCTTCTCTATCTAATGGGTCTCGTATGAAATCTTCAGGAATGTCATAGCGATCTATAAGCATTTCGATTTCCTCCCAGTTGGGATCAATGACGTTAACCCATGAAGCTGTTTGATCCAGTTCAGATTCGATTATTTTATCTGTTTGTGAATGTTTATATGCAGTTATCATGATAAAATGAGGTCCTTTCTTCAGAAGTGTTATTGATATTGTTCTTTTGCCATTAGACGTAATGGACCGTTAAATATAATTTTGAATAAGTGATCAGCAACAATATCGGGTTCCATTCTATTATTATCTTGTACCCAATGTTTGATAAAAGAAATCGTAGCACCTGAAACATAACTATGAAAATAATCTATTGGTATGCCTGAAATTTTTTGTTTGTTGTTAAGGTTTTTAGCCATATTAGAGTACATAAGTTCTGAAATCTTATCTTCAAGATGGCTTTTTCTATCTAACTTAAAAATAACTAAGTAAAAATCGATATCTTTTTGAATATGGAGAATGATATTTTTAAGAATTTTTTCCGAAAATATTTTAGCGAAATCTTCTAAATTTGAATCTTGCATAACCAACTTATAAGTACCTATTTCATCTGCTAAACCAACGAGAATTTCATCTTCTAGGTCTGAAAGTAAAATATATTTATCTTCGTAGTGTAAATAGAAAGTACCTCGGTTAATATCTGCTAGGGATGTTATATCTTGTATCGTTATTCGCTCTAGTTCTTTTTCTGCTAATAATTTTATAAAAGCTTGTTTGATTGCATTTTTAGTTTTTCTGACACGACGATCTTCTATCATTTTATTCAGCTCCTTAAATTTTAATAGACAAACTATGTTTATTTGTTGTTAAAAAAACAAAATGAAGCTTATTGAATATTGCTTATTGAATTATGCTCATTATAATAAACAAAGTAGTTATTAATCAACACAATGTTCAAAAAGGAGGTGATTAATATGAATATATTTAAAAATAAATTACTTTGGATAGCGCCAATAGCAATTTTAATCATATTGGCAATATTTTCAATAGCATTTTATCCAGCTTATAATCCCAAACCAAAAGCTTTACCAATTGCTATAGTTAATCAAGATGAAGGTACATCTATTCAAAATAATGACATTAACATTGGTAAAAAGTTAGAAGATAAACTATTAAATAATGATTCTGATACTATAAAATGGGTTGAAGTAGATAATGAAAAAGATGCCCGAAAAGGATTAGATGAGCAAAAATATTTTGGTGCAGCTATTTTTGAAAAAGATTTTTCAAAACATGCGATGAGTAAAACTCAAAAAATAGTAATGAATAGTAAAAAGCAAGAAATACAAGAGAAAATACAATCAGGTGAAATACCGCCAGAACAGGCTGAAAAAATGCAAAGTCAAATGGATAAATCTGGCGCTTCACAAGACATAAGAGTCAATCAAGCAGAATTTAAAACATTGATTAATAGTGGTGCGAATATGCAAGCATCACAAATTTCTTCAAATGTATTAAAAGGCATCGGTGATAATTTAAATAAACAAATAACACAACAAGGTTTAGATACTCTAGAAAAACAGGATGTTAAAGTTAGCCCTAGTGATATTCAAGGACTTACAAATCCTGTGAAAGTATCAGATCAAAAGATTCATAAAGTTAAAGACCATCAAGGTAATGGTAATGCATCATTCTTGATGTTTATGCCTGTGTGGATTAGTTCGATCGTGGCATCTATTTTGCTGTTCTTTGCATTTAGAACTTCAGATAATATTATAATTTCGCATCGCATTATTGCGTCGTTAGGTCAACTTGCAATTGCAGTTGTTACTGCCTTTGTAGGTGGATTTGGTTATGTATACTTTATGTCTAGTGTTCAAGGATTTGATTTCCCTGATATTAATAAAATAGGTCTTTTTGTTTCTATTGCATTACTAGGCTTTATTGGTCTTATTTTAGGTGTTATGACTTGGTTAGGTATGAAGTCTATTCCAATATTCTTTATAGCAATGTTCTTTAGTATGCAACTTGTAATGTTCCCTAAACAAATGCTACCGCAATTTTATCAAGATTATGTTGTGAGTTGGAATCCATTCACTCACTATGGTGAATATTTGAGAGCATTACTTTATATGGATCAACCACTAGAAATGAATGCTACCATGTGGATGTTTATCGGTTTTATTATTTTTGGAGTTGTTTCATCAATAAGTGCTGCAATAATTAGAAAACATAGTGGGAAACGTACAGAAGTTCCGTCATAAATGTATCAAATGCAGCACTAATTATTATATTGGTTTAAAATGAAGAATTTTGTTAGCAGGGTTAGATAGCAAATTGATTATTTGCTATCTAACCCTTTTTATATAAACATTTCAATAGTCATTTAATTTAAAATCATATTTCATAAAATATACAAAATTAATTTGTATAAAATGTACTACTCATTGTTTTTATTAAACACTGTCATTACACTGTTTAAATGTATGTTGAAAACTGTATGAAATATGATTACATAATTGTTTAGCACATTATCTATAATTTTAATAAAGAATTAACATTTGCTTAACAAAAATAAGTTATAATTCACATAGTTTACAAATAATTTAAAGAGGTGTGACGATGGATTCTTCTGTAATGGAGATAATTTTCACTTTTATCGGTGGTTTAGGTATATTTTTATACGGAATTAAACAGATGGGCGATGGCTTACAAGCAACTGCTGGCGATCGACTGAGAAGTATATTAAATAAATTCACTAGTAATCCAATCATGGGTGTTTTGGCAGGTATGATTGTTACGATTTTAATTCAAAGTAGTTCAGGGACTACTGTCATTACGATTGGTCTTGTAAGTGCAGGATTTATGACAATGCGACAAGCAATTGGAGTTGTTATGGGAGCGAATATAGGTACCACGGTTACAGCATTTATAATAGGTATTGATATCGGTGCTTATTCACTACCCATCCTAGCTATTGGCGCATTTTTAATTTTCTTTATCCAGAAAAGGAAAGTAAAAAATATAGGTATGATTTTATTTGGTTTTGGTTCTCTTTTTTATGGTTTAGAGTTGATGAGTGGTGCAGTGAAGCCACTCGCTAATTTAGATGGGTTTAAACAAATCATGTTAGATATGTCATCAAATCCAATATATGGTGTTTTAGCTGGTACATTCTTAACAGTTATCATCCAAAGCTCAAGTGCAACAATTGGTATATTACAAGGGTTCTTTGCTAATGATTTAATTAGCTTGCATGGTGCACTGCCAGTACTATTAGGTGATAATATCGGTACAACGATTACTGCTGTCTTAGCAAGTTTAGCAGGTTCTCTTGCATCAAAACGTGTTGCAGCAGTTCATGTCATGTTTAACGTGATAGGTGCAGCAATATTCTTGCTCATCTTACCGTTGTATCAATTAGTTATTGAGTGGATGCAAGGCGCAATGAATTTAAAACCAGAAATGGTTATTGCATTTGCACACGGTACATTTAACGTGACAAATACTTTAATTCAATTACCATTTATTTTTGTACTAGCTTGGATAGTTACGAAAATAATTCCAGGTGAAGATATTAATGAAAAATACAAACCAAGACATCTTGATAAGAACTTAATTAATAGAGCGCCTAATATTGCTCTACAAGAAGCTCAAGATGAAATTCAAAACATTGGTAGAATGACGTTATCCATGTTGCAAAAAGTCAATCACTACGATGAAAAAACTGAAAAAGATATTATTCAGAAACATGCAGCAATTGACAACATGTATGATAATGTCAGACAGTATCTTACTAAAATATCTGAGAAGAAGTTGTCACAAGATGATGCAGAAAGGATGTCTGTATTATTCGATGTTAATCGCACGATGTTGAAAGTGGCTGGTTTATCAGAAGCCTATTTATTAGATTTGAAGAAAAAAGATACAGATCCTATCAAAATATCTGATAAAGCTGAACAAAGTATTGAAAAGCTTTACAATCATGTTAACATGTCATTTGAAAAGACAGTTGAAATGTTCAACGTTTATGACAGAGTTAAGCGTGATGAAATTGTTAAAATAAGTAATGATTCATACAAACTTGAACATGATTTAAGGAAAAAACATATTAAACGTTTAAGTTCAGGTGAGTGTTCGCCAGAAGGTGGCTTATTATATCTAGATATGATTGCAATATTAGAACGAATCGGTTATCATTCTAGAAATATTTCAGAATCAATGGTTGATATTGATGAAATTGAATTAGAAGAACATGTGGAAAATCCATTAGGTTGGTCTTACTAAATATTATTTAATCATAAAAATTAGCATATAAAATAACTACGCTAGGCGAGACAGAAATCAAATTTTAAATTTTGATTTCTGTCTTGTCTTTTTTATATAAATTATTTAAAAAGATATCGTTGATTCTAGATATAGATTTATTAAGTTGAGAATGGTTTGATATTCCCAAATTACTTTAATATCAACACTAAAGTAACTGTCAAAGTTATATCATACTATCTAATAATTGAATTTTTCTAAGTGAATATGTGGAAATTATCTAGATAATTAAATGTAGAGAATAAAATCAGTAAGCGTTTCCACTATCTTTGAATATTAATTTATTTTACAATTACAAATAATAGACGAAATAAATGGAGGTTACATAATATGAGTGTTTTAGACAAATTCAAACTGGATGGTCAAGTCGCAATTGTGACAGGAGGTGCCTCGGGACTAGGAAAAGCAATGGGGAAAGGTTTAGCTGAAGCAGGTGCAAACTTAGTTATTGCTGATATTAATTTAGATTTAGCAAAAGAAACAGCAAGCGAATTTGAAACTGAAACAGGAAATCAAGCCTTGGCATGTAAAGTAGATGTAACAAACGTGTCGGATGTTGAGCAAATGGTTTCAGATGTAATGGATAAGTTTGGGCACATAGACATTCTATTCAACAATGCTGGAATCAATGAACATGTTAAATTTGAAGATATGCCTTACGATCGTTGGGTTAAAAATATGGATGTCAATATCAACAGCATGGTTTTAGTTTCACAAGCTGTAGGTAAAGTGATGATCAAACAGCAAAAAGGTACTATTGTGAACACTTCTTCTATGTCAGGTATCATTGTAAATACGCCACAACCACAGGCGGCATATAATACTTCTAAAGGTGCGGTAATTATGTTTACTAAAAGCTTAGCAAATGAATGGGCAGAACATGGTATACGTGTAAATACTATTGCTCCAGGTTATATGGAAACAGAACTAACTAGAGATTATTTTGCTCAAGGTGGAGAAATGATTGATACATGGATGAATTTTACACCATTAGGTCGTCCTGGTGTACCTGAAGAATTACAAGGTGCAGCACTATATTTAGCTTCTGATGCTTCATCATTTGTTACTGGTAGTGTTGTCACAATTGATGGGGGATATACAGCATTATAAATAACTAGTGACTAATTTTAAATTAAATTTAGTAATATCAAAAGAGAAGTTGAGATAATATAATACTCAACTTCTCTTTTTTTATGCTGTTTTTAAAGTTCTTATGTTAAATGACTCCAATGATTTTAGCTTTATTTAATCCTTACTAAAACGATAAGAATACTTGACAAAGTTGTATGAGGAGCATAGTATTACTAGTAATCTAATATTCAGAAAATTGATTTGGGGGGATTATATATGACATCTATGAGTATTCTAGATCAAAGTCCAATTGATATTAATGAAACTGTAAATGAGGGTATACAGCGAACTGTTGAATTAGCACAACTAGCAGATAAATTAAAATATACGAGATATTTTGTTGCAGAGCATCATAATATTCCAGAAGTTGCGGGTACAAGCCCAGAAATATTAGTGACACATCTACTCAACAAGACTAACAAAATACGTATTGGTTCAGGAGGAGTAATGTTACAGCACTATAGTCCTTTTAAAGTAATAGAACAATTTCATTTTATTAGTCACCTTGCACCAGGTAGAGTTGATTTAGGGATTGGTAAAGCACCTGGGGGATTTCCATTAGCAACACAGGCTCTGCAATCAGAATTCAAATCGCCACAAGTTACATTCAATGATAAATTCCAACTGTTAAACAATATAAATAATCGAAATTTTAAAGAAGATGATGCATATAATCAATTACAAACTTCTATAAGAGATAATGAAGTCCCTAAGCCAGAGCTCTTTTTATTAGGAGGCAGTGACCGTTCGGCACAATTTGCAGCAAATGAAAATGTTGGTTTTGTATATGCTTTCTTTATTAATTCTAATGTTGATATGTTACGAAGTGCAGTGAAATCTTATAAACAACAATACCCAGAAGGACGTTTTATTGTTGCTGTAGCAGCAGTAGTAACAGAGAATGAAAATGATAAAGAATTAGTTAAAGATGGTCGTACAAATTATGCTTTGCATTTTAAGGATGGTAGAAAAATTACTGTAAATACTAAGGAGCAACTAGAAGCATTTAGTAAACAAAGTGCAGAACATTTTGAAGTTGAGGAAAAGCAAATAGACGTTTTAGAAGGATCAGCTGCTGAAGTTAGACATCAATTATCTCAGTTAAACAACGAAGGACTCATCGATGAGTTTATGTTGCATATACCAATACAGAATCACAAATTAAGAGTGAAAACGGTTGAGCAACTTGCTCCATCATACACAATTGCTAACCAGAAAGAAGGGGTATTATGAGTCAGAAAACAATAGATTTTGGGATTATGTTAAATGGTCCAGGTAGTCATATGCATGCTTGGAAATCTAATGAAGTTCCTAGCGATGCCAGTACTAACTTTGAATACCAACTAGACATTGCTAAGAGAGCAGAGCGAGCAGGTTTTAGTTTTGTTTTTGTAGCAGATGGTTTATATATTCATGAGAAATCTATCCCTCATTTCTTAGACAGACACGAACCTTTAACGCTACTTGCTGCACTTGCGCCTATTACTCAAACAATTGGTTTAGTTGGTACAATTTCAACTTCATATAGTGAACCTTTTACCGTTGCGAGACAGTTAGCAACGATTGATAATATCAGTCATGGACGCGCAGGATGGAACGTTGTTACATCACCACTTGAGGGTAGTGCAGATAACTATAGTAAAGGTGAACATCCGGAGCATGATACGAGATATGATATCGCTGAAGAACATATTCAAGTGGTACAAGGCTTATGGGATTCATATGAAGATGATGCGTTTAAATTTGATAATGAAAAAGGCGAATATTTAGATAAAAACAAAATGCACACACTAGATTATAAAGGTGAATATTTCCAAGTAAAAGGACCATTAAATGCAAGTCGCTCTGAACAAGGTCAACCAGTCATTTTTCAGGCAGGAGCTTCACCTAAAGGACAAGACTATGCAGCCAAATATGCAGATGCAGTTTTCACATTAGGAGAATCAAAAGAAAGTGCACAACGGAATTATGAAAGTATTAAAGATCAAGCCAAGGCTTATGGACGTAACCCCGATGAAGTAAGAGTTTATCCTATATTAGCACCAGTCATAGCTAAGACAGAAAGTGAAGCAGAAGCACGTTTTGAAAATATTAAGACTTTAGCAAATATTGATGAAGCATTAGATTATTTAGGTCGTTATTATGATCATCATGATTTTAGTCAATATGATTTAGATGCGCCTTTTCCAGATTTAGGAGAAGTTGGTCAAAATAGTTTCCGAGCTACAGCAGATGCAATTGCTAATCGCGCAAAAGCAAACCAATCGACGTTAAGAGAAGTTGCGCTAGAAGAGACAGTTAGACGCTCTCCATTTATGGGAACATATGAAACTGTAGCAGATTTAATCATTGAATGGGTAGAAGACGGCGCAGCAGATGGTTTTATTTTTGGTCCTCATATCTACGGGGCGGTTTATGATGAATTCTTAGAAAATGTATTACCTATTCTAGAAGAGAAGGGTTATTATGATAAAACATTTCATGGTGAAACATTAAGAGATCATCTTGGCCTTCCTTTTAAAGAAAATAGATACACACAATCCCGTGTTACAAATTAAAGCTTTGAAAATATTGAAATTGATGGACACATCTAAATTATAAAAGTTGTGTCTATTTTTTTATTAAAAGGAGTGAACGACTATGTCAGAATCTAGTACAACATCTTATCAAAATACTGTTAATCAAACAGCTAACCAAACTTCTATAAAAACAAAAAGGAAATTAGAGTTACCACATGTGTTATTAATGATGTTACTAATGATGATGTTTGCTTGTTTTTTGACATATATCATTCCTGCTGGGACGTTTAATACTGACAAAGATGGATCGATGATACAAGGGACTTACCACGCAATTGCTCAACATCCTGTGAATCCATTTTATGCAATAACGCTGATTCTAAATGGAGGTACCCAATCTGCTCAAACAGTGACTTTGCTATTATTTATAGGTGGTTCAATGGGAGGCATCCTGCAGTTAAATTCAGTTACGAAAATAACTAATTTCATGATTTATAGATTTGAACATGTAGGTGCATTACCATTAATAATAGGTTTATTCTCATTGATGGCTTTTATAGGATTCTTTATCGGTGGAGATCAAATGATTGTGTTTGTAACCTTGGGCGTCATTTTAGTAAGACGTTTAAAGTTAGATCCTATTATGGCTTTGGCGATTACATTCTTACCTTTATATATGGCATTTTCTGTATCACCTTCTGGAATGGCTAAAATCGGACAAATTGTATATCCCGATGTCTCACTTTATTCAGGCTACGGTGGTAGGGCTATTATGTATCTTATATTTTTAATTGTGACCTTATTGTATGTAATTTGGTATGCGCGAAGAGTAATTAAAAATCCAGATAATAGTATGATGACTACAAAAGTTTGGCAACAACAAAACGATTATTCATCAAATGAAGCAATGGATTTGGAAGATAGAAAGGTAAGTTGGAGAGATTACATTGTCGTTAGTTTAGTTGTTGTTACACCAATCATTTTAGCGTTAGGAAATGGTTTGCTAAATTGGACTGAACGATATGGTAATGGTGTTTTTATTACAGTATTTGGTTTAAGTTTTGTGTTGGCCTATATTGTTAAAGGGAAACGACCATCTGAAATGGTGGATGGATTTTTAGATGGTGCAAAACCAATGCTTGTAGTTGCATTTGCAATCATTATGGCAAATACCATTAGCGTGATATTAGAAAAAGGACAAATATTAAGTACTATAGTGCATGGATTGACGACGCAACTTGATGGTGCTTCGTCAGGTGTAGTTTCGGTTTTAGTGTTTTTTGTAGCTACAATATTTAATTTTTTAGTGCCTTCTGGTTCTGGATTGATGAGTGTGATGGTGCCTATATTACAGCCTGTTACAACAGCATTAGGAGTTAATGATCAAATATTATTAACTTCATTATCTTTTGGTGGTGGATTAGGTAATCTTATCACTCCGACATTAGGTGCTACAATTGGGGCTATAGCTATAGCTAAGGCTAATTTTGGCTCATGGTTTAAATTTATGGCACCGTTATTTATCATATGGATGATTGTTGGTGGTGTGATACTTTATGTATTTACTGCAATTGGCTGGAGTGGTGGTATATAATTGATATTCAAAATAAAAGGAACAATGATGACTTTATCTAAAAGTAATTTATACTTAGAACATTAAAGTCTATCGTTGTTCCTTTTTTGTTTTTATTTTTTCATGGAGCTACTGTTAATGAGAATGGTACATTTTTTTCCCATTTATTTGATGGCGTTTCATCAGTTATGACTTCTGTAATGTCACTGATTTTTGCAAATGAAAGTGTAGAGGATATATCGAATTTACTTTTATCAATAAGTGCAATGACATTTTCACTTTCCTTTACCATTTGTTTTTTTAATTGAACTTCAGGTAAAGAGAAATCAGTTAAGCCATTTTCAAGTGTAAAGCCGTTCGCAGATAAAAAGAAATAATCTATGTGATACATTTCTAGTATTTGTGAGTCAATATTACCTGTAATCGCATTTGAATCTTGTGAAACAAAACCTCCAACCACAAGAACTGTTAAGTGTGGATTCTCTTTTAATAATACTGCATTTTCTAACCCGTTTGTGATAATAGTTAGTTCCATTGTTGTTTCCGTTAATAATTTGGCTAATTCATAAGTTGTAGAACTTGCATCAATCATAATACATTGTTGTGGTTGTATTTTTTTTAAAGCATGTTTACTAATTTTATATTTTTCTGAATGTTTTTGAGTTAAGCGATAAGAAAAATTTAACTTAGAACCCAGATTATCAGTTATTTTTGCACCACCGTGTGTACGGATTAATTTATTTTCACTTTCAAGGCGTCTTAAATCACTTCTTACAGTTGCTTCTGTAACACTTAAGTAATCAGAGAGCTGTTTTACAGTTGCACGTTTATGAGATTTTATATAAGTATAAATATGTTCTCTACGCTCATCAGCATACATTTTCATATGAATCACATCCTCCTTTATATCATTATACATTTTAACATAAATAGTGCACAAGAAAACTAAAACAAATCAAAATGAAAATAAACGAAAGAATATTTGAAAGAAACGAAAAAATATATTAAAATAAGAATTGTTAATGAAAACGTTTTCTAAAAAGAAAAGGGGAGATTTTAATTATGACTAAGAAAAATTATCCAGAACAAATGAATGCTGTTGTAGCTTATGCACCTGGTGAATATAAATATGAAACAGTTGAAACTCCGAAAATAGAAAATTCAAAAGAAATTATCGTAAAAGTGGAAGCATGTGGTATCTGCGCAGGTGATATTAAGGCCTATGATGGTGCGCCAAGCTTTTGGGGGGATGAAACACAGCCCTCATACATTAAAGCACCAATGATTCCGGGTCATGAATTTATTGCTCGTATTGTTGAAAAAGGTGATGATGTTACTGAATTTGAAATTGGTGATCGTGTAATTTCTGAACAAATCGTACCTTGTTGGGAATGTAGATTCTGTAATCGTGGAGAGTACTGGATGTGTGAAAAACATGATTTATATGGCTTTCAAAACAATGTGAACGGTGGCATGGCAGAGTATATGAAATTTACAAAAGAAGCCATCAATTATAAAGTACCTGAGGATATGCCTATAGAGAAAGCAATTTTAATTGAGCCTTACGCCTGTAGTTTGCATGCAGTACAACGTGCCAACATTAAACTAGGAGATTTTGTTGTACTTTCAGGTGCTGGAACATTAGGTTTAGGTATGGTAGGTGCAGCTAAAAAAGCAGGTGCTGAGACATTAGTTGTCTTAGACATGAAAGATGAAAGATTAGAGTTAGCTAAGGAGTTTGGTGCTGATATTGTAATGAATCCAGCTAAAGTTGATGTTGTTAAAGAAATCAAGTCAATGACTGAAGGATATGGCTGTGACACTTATATTGAAGCTACGGGTCATCCTAAATCAGTTGAACAAGGTTTAAGTGCAATCAGAAAGTTAGGTCGTTTTGTAGAATTCTCTGTATTTGCTGATCCAGTAACAGTAGATTGGAGTATTATTTCAGACCGTAAAGAATTAGATTTGATGGGAAGCCATTTGGGACCTTATTGCTATCCACTTGTCATTGATGGGATTCAAAAAGATGACTATCCAACTGATGGTGTAGTTACACATCAATTACCTTTAAAAGATTTTGAACAAGGATTTGATCTGATGAAAAAAGGAGATGAATCATTAAAAATTGTTCTCGTACCTTAAAGCTAATGGCTAAAGAATTCGTGTAATAAAAGGAGCGCATTGAAATGAAAAAAATGGTTAATAATCCAGACCATGTTATTGATGAATTAATGACTGGTTATTTAGCGGCTTACCCTGAATATTTAAGACGTTCAGAACTTCATAAAAGGGCTTTAATAGGTAACAAAAGAACGGAAAAACGCAAAGTAAGTGTCTTGATTGGTGGAGGATCTGGCCATGAACCAGGGTTTTTAGGATATGTAGGTAAAGGTATGGCTGATGGTGTGGCTGTTGGTAATATATTTGCCTCGCCTTCACCGATACCAATTCAAGCTGTGACAAAAGAAATCAATCAGGATTACGGCGTGTTGTATATATATGGTAATTACGCTGGTGACTTAATGAACTTTGAGATGGCTAGCGAAATGACAGAAATAGAAGATGATATCCAAACGGCTGCTGTTATTGGTAATGACGATGTAGCTTCATCTAAAGATATTGACGACCGTAGAGGTATAGCAGGTGAATTACTTGTGTATAAAGTTGCTGGAGCCGCGGCAGATTTTGGATATAACTTGGAAGAAGTAAGACGTATTGCTCAATTTGCTAATGATCAAACACGTTCTATGGGAATTGGTTTAAGCCCATGTTATTTACCTCAAACAGGCAAACCAAGTTTTGATTTAGAAGATAATGAAATGGAAATTGGATTAGGGCATCATGGAGAACCAGGAATAGAAAAAACAACAATCAGAACAGCTAAAGAAACAGTAAACGTGATTATGCAAAATATTTTAAAAGAATCAATTTATCACGAAGATGATGAAGTGGTTGTCTTAGTTAATGGTCTAGGGGCTACATCTCAAATGGAACTTTATATAATTAACAAAGAAGTAAGCGAAATATTGAAAGATAAAAATATTAGCGTTTATAAAACATTTGTTGGCAATTTTATTACTTCGATGGAAATGGGTGGTTTTTCAGTGACGTTAATGAAAGTAGATGACACACTGAAGGCATGTGTAGATCATCCGGTAGATTGTCCGAACTTCAAGGTAGTTTAGGAGGTGTAAATATGATATTAACAAGTCATTCATTTAAAGATTATATATTAGAGTTAACAACGTTATTTGAACAGAAAAAAGATGAGCTTTGTGAGCTAGACAGAAAAATTGGTGATGGTGACCATGGTGTCACAATGAATATTGGTTATCAAGCTGTAAAGGAAACTATTCAAAATGAGTTAGCATCACAAAGTGATATTGCGAAAATTAGTGTAGCTGTTGGGAAGAGTTTTTTAGATGCTGTGGGTTCATCAGTAGGTCCATTATATGCGTCTGGTTATCTAAAAGGCGCGGTATCAATTAAAAATCAAACAGAGCTTGATGATACAGGTTTATATCAATTTTGGATTGCATTTAGTAAAGGAATTAAAGATAGAGGCAAAGCCGAAATTGGTGATAAAACAATGATAGATACTTTAGAGCCATTTTATAAATCATTAACACAATCAATGGAACAAGATATGCCTTTTACAGATGGTTACAATAAAGCATTAAAAGAAGCACACATAGGAATGGAAAGTACAAAGGATATTATTTCTAATAAAGGACGTTCTAAGAGGTTAGGATATAGATCTCAAGGGCATGTGGATCCCGGTGCGATGTCTGCTTATCTAATGTTACAAACATTTGGAAGTTTTATTGAAAATTAACGGAAAATATTAAGGAGGAAATTACATGAAAATAGCAATTGGTGCAGACCATAACGGATACGATTTAAAAGAAGCGGTAAAAGAACATGTTGAAGCATTAGGGCATGAAGTTGAAGATTTTGGTTGTCATCAATGTGCAGAAACAGACTATCCAGATGTGGCAGCTGAAGTTGGTAAAAGCATACAACAAGGGAAAAATGCTCGTGGTATATTAATATGTGGTACAGGTATTGGTGTAGCTATAACAGCTAATAAATTAACAGGAATACGTGCTGCGTTAGCGCATGATTATTATTCTGCAGAGCGTGCTCAACTTAGTAATAATGCACAAATTTTAACGATGGGCGCGCAAATTATTGGTATAGAAGTCGCTAAGAAAAATGTAGAAGCTTATCTCAATGTAAGTTGGAAAGGTGGTTCTCAACGCAAAGTTGATAAAATTGATGAAGTTGAGAGAAACGAGTAGAACTAAATGATAAAAGGATTAGCTACAAAGAAATTTATTACTATAAATTTCTTTGTAGCTTTTTTAACGTTTTGATACCTGTACCTTAATATAAATGGCCCTTATCCTTTTTAAGAAGTTTGTAGAATTGTCACTGTAATTTTTAAAATATTATCCTATAATATCATTAAGGAGGATTATCTATGCGTAGAGTACTGTATGCTTTTTTAGTTTATACAATATTAGGTTTATTAAGTGGATTCTATTATCGTGAATTGACACTCGCTCATAACTTTACTGGAGATACACAACTCGTAGTTGTACATACACACACGTTAATCTTAGGTATGTTTATGCACCTTATTTTATTGCCTGTTGTGAAAATATTTAAGTTAGATAGTTATTATTTATTTAACTGGTTCTTTATTATTTATAACGTTGGTGTGTTGACTACGATAGGTATGATGTTTACGAAGGGGACTTATCAAGTTATTGGGCTTACTGTTCCAGATTCGTTTGCTGGCTTTGCGGGTATGGGTCATACTATTTTAACTGCAGGTTTTATACTGCTATTTTTCGTATTAAGAAATGCAATTATTAAGGATCCTAGAGATTAGTGAAAAGAGTATTAAATATCAACTCATTAAAGTGAATTTGAAACAGAACTATCATTTAAATTTAAATGCATTTTTTTGAACTTAATGAATTATATGATAAGAGGGGTGAAATCAACAGTCGGATTTCACCCCTCACTTTTTTGTGAATCAACTTTATGAAAAATTATTTTATATTCATTAAAGCTTTATAGAAAATATCACGTTGTTTTTCTAATGAAATAGGATCATTATACTGTGTAACAGTAACGTCAAACTTAATTATGTTTTTATTTTTTACTGCGGATAAATTACGCCAGTAATTAGTATTTTCAAATGAAGCATTTTGTTTGCCGTTTGTAGCAATAACTGCGAAATCACCTATATAGTCTGCAAAATTTTCTGGGTTAATTGGTGTAGCGAATTTATTTTTTGTGGCTTGTGCGAGTGCTTTAGGCTGCTTCATTCTATAACCATCATATAGAATTTCTGTGCCTCTACCCAGATGATCGCTAAAGGCCATTGTTCCTTTTGGTGTTTGCTGTAAGACAGAAATAGATTTTTCTTTAATTACTGGTTCTAGTTCTTTTCTATCTTTTGCCATTTGAGTATCCCATTCTTTAATCCATTGTTTAGCTTTCGATTCTTCATTAACTAAAGTAGCAAGCTTTTTAGTATTATCTTTATAATTAGATTTTTCTGCATTAAAAGCAACTGTAGGTGCAATTTTTTGCAATTTTTTAATATTTTTATCTTGGGTTGTAGTAATGATTAAATCGGGTTTTTGATGCGTAACTTGTTCTATACTAGTATTATCAATGCGTTTAATCCCTTGTGTAGAGTCATTTAATACTTTGTTTTTATTTACAAATTCTGGAATTGCGATTGGCTTATGACCAAATTTTACTAGAGCACCTACATAGGTAGGGTGTAAAACTACTATATTTATAGGGTTTTTAGGAATTTTGATTTCATTTCCGTTATCATCTTTAAATGTTTTCCCAGTGGACTCAAGGTTTGAATCTTCTTTATGGTTTGAATTATTTGTACCACAAGCAGCAGTAAATAAAATTAAAGAAATAAGGAGTAAAGTTAATTTTTTCATTGGTGAACATCTCCTAAATATAAAAATTGATTAATAAAATATTTTAGTTGATAATGATTATCAATTATAGCATAATGTATGTAAGATACAAGTTAATTTTGGGAGGGTGCTTTATGGATGACGTAATTATAATTGGTGGTGGCCCAGCAGGGTTATTTGCTAGTTTTTATTCAGGATTAAGAGGGATGAACGTCCGTATCATAGATATTCAAGACAAACTTGGGGGGAAGATGCATGTCTATCCAGAAAAAATTATATGGGATATTGGTGGATTAGCACCGAAACCGTGTTTTGAAGTTATTCAAGACACAGTTAGACAAGGTCTACATTTTAATCCTGAGGTGAATTTAGAAGAACGTGTAATTGATATAAGAAAAATTGCCGAACAACATTTTGAGGTTGAAACGGATAAAGGAAATGTATTTGAAGGAAAATCAGTGATTATAGCGATTGGCGGAGGTATCATTAATCCTAAACAATTAGATATCAAAGATGCAGAAAGATATAAATTGACTAACTTACATTATGTAGTGCAGTCTTTGAAAAAATTTAAAGATAAAAATGTATTAATTTCTGGTGCCGGTAATTCAGCTTTAGATTGGGCTAACGATTTAAGTGGTTATGCTAAAAGTGTTACGCTCATTTATAGAAAAGCTGATATTAAAGGCTATGAAGCAATGAGAGATAAAATGGAGCAATTGAATGTTGAAAAATTACCGAATACACATATATATCAACTTATAGGTGACCAAAGACAAACACAAATTGAAAAAGTGATATTAGAGAATATTGAAACAGGTGAGCAAACGGTAAAAGCATTTGATGATGTGATTATCAGTCATGGTTTTGATAGAGAAAATACATTGCTAGAGGCTTCTTCAACTCAAGTTGACATGTTTAACGAGTACAGCATTAAAGGCTTTGGCAATACTTCTACGAGTATTGATGGACTGTATGCATGTGGTGATATTATATATCATGAAGCAAAAGCACATCTCATTGCAAGTGCCTTTAGTGACGCGGCTAATGCTGCAAATTTGGCTAAGCTTTATATTGAACCCAAAGCAGCTGCAGAAGGTTATGTATCAAGTCATAATGATGTCTTTAAAGAATCAAATAAAGTAGTTATGAAGAAATATTTATAATATAATTTTTAGGAGAAAATAATAAATGGTTGAGATAAAGCATGAACCACCAACTGTTGAAGACTATAGAAATTTACGTAAAATAGCTGGACTGAGCGAAAAATCCCGAGAAGCTGCTGAAAAAGGTATACCTAATGCATGTTTTAATGTCACAATCTATGATCAACAGGCGTTAATAGGTATGGGAAGAGTGATTGGTGATGGTGGAACGGCGTTTCAAATCATTGATATAGCAGTTAATCCAGTATACCAAGGTCATGGTTATGGAAAAGAAATAATGACACATATTATGGATTATATTAAAACTGAGGCTGAATCGGGAACATATGTCAGTTTAATAGCTGATTACCCTGCAGATCAGTTGTATGCACAATTTGGATTTATTACTACAGAACCCAATTCTTGTGGTATGTATTTCAAATATTGATAAGTAAGCGTAATTTATAGTTTGTATTTTGAATATAATAACTGAGGAGGCTGGGACAAATTAATTGTCTCAGCCTCCTCAAATGCTATATTGTCAATAACTTAAGTTATTGGTTCTTTATTATGTATGAACTGAGTTCTCACTCAAGCTCATACATTGCTAATTGCTATTTCGTTTCTTCTATATTTGCATTTGCAGCATTTGTTCTAGAACGTAAATCTGCTTCAATTTCTTCTAAACTACGGCCACGTGTTTCTGGTAAGTATTTGATTACAAAGATTAAGGCACAAATTCCAATCGCAGCAAAGATTAAGAATACTTGTTCAACTGATAATACTTCCGTCAAAATTGGGAAGAATTGCGCAACTAATAAGCTACCAATTGATAATACAAGCGCTGCGACACCAGTTGCGGCACCACGTGCACGCATTGGGAATAATTCAGGTAACATAACCCAAAGTACGGGCCCCCAAGTAAACCCAAAGAATATAATGAATAAAGTTAAACAAGCTACGATAATCCATGCGGATGATTGAATACCAATTGTCCAAATTAAGACAGCCATAATTAGTAGCGAAGCTACCATACCAATGTTACCAATTACTAATAGACGCTTACGATCAATTTTATCAATAATCATAATAGCGACAATTGTAATTAATACGTTCACGGTACCAATTCCTACTGTGCCTAAAATGGAAGTAGCATTACCTAAACCAGCTTTATTGAAAATAGTAGGTGCGTAATAAATGATTGCATTAATTCCTATTATTTGTTGAAGTAACGCAAAGATACTTCCGATAATCAGCGTTGGTCGTAACCATGGTGATTTTAAAACATTCCATGTGCTTTCAGAAATACTATTAATTTCTTTCATATCTGCAATTTCTTTATCGATTTCACTATCTTTAAACGTTAATTTCATCACATCACGAGCTGCTTTTTCACTTCTGTGCTCAAGTAACCATCTTGGACTTTCAGGCATAAATGCAACACCAATTAACAAGATAACAGAAGGCACGATTGCAAGTCCTAGCATCCATCTCCAACCTTCTATTGGTGTGAACGCATAGTTGATTAAGTATGAAGATAAAATACCAATTGTAATCATTAATTGGTTTAAAGAACTTAATGAACCACGTTGTTCGGTAGGCGCCATTTCTGATAAATAAACTGGTACGATAGCAGTAGAACCACCTACAGCTAAACCAATGACTAGACGACCGATAACTAGTATAGGCATGGAAGGGGCTGAGGCTAATATTAAAGCACCGACTATGTAAATAATTGCTATAATAAATACAACACGTCTACGCCCCAATCTATCAGACATAGGTCCACTAGCACCTGAACCAAATATTGCCCCAACTAACATAGACGAAACTACAAGACCTTCAGTAAAACTATTTAAAGGTATATCATCTCTTATAAATAATAAGGCGCCAGATATTACTCCCATGTCATAACCATAGAGTAAACCTCCCAATGCACCAAGGAAAAAGATGAGTTTTTTATTTACTTTTATTCCCATAAAAACCCTCCTGAATGTTTTCGATAAAGATAAGTATACGCTTACATATTTTACTTGTAAATATTAAAGTATAAGATTTTTATTTATTATTATCTATTTATATGAGATGTAATTCTTATTTATATGTATAAAAATGCGAGGTTATATTAATCTTAATAAAATGAAAAAGAGCGTGAATATGAAAACAAATTTTAGAGTTTGCTTTCATATTCACGCTCTATTAAAGAGTGACAATTTATCAATTGTTTATAATTTGAAACATTACTATAGATTCATTTTATGCTTCAAAGTCGATGACTATGCGGCCAGAATTTTCATGTTCAAGTACTTGTTTAATACTTGATTCAATCTCACTGAATTTAATAACTTGTTTGATGTCATGTAATTGGTCTGGTTTTAAGTCTTTTGCTAAACGACGCCATATATGTTTGCGTTGTCTCATTTCAGTATAAACTGAATCGATACCTATAATGCTAGTACCTCTTAATATAAATGGAAATACAGAACTATCAAAGTTTGTTCCGCCAGTCATACCTATTAAAGCAACACTGCCATCATAGTCTAATTGTTTAATGATTTGTGATAAACTTTCGCCACCGACTGGATCTATAGCACCTTGCCAAGTACGTTTGCCAAGTGGTTTGCTATCACTTTCTGAAATACGAGGTATTACTTCTTTTGCACCTAAAGATTTAAGTTGTGCTTCAGCGTTTTGTTTACCGGTACTAGCAACAACATCAAAGCCTATTGAGTCCAACATCATTACTGCAAGTGTTCCTACACCACCTGTTGCGCCACGTACAAGTACGTCTTCTTTTTCTACAGATAAACCATTATGTTCTAACTTTTCGATAGCTAAACCTGCTGTATAGCCAGCAGTTCCATAAATCATAGCTTCTTCAAGGGTTAAATCTTTTGGTAAAGGTACAATCCACTCTTCTTTAACACGTGCGTATTCACTAAAACCACCAAAGTGGCTGATGCCTAAGTCATATCCAGTGATAATAACTTCGTCACCAGCTTCAAAAGCATGAGTATCGGAATGTTCTACTACGCCAGCTAAATCAATACCTGGAACCATTGGGTATGATTTTACGATTTTTGAATTTTCCACTGTTGCAAGTGCATCTTTATAATTGATACCAGAGTACTTAACTTTTATAAGTACCTCGCCCTCTGGTAAATCATTTATTGATAAATCTTTATATTTGTTAGTTACTTTGCCGTCTTGTTCATCGACTACAAAAGCTTTAAATGTTTCAGTCATTGCCAAATGGCACTCCCTTATGTATAAATTTACGAACAATTAAAAAACTAGAACTACTTTATCATGTAATTGAATATTACACAATAAGGCTAAACTATACGTTTTTTAAGTAAGCGCTTTAAATTAAAAACAATTTAATTTTTGTAGGAAAAAGTAAGTGATTATAAAAGTATTATTATTCAATAGTAAGATAAGAAGTGTTTTAGTATAATTGATTTCAAAGAGAGAACAAAGTAGGGGGAGTAATATGGTGACTCAAATTGAATTGGTAAAATCTAATGAGCTAGAACAATTACGTCAACTTAGTATCACTACATTTAAGGCGACATTTGAAGAGGGTGGTTACACTGATGAAGATTTCGAGCAGTATTTTAATGAAGCTTATAATGTAGAACAACTAAATAAAGAATTAGAAAATGAATCATCTTTTACTTATTTTTATAAAGAAAATGAAGAAATAGTAGGATATTTTAAATTAAATATTAATCAAGCCCAATCAGAAGAAAAGGGGAATGAATATCTCGAAATACAGCGCATTTATTTTTTACCAAAATATCAAGGAGGTGGACGAGGAAAACACGTCTTTGAATTCGCAATCGAAAAAGCGCGAGAATTAAAGAAAACTAAAATTTGGTTAGGCGTATGGGAGCATAATAAACAAGCGCTTAATTTCTACGAAAAGCAAGGACTGCGTGTTACAGGAGAACATCACTTTTATACTGGTAATGTAGTAGATATAGATTTAATTATGGAAAAAGAAATTTAGAAATAAAGTTCTTTTAGATACTTTGTGACATAATTTAAATATGTTATGGAACTATATAAAGTTGAAAAATATTTTGAGTTTGTTAAATTTATATATTTTTTTTTTAGGATTTTTCATTAAAGATGTTTATTGCTAATTTTATAGTGAATAATAAACTAATTCTCAACCAACCTCTTGGGGAATGATATACATAGATACTAACCATTAGGTTGTGAGTATTAAAAAAATAAGGAGGTTTTTCTATATGAAAAAATTATTAGTAGGTTTTCTTACTTTATCTTTAGCACTTGCAGCTTGTTCAAATGGTAATGATGATGACAGTAGTAAAAAGGACGATAGTTCAAAAGACAGTCAATCATCTGATGACAAATCAAAAGATTCTAAAAAGGATGACAAGAAGAGTAATGACAGCTCTGACAAAGATTCAGACAAAGACTCAGGCAAAGATTCAGACAAAGGCTCAGACAAAAACAAAGATTCAGATAGCAAATCTAACAAAGATAGTGCTTCAGGTGATGGTGCTAACAATAATGGAAACAATTCTGACAGTTCATCAACTGATGATAATAGTTCTTCTAATAGCAATGGTAGTGCCTCAAGTAATAGTTCTAATTCAGATGGTAACAATGGATCTAGTGATTCGAATAGTGGAAATAACACATCGACTTCGGGAAATAACGACAATGTGAATAGCGATAATGCAAATAGTAGTGACAATGCTAGCAATAACGCCAATTCAAATAATAATGCATCAAATTCAAGCGTATCTCAGTATGTTGCTCCTTATCAAGGACAAAATGCTGTACCAGTAGCGCAAAATATTACATCTGGTAACGTAGATCCACAAACTGCATTACAAAGTTTACCTAACTTCCAAAATTCATTGGACAATGCTACTGCTGAAGTTAATTCATTAAATGGTCAATCTAATCCATTCAATGACTACGCTATTGAAGGTAGCGAAGGGAACTATAGTTATATCTTTAGTTTCCAAAATCAAGCACAACCAGGAACATATACAATTGCTACAGTAGACCAGCAAGGTACAGTTAGAATAGTAGATCCTGCTTACCAACAATAAAAATAAAATTATAAAGTAAGTGAATGGACATAAATGCCCATTTTCAAAATAAGAAAGCTAATCAATTTAGGTTAGTATTCAGAGTATATACAATTGTGTGTGGGTGAGAAGGTATGAGTGAGAGGCCGGTGTCTCTCACTCATATTATGCCCGTCAGCTCTTGCATGTAATAAAATTTAATAAAACAATGAAAACGTCAATTTCTATTGAAATAATATAGAAATTGACGTTTGTTTTTTACTTAGGAGCTTTATGTCTCATGTAATTTTTAACATGTATTAGTATTAGTGCAAAGTAATCAAATAGTTGAATATTATATTTTACCTAGATTTAGTACATTTATGAATGATATGAGAAATAGTTTCAAAAGCATGGTTATCTTTATTTACAAAAGAATCATCATGTATATCTTTCATTTGATGGCTTATTAAATCGTTGAGTAACGCTTTGGCATCGCTGTAGCGTACTGTAGATAGAGCGTGCATCACTTCTTCATAAACACCACGTTCAGAAACATATTTGTCGTGATTTGGTGTATATTGACAGACTGTTTTATCAATAGTTAATGCATCAAAAATAATCGATGAATAGTCAGTTAAGACAATATCTGAAATCAACAGTAAATCTTGAACTTCTATATGAGAAGGCGCAATAATTGCATTCTCCGGAACGTAGTTAGAATTATCTTCAATATGCCCTTTAAAAATAACATTGTATTTATTCAGAAGCCCATCGCTTATTGGTAATAAATCAGATTCGTCATAATCTATACGCCAAGTAGGTGCATAAAGTAATGTTTCCTTTTCTGGGTTTAATTTCAATTCTTTTTTGATAAATGAAATATAATGATGATCAGATTGTTTATCTAATAAATATCGAACCCTTGGATAACCACAATTTAATATATGTGTTTGTTGCTGGGGAAAAGCAGTTTTAAAATAATCAATAATCGCTGAACAATCACAAATGAAATAGTCTTGTTGTAACCATTTATTATATTTACGTGCGCGATAATTATAAATATTTAGGTTTTGAGTTGGTTCAGGACTATCTAAAAATAGTTTTTTTATAGGCGTACCATGCCAAAGTTGTATAATGGTTCCGTTTGGTTTTAATGAGTCTGGTATATAACTTTCTAATATTACAACTTGTGCACTTTCGATAAGTGATTTCGCTTTTGGATCATCCGGTTTAATAAAATTAGGCCCGTTTACATCATTAGTAATAAAATAGATAGGTAATTTAGTAAAGTGTTTCGCAAAGTGATTAAATAAATAACGAGAATTACCACGGAAACCATAATCAAAACCTAAGAAAACTATATGATTTTTAACTTTAGACTTGTCTTTTTCATAAATATAACTTGCTTCACGATGCTTCTTGTAAAAATGTTGTTGAAGCATATGATAAAACCAATGGGGTAATTTAAAACCGGTATTTTTTAAGCATTTATCTGTAAAGCGCAATTGCTCAGGTGCGAGCGTTTCACTATTTTTAAATGGCACAGCGTGTTTATGTTCATATGCCAATTTGTTAAGGCTAAATTTAGTTGTGTTTAATGGCGTTAATTTATGAATTTCACTCCAAATATAGTCACTTGTAATAAATGTGGATTCAAAATTAAAAACAACATGACTATCTGTAGCGATATCATCTTGTAATAGAGAAATCAGTGATAAGTCAAAAATATTGCTAATTTCAAAATGTTTTAAGATGTTTTGTGTTGTTTCTATATGGAAAATAACATTTGGGAAGTAGTTAATATTTTCAATCCAATCATTGAAAGTAATTTCTGATTTCCCAAAATAGCGGCAGTCGTTGACGTATTGTTGTTGAACTGTATAGTCTGTTACAATCGGGCAAGGTTTTAATTCAACGGCCTCAAGCATATGTTGGTATATTTCAATATGGTCATTAATTAATACAAAGTGTGAATAACCTTCTAATGTTGCCTTTTCCAATTCAGACTCTAAAAGGTGCAACGCTGTAATTTCAATTTGTTTTATCATTTGTATACCTCTACTTAATAGTTGTTTATACTATTTTATCATGTAAAGAACCTATGACAAAAGAATCCCTTGTAAACTGAAGTGTATAAAATTAATTGTTTTAAAACTTCAAATTATTTAAAAATGACTTTTTGAATTTATAAAATAGGGAAATCTTTAATGGGGAAGAATTAATTTTTAAAAATTTATTGTAATTAGGTAAAAAAATGTTATAATCAAATTGTGAAAAAAATCACATATAAGGTTCTTCAATGCCAAATAAAAATAGAAAATGGAAGTGAGTCAAAATGTTTGTAGAATCTTTTAACCCCTTTGGTAACATCTTGTTATCAACATTAGTAGCAGCAATACCTATAGTTTTATTTCTTTTATGTCTAACTCTTTTTAAGATGAAAGGTATTTATGCTTCATTAACAACCGTAGTTGTTACACTTATTATTGCCATGCTATTCTTCAAACTACCTGTGACGATAGCATCGGGAGCAGTCGTTGAAGGATTTTTCCAAGGTATTATACCAATTGGATATATTGTAGTTATGGCAGTTTTACTTTATAAGATTACGAATAAAACTGGCCAGTTTAATACGATACAAGATAGTATTTCTAGTATTTCACAAGATCAGCGTATCCAATTATTGTTAATTGGTTTTGCGTTTAATGGCTTTTTAGAAGGTGCAGCAGGTTTTGGTGTGCCAATTGCAATTTGTGCATTATTACTAACACAGTTAGGATTTGGTCCATTACAAGCAGCAATGCTTTGTTTAATAGCTAATGCGTCTGCAGGTGCATTTGGAGCAATTGGTTTACCTGTCACTGTTATTGACACATTAGGTTTACCAGATAATATTTCAGGAATGGCAGTTTCCCAAATGTCAGCATTAACATTAGTATTTATGAATCTGTTAATACCATTTTTATTAATATGGATTATTGATGGCTTTAAAGGTATTAAAGAAACCTTGCCAGCTATTTTAATTGTTGGTGGTACTTTCGCAGTATTACAAGGTTTAATTACTGTATTTATTGGACCTGAATTGGCCGATATTATACCACCATTAGTTTCAATGTTAGCTTTAGCTTTATTCTCGAAAAAATTCCAACCGAAAAATATCTTTAGATTGAAAAAAGATGAAAAGCCTCAAGCAATTACAAAACACAAGCCTAAAGAAATAATATATGCTTGGAGCCCGTTTGTGATTTTAACTGTGATTGTAATGATATGGAGTGCGCAAAGCTTTAAATCACTTTTCGCTCCAGATGGTGCATTATCTTCATTTGTCTTTAACATAACGCTACCGGGAACTTATAGCGACATTGCAAATAAAGCAATCACATTGCCGTTGAATATAATAGGTCAAACCGGAACAGCTATTTTACTTGTAATTATTATTACAATTCTAATGTCAAAAAATGTTAAATTTAAGGATGGCATAGGACTATTTAAAGAGGCGTTTAAAGAATTGTGGTTACCAATTATAACGATTTGTTTTATCTTGGTAATATCTAAATTAATGACATACGCTGGGCTAAGTAGCGCAGTAGGTGAGGGTATTGCAAAAACAGGAAGCGTTTTCCCATTATTATCTCCAATATTGGGGTGGATTGGCGTATTCTTAACAGGTTCTGTTACAAATAACAACTCATTGTTTGCGCCAATTCAAGCAGCAGTTGCAAATAATATTGGTGCTAGTGGTGCTTTACTAGTATCAGCAAATACTGTTGGTGGTGTGGCTGCTAAATTAATATCACCACAATCTATTGCGATTGCGACAGCTTCTGTACAACAAGTCGGGAAAGAATCTGAATTGTTGAAAATGACATTACGCTATAGTATTGCTTTACTTATATTTGTATGTATCTGGACATTCTTATTACATTTATTCATGTAATAATTTGTTACAAATAAAAATACTCCTCAATTTAGTAAATGTATCTTAATTTATGAGGATAAATTAAAAACACGCTCGTTAAATTCATATCACAATGAATTTATACGAGCGTATTTTTATGAATTATTAATATTGGACGTGCTTAAAGTACATATTTTAAGTATTGAATATATTACTAGGAGACTTAGCAAACCTTTGCATTACTTCGTTTTTGAAAATATTCAATATTATTATAATTAAGCGTTTAACATAGTTAAAAAGTCTTGATAAACCGCTTTTGGTGCATAAGATGCAACGGTTTTATAACCATTTTGAATAACAACTTCATCTTTGAACTCTTGGTTTATGAGACGGCGTAATTGATTAGATAATGCATTTACGTTTTCATGTTCAATTAAATAGCCATTTACATTATTTTGGATGATTGAATCAGGGCCAGCATTGCCATCAAAACTCACTACTACACTGCTTTGGTTCATAGCTTCTAATATCACCATACCGAAACCTTCATTACGCGAAGGGATAACAGTGATTTCACTTACTGCTAATTTTTCATTTAATTGTTGTGTGGAGCCATACAATTTTACAATGTCTGATAGATTATATTGATTAATCATTTGTTGTAGATTTGCTTGTTCTTTGCCTTCACCATATATGTGGACTTGATAATTAAATTTTCTAACAGCTTGTTGAATAGGGTTAATACTTTCAACCAATAAATCAAATCCTTTTTCATATTCTAAACGGCCAGCTGCACAGATGATTTTGCTTTTCGGTTCGTGAAGACGAATTTCATTGATAATATTAGGAACTACGAATACTGGTGTATCGATATGTGATTGGTATTTGTTCTTATCTACAGTAGTTAATGTTGTGATTTTATCTAAACCTCTATAACTTTTAATAATTTCTTGTTGATATGGTTCAGAATGTGCATCAAAGTTCATATGTTCCATACCAACTTTTTCTATTTGAGTACTAGCATATTTAGCAATTAATATATTAAAACTTGCACGTGTACCTACAATTACATCTGTAGAAACATTGCTTATAGCTTTAATCATTTTTTTTTCTATATAGTGAGAAAATTGATCAATCCCTGGTTCAAATTGCGAGATATATTTTGGTCTGGAAAATGATGTGAATTTAGCGATCCTATTTATAATAATGTCTTTTATATTAAGTGGGTGAAATTGATAGTTAATTAAAGGTTTTATTTTAATGGATTCATGAATATCAAAGTAAGGCGAATCAGCCCCTTTAAAAATAGTTATGATTTCTACATGATGTCCTTTTTCAGCTAATATATTTGCCATTTGAGAAATAGACTTGACGGTGCCTCCCATTGCATAAACATTATGCATGAAAAATGTTATTGATTTCATTAAAAAACCTCCAAAAGAACTTTACTTAAATTGAAACTCATTATAGCATGAAATGAATTTTGTATAGGTATAATAGCTAAATAATTTTAAACTAGCAATCAATATAGCGTTATATTAGCTTTTTCACTAAGAAAGTATACGAATTTTTGTCTGAGCTAGTTAACACATATTAACAAAATTTGTGCAGAATTTCTGAAAGCCCTTTTTTCATGAGCCGATTATGTATATAATTAGAGAGGTATGGAAATATATTGTGTTATTGTTTAATTATATAGCGATAATACGTGCTTTATTATTTTAATCTATAGAAAACGCTTTATTTTTATTGATGTGATTAATAACATTAAAGACAACGTTTCTATTTAACACACATAAAAGGGGGACTGTATTTGTTATGAGTACACAACATAGCAAAACAGATGTCATCTTAATTGGTGGCGGAATCATGAGCGCAACGTTAGGAACATTATTAAAAGAACTCGCACCTGAGAAAGAAGTTAAGATGTTTGAAAGGTTAGCTACACCTGCGGAGGAAAGTTCTAATGCATGGAATAATGCAGGTACAGGTCATTCTGCGTTATGTGAATTAAACTATACTAGTGAAAATAAAGATGGAACAATAGATATCAATAAAGCGGTTAAAATTAATGAACAATTCCAAGTTTCAAAACAGTTTTGGAGCTATCTAATTAAACAAGGGCAACTTGAAAACCCAGAAAAATTTATCAAACCGGTACCGCATATGAGTTTTGTTCAAGGTGTTAAAAATGTTGATTTCTTGAAAAGACGTGTGGACAGACTAAATAAAAATATTTTATTTAGTAATATGGAAATAACAGATGATAAAAATAAAATTGCTGAATGGACGCCACTTATTATGGAGGGGCGTACGTCTAATATACCAATGGCGATTAGTTATGATAAAACAGGTACAGACGTTAACTTCAGTGCATTAACTAGAAAGTTATTTGAGAATTTAGAAGATAAGCAAGTAGAGTTAAATTATGAACATGAAGTAAGAGATATTCAACAACGTGAAGATGGAGTTTGGGAAGTGAAAGTTAAAGACTTGCAAACGAACGATGAGACGATTGTTGAAAGTGATTTTGTATTTATTGGTGCTGGTGGCGCTAGTTTACAGTTGTTACAAAAAACAGGAATTAAAGAGTCTAAACATATTGGTGGTTTCCCAGTAAGTGGATTGTTCTTAGTATGTAAAGATGAAGCTATTGCCAAAAAGCATTTAGCTAAAGTTTATGGTAAAGCTCCAGTAGGTGCTCCACCAATGTCAGTACCACATTTAGATACACGCTACATAGATGGTAAACGAACTATTTTGTTTGGTCCGTTTGCAGGTTTTTCACCAAAATTCTTAAAAACGGGTTCCAATATGGATTTAATCAAATCTGTTAAGCCAAATAATCTTATTACTATGCTATCTGCAGGAATTAAAGAAATGAATTTAACGAAATATCTTATCTCGCAATTAACGTTATCAAATGAAGAACGTATGGAAGATTTACGTCAATTTGTACCTAATGCTAAAAGCGAAGATTGGGAAATCGTCGTTGCTGGACAACGTGTGCAAGTAATTAAAGATACGGATCAAGGCAAAGGAACATTACAATTTGGTACGGAAGTTATTACGTCAGAAGATGGTTCGTTATCTGCACTCTTAGGCGCGTCTCCAGGTGCATCTACGGCAGTCGATATTATGCTTGATTTGCTCAAGCGTTGTTACAAAGACGAATTTACTAATTGGGAAGATAGAGTTAAAGAAATCATACCTTCATATGGTATGAAACTATCAGAAAATGAAGCGTTATATACTCAATTAAATAAAGAAATTACGGAAAATTTAAAAATTAATTAATTACTTAATACAATAAAGCTTGATTATATCTCCAAGCCTATTGTTCTATTAATAAAGACAAACTAAGCGTTGTTTTAGCGTGCGGTTTGTCTTTTTATATTGATTTTTTTAAACATAAAGAAAATGCTAGAAGGGCAAGTTAATACATGCACAACTCCCAGCATTTTATATTCTCACTAGAAATATTTATTTTAGACTCAATGAACAATATTTATTTTTTAATCTGAATTGTAAAGGTAGTGCCTTCGTCCTTTTTACTTTGGACTGAAATTGAGCCATCATGCAGTTCAAATATTGTTTTTGCTATAGCTAGACCTAAACCATTACTATTGTCATGATTACTTGCTTTATAAAAGCGTTCGAATAAACGCGCTTGGGTTTCTTTAGACATACCTTCTCCGTCATCTGTGATTTCACAAGTAATTGTCTCGAAGTCTTGATTGAGCGTGACATCGATGATACCACCCTGTTGTGAATATTTTATGGCATTGGTAATTATATTTTGGAAAGCTTGATGTAAAAGACGCTCATTACCATCAATAGTTATTTCAGCTAAATCAGACATGATAATTAAATCTTTTTCATTAGCAGAAAATTGTTCATGACGAATGATTTGTTTGAGTAATCGGTTTAATTCAATATGGTCTTCAAAGACTAAATGTTCTCCATTATCAATTTCAGATAATAATAACAATGCTTTAGTTAATTCACTTAATTGACTTGTAATTTGGTATATATCATCAATGTATTGTGTACGTGCTTCAGCATTTTTAGCGAATTTCAGCTGGTCCAATAGATGGTGAATATGTGTTAATGGTGTTTTAATTTCATGTGATACGTTTTGAACAAAATGTTGTCGCATATCGTCTAATTGTTTAAGTGAAAGGCGCATGCGGTCGAAGCGGAATTGTAATGTGCCAAACTCATCTTTTCTAGTAACATGAATTGGCGTATCGAAATTACCTTTCATAAGTCTTTCAGTTGCATGCTTTAATTGTTGAATAGGCTTGATAATAGTATAGGTTGATAAAATGACTAATATAATAGAAAACAGAAGTAATAATGAGATTAATATAACTAAAAATACTCTGAATTCACTAAATGTTTTCCCAATATCAGGTCTCATAAATACTGCATACTTTTTACCTTTATCTTCAAATGACATACCTACAGTATTTTGCGTGGTATTTTCAAAGAAACCAGTAACAATTGGGTTATATGGTAGGTTTCGAATACCATGGTAGTCTTTGCCTTCTAGTACTGTTTGAATGACATTGTTATCCACGTTATCTTTTCTAAAATTAGCACCATAAAAAGAACGTTTACCATTTTCAGAAATTGTCATTACTTGGTAATTCATTTCCCCTAAATGGTTGAAAAAAGGATCTAAAGATTCAATATTTGACTGTTTTTGATAACTGATAGCATCTTCTAAAGTACGCATGATTTTTGCATCGTTATTTGCTTTTAAATGGTTATGGTAGATGATATTTGTGCATAAAAAACTGACAATAGCACTAAATAACATGACGGCAATTGTGTATATAGCAATTCGTGAATATAGGGATTTAAACATGGTCATCTACCTTATAACCTAAACCGCGTACTGTGAAAATCGTCACATTAGCATTTAATTTTTCAAGGCGTTTCCTTAGACGCTTGATATGAACATCGACTGTACGTTCATCACCTTCGTAATCAAAGCCCCATATTTTTTCTATTAATACATCCCGATTAAATACCTGTCTAGGATTAGAAGCAAGTAAAAAAAGTAATTGAAATTCTTTATTAGGTAAATTCATTGATTTCGTATCGGATTGAAGTTCTAAATATGCTTGATTTAAAGTAATATTACCTATAGTAATTTCATTATATGCATTGATATTATAACGTTTAAGTACTGCTTTAATCCTAAACATTAACTCTTTAACTTCAAAAGGTTTCGTCACATAATCATCAGTACCCGTTAAATATGCTTGTTCTTTATCACTTAACGCATCACGAGCAGTTAGCATAATGACAGGCATTTCATAATCCTCTTTTAAAATTTTGCAAAGTTCAAAACCACTCATGCCCCCCATCATGACATCAATAATTACGATATCCACTTGATTCGTTTCAAGGTAAGTTAAGGCATCTTCAGCGCTAGATTGCGTAATTGTATTTAACCCTTCGCGCTGTGTGTAATTTGAAACGTACTCTAATATTTTTTTGTCGTCATCAACAATTAAACAAGTTGTCATGCGCAAAATCTCCTTATTCAGTATTATTGCCATTATAAACATAACCAAATAACTTCACAAATAGTAAAAAATTAACAAAAGTTCATATTGAGTTCACATAGTGATATTAGACTCTAAATATAAGTTTTAGAGAAGGAGTGGGAATTGATGAAATTAGCATGGCAAGAGATTAAATATTATAAATTTCGTTATATTTTAATCATGTTAATTATATTATTACTTGGTATTATGGTTTTATTTATTAGTGGATTAGCGCAAGGTTTAGCCAGAGAGAATATATCAATGTTAGATAACATGAAAACTGAAAAATACGTTTTACAGGATAATAAACAACCAGATATTACGAAGTCTGTTATTAGTCCTGAGCAACAAAAGAAAATTGAAGATATTACAGACCAAGAACCATTAAAGTTAGCATCGCAAACGTTAAAAATAAATAAAGACGAAGAAGATGTTATCATGACGAACACAGTAAAAGATGAAAAACCAGAATTGAAAGATGGTAACTATCCAACAAAAAATAATGAAGTAGCAATCAATAATAAGCTTACAGCTGATGGTATTAATATTGGTGACACTATAAAAGTGAAAGACGGGGAACAACTTAAAGTATCAGGTATTCTTGAGGATACAATGTATTCTCACAGTTCAGCAGTAATGATGAGTAATAACGGATTTGATAGCTTGAATAAAGAGAATAGCACTGTTTACCCAGTAAGAGATTTATCTCAATCACAACAAGATAAAATCAAAGATATTTCAGGTGCGAAAATATTCAGTGAGGATGATATCACAAGTGAAATTGCCAGTTACCAAGCTGAGCAAGCACCATTAAATATGATGATTATAAGTTTATTTGTGATTTCAGCAATTGTATTAAGTGCATTTTTCTATGTAATGACAATCCAAAAAATTCCAGAAATAGGTATTCTAAAAGCAATTGGTATTAAGACAAGACATCTAATCAGTGCGCTTGTAATCCAAATATTAATCACAACTATGATAGGTGTATTGATTTCTGTAGGTATTATTAGTGGTTTATCATTTGTTATGCCAGTATCTATGCCATTCCACGTGACAGCATCGAATTTACTGCTCGTGATCGGAGTGTTTGTTGTTGTTGCAATCATTGGTGCTGCCTTATCACTAATTAAATTATTTAAAGTTGATCCTATTGAAGCAATTGGAGGTGGAGAATAATGAGTTTACAAGTTAAAGATATTAAAAAATCATTTGGTAAAGGTCAATCAGAAACAACTGTATTAAAAGGTATTAACTTTGAAGTTAGCGATGGGGAATTCGTTATACTCAATGGTGCTTCAGGTTCAGGTAAAACGACATTATTAACTATTTTAGGTGGTTTATTATCACAAAATAGTGGTGACATCTTATATAATGATGCACCTTTATATGATAGTGATAAAAAAGCATCAGAATTAAGGTTAAATGAAATTGGCTTTATCTTTCAATCATCTCATTTAGTACCATATTTAAAGGTAAAAGCACAATTAACAACAATTGGCAGAGAAGCGGGTATGTCTAAAAAAGATGCAAACCAAAGAGCTGAAATGTTGCTAAAACAAATCGGTTTGTCACACAGATTAAATGTATTTCCTCATATGTTATCAGGCGGTGAAAAACAACGTGTGGCAATTATGAGAGCTTTAATGAATAATCCTAAAATAATTTTAGCAGATGAACCAACTGCTAGTTTAGATGCAGAAAGAGCAACTGAAGTTATAGAGATGATTAAAAATCAAATCCAAAGTAAAAAAATGATTGGTATTATGATTACTCATGATAAAAGATTGTTTGAATACGCAGATAGAGTTATAGAACTCGATGATGGCGTTATTGTAAATAGCTAATAGAATTTTTAAAAGCCAAGGGCATTGATTTGTGCCCTTGGCTTTATTATATATACTTTTATATTTACAAATTAAGTAATGCAATTAGGTTATAAATGAGGGATATGCCAAAATGCAATGATACATATAAAAAAGAGAGTAGCAAAATAAATAGTTAATATCATTTTATATTGATACATTAATGCTAAAAAGTCTCGTATTAATGCGATTTCAAAAAAATGATAAGGTGTGTGACTACCAACGCCAGTTAACTTTAAATTGAATTTTTCTCCAAAACGTAATGCACGCATTATATGAAATTGACTAGTTACACAGACAATTTTAGGCTTGTAAGAAAACGAATCTTGAATTAGTTGCGCGGTATACATAATGTTTTCTAAAGTGCTTGTCGACTGATCTTCTAATATAATGTTATGAGGATCTACGCCGTTATGAATTAAATAGCGTTGCATTGCTCGAGCTTCTGAAATAGGTTCATCAGGACCTTGACCACCACTCACGATAAATATTGCATTTGGATTTATTTCAAACAAACGCAAAGCCTTATCAAGTCGACATGCTAACATTGGTGTGACTTGTTCTGTGAAAATACCGGCACCTAAAATAAGAATTGTATCGAATACGCGAGGCGCTTTTTTATTTAAAAAAGCAGACGAACATAGCACATAACTAATAAAGGTAAATATAGAACTAAAAGCAATGGCTGAAATCCATAAGAAAATGACATTAAGCGCAATAGGGGTAAAACTAATATAATAACAAGCAAGCATAAAGACGACGATTCTAAAACCAATAAAGTAAAGTCGTTTTAAAAATAATGCACTCTTTTGATGTTGTAATAAATGTTTATGTTTCACATGTAATAATACAACGCCTATCAACATAGTGGCAATTAAATCTATAGGTAAAGTGTGTTGACCAATATGTAAAATAATTACAGCGTACCCTACTATTACCTGGGAAATAAAACTGGCAAGATGTGTAGGAAATTTAAAATTTAAGAACATACTTATGAATGTGATTAATATTAAAATACATAAAAACAATGACAACATGTTAATGCTTCACTCCAGATTATTTAGTATATTAAATGTAGTTTAATATTCTAAAATAAGCAACTCTAACAATGCTTAGATTTGCTGAAATATAGCTATTGTTTTAAGAAAAATAAACTTATTAAATTTTACTTTTATATGGCTACAAATATTGATATTATTAACATAATATAAAAATGTAAATGAAATGTTTTATACATAGAAGATATAGGGGTGTAAGTGATGGTGAAAAATTTAGGCAATCACATTGTATTCATGGGAGAGTTCATTGATGATGTCAACACATTATTAGCTAAGTTATTGAAAGAGCTAAGAGAAGAATATAATATATCCAAAGAGCAAGCTAATGTTATTTTAATGCTTGAAAATGAAAAGACAATGACTTTGACTGAGATAACAGAACGACAAGGGGTTAATAAAGCGGCAGTAAGTAGAAGAATCAAGAAACTAATTCAGGCTGAAGTAGTGGAATGGGTTAAAACAGAAGAAAACACAGATCAAAGATTAAAATACATTAAATTGAGTGAGAAGGGGAAACAATTTAATCTTGAAAGTAAATCGATTATTAATGATATTGTCAGTGATATGTTACATGATTTGTCTGATGATGAAATTGAACAAGCGCGTTATGTACTAGAAATTATTGGACAAAGATTAAAAAACTTCAATATAAAAAATCATTCATAAGATAATACATAAAATATTGGAGTATATCTTGTGACATAAGAATGTCTTCAATTTGAAAGTAGATACCTTTTTATTTTGTTAAAGTAATTGAACAGTTTGTTACAAGAGTAAAGCAATACTAGACTAAATATGTATATTAATTTAGATTTAGATTAAATATAATATAAATGATGCAATAGCGTTTTGTATTGTTTAATACTATCCTTTTAATACAAAGAACAATGAAGATCATACATATAGTTTCAGTTTATAATATGTTAAAATGACGGGATAGTGCAAAAATTCAGGTATAAAGTTGGTGAGAAAATGCAAAAATGTCCTAAGTGTGGGGGAAATACAAGAGATGGGCAACGAAAGTGTGGTCATTGTGGGCGGCTACTACGTCAAGATGATTCAGCAGAAATAACGCGTTCATCTAAAGAAACGAAGAAAATGACAAATATTAAAGCGCGTAAAATTATACCCTTGGGGATTGCATTTTTTATCGTAATTTTACTTATCATAATTTTTATCTTATTAAAAAATTTCAATTCACCTGAGGCACAGTCAGAAATTTTAATCAATGCGATTGATAATAATGATACTCAAAAACTTTCTACTATTTTAAGTACACAAAATAATAGTGTAGATGAAAACGAAGCAGAAGCTTATACTAGATATATCAAAGAAGAAGTAGGTATGGACAACTTTGTAAAAGATGTAAATCAAAAAATAGAGAAGCTAAACAAGAGTGACACGAAAGAAGCTGATTTTGTAACAGCCAAAAATGGCGAGGATGTATTACGTGTAAGCAAAAATGGCCGACGCTATTTAATATTTGATAATATGAATTTTACGGCACCAACAAAAGAAGCGATTATAAAACCTAAATATGACACTACTTATAAATTTAAGTCTGGTGACAAACAAAAAACGGTTGTAGCAGAGAAAAACAAAGCAACCTCTTTAGGTAAATTTATTCCAGGCGACTATACTTTAGAAACTAAAAAAGAGATGGAAAACGGACAGTTTGATGGTCATCTCAGGTTTAATTTTAATAATAGCAATAACGAAACTGTAGATGTACATGAAGATTTCGATGAGGCATATATTCAAGTAGAGTTAAATGGTGCTTCAGAGATAGATAAAGACTCAGTTAAAGTAAAAATTAATGATAAAACTTATGATTATGCTAAAGCAAAAGAAATTGGACCTTATCCTAAAACTAAAGATTTAACAATATCTGCTGAAGGCGAAGCTAAGAAGAAAACATTTAAATCTGCAGAAACAACTGTGAAAACAGATAATCTAAAAGATAAAACGAAAGTTACTATGAACTTTGATAGTGATAAAATCAAAGAATACGTAGAAAAGAAAGAAAAAGAAGAAAATAGCTTCAGAAACAAGGTGACTAATTTTTTCGGTAATTACACTGCTGCAATGAATAGTGCACACAGTCAAAGCAACTTTTCGCTAGTTTCTAATTATTTGAAGAAAGATACTGATAATTATAAAGCGACTAGGAGTGGTGTAAAAGGGAATGATTTATTTTATTTACAACAACCTCAAATAACTGAAATTGTAAAACAAGGTAAAACTTATTATGTAACTGCCAATACATTGAAAGAAAATGGGCAATATGGTTCAGTTGATTATCAATTAGAAGGCAATGACGATGCTGGTAATTTAAAGATAGTTAAATATTCAGAGTGATTAAGTATTTTACTCCTTAATTACTGATAAGTATGATGCATAGGGTCCAGGGCATAAGTAGTTGTCCTGGCCTTTTTTTAAAGAACCACTTCTCAATTCAAGGTCCTAAAGTCACATTATTCAAAAAGAACATTCAGTTTATATGAGTCGCAAGTAACTATTTAAATAACTCATTATTAAAGCTATAATAGTAGCAATGAACTTTAAAATAACTTGTAAAAGAATGTTTATAATTTTAAGAAATTAAAAAAATATAAACCTTTTCATCAACGAAATCATACATCATTGTGAGGAGAATAAATATGTCTAATTATCAAGAACAACGTAAGCAGTCTTTATTGTTCATAATTATACTCGGGGCACTCACTGCAATAGGTGCATTATCTATAGATATGTTCCTACCTGGTTTGCCACAGATCCAATCTGATTTTAATACTACAACTTCAAATTCACAATTAACTTTGTCGCTCTTTATGATCGGGCTAGCACTAGGTAACTTATTTGTTGGGCCGATATCTGATGCAATGGGTCGTAAAACACCACTTGTAGTCGCAATGTTATTATTTACTATGGCAAGCATTGGGATAATTTTTGTAGAAAATATTTGGATAATGATTGCTTTAAGATTTGTCCAAGGGTTTTGTGGTGGTGCTGGTGCTGTTATTTCAAGAGCAATTTCCAGTGATTTATATAGTGGTAAACAATTAACAAAGTTTTTAGCATTGCTTATGTTAGTTAATGGAGTTGCTCCGGTTATAGCACCAGCGCTTGGTGGTGTCATATTATCATTTGCTACTTGGCGAATGGTTTTTGTTATATTAACAGTTTTTGGAATTTTAATGCTATTCGGTTCTCTGTTAAAAGTTCCGGAGTCTTTAGCGGTGGAACGTAGAGATAGCCCGCATATTATAAGTATATTTAAAAATTTCAAATTACTATTGATGACACCAAGATTTGTATTACCTATGTTAATACAGGGCGTAACGTTTATAATGCTATTTAGTTATATTTCAGCATCACCTTTTGTTACACAAAATATTTATCGTATGTCTGCTCAACAATTTAGTATTATGTTTGCATTGATCGGTTTGAGCTTGATTTTCTCTAGTCAACTAACAGGCAAGTTGATTGATTATATAAATAGACAAACATTACTACGTATATTAACGATAATTCAATTAATAGGTGTTGTGGTTGTATCAGTTACGTTAATTACACATTTACCAATTTGGATTTTATTTATTGGTTTTATTATACTCGTAGCACCAGTTACTGGCGTAGCAACCTTAGGTTTTTCTATTGCAATGGAAGAGCGTACTGGGGGAAATGGCAGTGCATCAAGTTTATTAGGACTTGTACAATCGTTATTAGGAGGTCTAATATCTCCATTAGTAGGTATAATGGGAGAAATGAGTTTCGTACCTTACGTTACAATAATTATCTTAGCGGGTATTTTACTTATTATTTTACAGATTATAAATTATTTTGTTTTTAAACCTCAGTCATTTTAAATTTTAAAATATAAAAAAGACGCTATATTTTAAGATAGCGTCTTTTTTATGTTCAAGAATATTTGTGTTAATACCAATAAAAATATGTTTATCAACGTCTTAATTTAATTACATTTGCAAGAAGAATTTGAGCAAGTTCGTCTGCTGATTCAGGACAGCCTTCACGTATCCATAAATATACAATACCAATCTGTCCGCCCAGCGCATAAGTAACAAATTGCTTTTTCTTTTTTACATTTGTATAGTCGACAATGATTTTTGTATATGTTTCTCTAGTAAGTGTTACATAATCGGAAAATAAATCACGGTTAGGGTGTGAAACAAATATCGCATGAAAAAATCCATAATGTCGTTCGATATAAGTTAAAATACTTTTGAAAAATTTATATAATTTATAATGATTTACCTCTTCTTTATTTTGACTGTCATATAATGAATTTAATAACTTTGAATATTTTTGTAGGTGATACATTTGTATTGTAGATAAAAGATCATATTTATCTACAAAGTAATCGTAAAATGTTGTTCTATTTATACCACTATACGCACATAACATTTTTATCGTGATGTTTTCAAAAGGGTGTTCTTCTAATAGTAAAATCATACTTTTGATTATTTTATCTTTTGCTCTTTGTCTCATTTTTACTCCTTTAAAAACACGGTGGATACAAACCCAACACATTTTATATAAGTGTCGGTGTTTTTTTATTATACATGTAATCTATAATATATAAAGTGAATTTTAAAAGCAAATAGGAGGAAAGAGTAATGAAAAAAATGGTATTAATTAACATCATTACCATTGTAGTTCTTGTGATTATTGGTGTAGTCGGTTTCCACTTTTATAATCAAGCTACAGGATTTGTAAGTACAGAGAATGCCAAAGTTGACGGAGAGCAAATTAAAGTATCTGCGCCAGCGTCAGGCGAAATCAAATCATTTGATGTTAAAAACAACGAAAAGTTAAGTAAAGGCGACAAAGTTGCTGAAATAGCAGCTAAAGGTGAAGATGGCCAATCACAAAATATGAATATTAAAATGCCACAAGATGGAACAATCGTAAAAACTGATGGCATGGAAGGTTCAATCGCGCAAGCAGGATCTCCAATTGCTTATGCTTATAATTTAGATGATTCTTATATTACTGCAAATGTTGATGAAAAAGACATTTCAGATGTTGAAGAAGGTAAAGATGTAAATGTAAAACTTGACGGCGAAAAAGCTGAACTTAAAGGTAAAGTTAAAGAAATTGGTAAAGCTACAGCTTCAAGCTTTTCAATGATGCCTTCATCAAATACTGATGGTAACTATACAAAAGTTTCTCAAGTAGTACCTGTGAAAATCTCACTTGATTCAAAACCATCTAAAAACATTGTTCCTGGAATGAACGCTGAAGTTAAAATTCATAAAAATTAAGGGGGTCTATAAATGACAATGACCTTCATTATTATTTACGTAGTCATAGCGCTCATTTTTGTTGGATTGATTAATCTTTTTATCGCAAAGAGTAAGAAAAAACAATCAAAAAGACAAATGGAACAAATGAAGCAAGAAAATAACGCTTCTGATGAAAATTATCAATCTAAATTTAATATAAGTGACAAAGAAGGTTCTAACGAATCAACTATGGAGTCAGAAACAGAAGAGAATTTGGAAGATAATGATACTTTAAGTAGTGAAGAAATGGATCAATCAATTGATAACTCAGATGAGACAACAGATGATGACCATGAAAATATCAATCCAAATTCTGAAGAAGCAAAAATAAACGAAAAATTAAAAGAAAAACATAGTTCCTTTATGTTTGGTAAAGGAACGTCACAAGGTAAAGTGCTATTAGCAATGATATTCGGTATGTTTATAGCAATCTTGAACCAAACATTATTAAACGTTGCCTTGCCTAAGATCAACACAGATTTTAATATTTCTGCGAATACTGGTCAGTGGTTAATGACAGGGTTTATGTTAGTAAATGGTATTTTAATTCCGATTAGTGCTTATTTATTTAACAAATATTCTTATAGAAAACTATTTTTAGTAGCTATGACGCTATTTACAATTGGTTCCCTAGTCTGTGGTGTGTCAGGTTCATTCACAGTAATGATGGCAGGACGTGTATTACAAGCGATTGGTGCTGGTATACTTATGCCTTTAGGTACGAATGTATTTATGACTATTTTCCCTCCTGAAAGACGTGGAGCTGCAATGGGGACACTTGGTATAGCGATGATTTTAGCACCAGCAATAGGTCCTACTTTATCAGGTTATATCGTTGAGAACTACCATTGGAATGTTATGTTTTATGGCATGTTCATTATTGGATTAGTTTCACTAGCAATTTCATATATTTGGTTTAGAGTTTATCAAGTTACAACCAATCCAAAAGCGGATATTCCGGGTATTATCTTCAGTACAATCGGTTTTGGTGCATTATTATATGGATTTAGTGAAGCTGGTAATAATACATGGAGTTCACCTATAGTAGTGATTTCATTAATTGTAGGAGTTATCTTTATCATCGCTTTTGTAATTAGAGAGCTCACAATGCGTGTACCGATGTTAAGCATGGAAGTATTAAAATACTCTGGATTTACTTTGACTACAGTAATCAATATGATTGTAACAATGAGTTTATTCGGAGGTATGATTTTATTACCGTTATATCTACAAAACTTAAGAGGATTTACACCAATTCAATCTGGTTTATTATTACTACCAGGTGCCTTAATTATGGGTATTATGGGTCCTGTTGCAGGTAAATTATTAGATACAATTGGTATTAAACCATTAGCTTTAGTAGGTACTGGTATCATGACATACGCAACATGGGAATTGACAAAATTAAATATGAATACAACGTATGGACATTTAATGTTGATATACATTATTCGTTCGTTTGGTATGAGTTTTATTATGATGCCGATTATGACGGCAGGTATGAATTCATTACCACAAAGACTTATTTCACATGGTAATGCTTTATCTAATACTTTAAGACAATTGGCTGGTTCAATTGGTACAGCACTATTAGTCACAGTGATGTCAACACAAACTACACAATACGCTGCTGGTTATGCACAAGATTTAGATAAAACAAATCCATTTTTAAAAGATCGTTTACAAGAAATGGCACAATCAATGGGTGGAGAGCAAATGGCTACTTCACAAATATTAGAATTTGTACAAAAACTTGCTTCAATTAATGGTGTGAATAGTGCTTTCTTAATTGCCACAGCACTAAGTGCACTTGCATTTATCTTAAGTTTATTCTTAAAAGGAAAAGCACATTACATTTCAAATGAAAAGTAGGTTTTCATTAAATTAGGCTAGTTAAAGTACATTAAGTTCATAACCTAGAATATGATCGCTTCTAGGTAAAAATAAACGTCAATTTCTATTGAAATAATATAGAAATTGACGTTTTCTTTAATGTTATAGAATTTTGTAGTTCGTTAAGTTACTAATTTTTAAAATTTAATGTCGTTATAACATATCCCAAATTTCGTGTTACTTTATGTATCTTCATAAATATATCTATTAGTATTATCTTATATTTTTATATAATGTAATTGTATATCTATTTATTGTAAGCATAATAAAACCATACAATTTAGTTATTACTAATTGTATGGTTGTTTCAGTAACATAATTTAAATAATTCTTTTTTTATAAGTTTTGCGGTTTCTAAAAAATAAACTAATTAAAATCAGAGCAATGCTACAACCCAGTAGTATAAAGGCATTATGAAGTGCATCTGCTTCAGTTAAGATTTGTGTTGGTTTGAGTGAAACGTAGTATTGAGACATTGAATCAGCAATACGGGTAGCAATATTTTTAATAAGGTATGAAAAACCAAAAGTAATAACCAACATAATAGCAATTACAAGTAAATTTACAATCTTTAATGCGGTTCTATTAAACACGATTGTAAAAATAGTTAAAACTAAACTAACGATACAAGCAATAAAGAATACGTAAAAGACTAATATCAATCGATCTATACTTGTTTGAAGATCATCAATATTTTCAATATTAATGTTGAGATTCGAAAAATCATTAATTGAATCTTGGAAATTGGTTAATTGATGGAAATTAATTGTTTCTTGAACAAAAACTAAATTGAAAATAGGTTCTTTAAACATACTATAGCCAGTAATCGCTATTAGTATTAAAACGATGATATGAATAATAATACTAACCCACGATCTTTTCTTTTTTTCATATTGTGAACCACGTTGCATAGGTTCACTAGTTAAGGTATGTTCAAAGTCTTTGAATTGTTTGTGCTTATCGGCCATAAGTACTCCTTTCACTGCGTATTGCTAGCATTTATTTATTTTGTGACTTTTGTTTTGTTATAATGTTTAATAACTGATACATTTTAAGTGTTACTAACTCGATTTTTAAATACGCTAATAATGAAATTGTTAGTTTTTAAGTTACTTACATTATATTATGACTATAATTTTTTGGTCATTATATTAATTTTACCATAACATTTATTTTTTTTAATAAATAAAACAAAGAATATTGAATGATAGCACAATAAATATAGATTGGATGGATTATGGAATGAAATCAAGACTAACAACTAAATTTATAAATAAATACTTGTTACCTCATAGGTCTATTATTTTCAATACAGACCAAGATTTTGAGAAATTTATGAAAAATCGTGAAAAGATTAATGATAAAAAACACAAACAGCCAGAAACATTAAATGTTAAATCTGATTTGGATAAGCAAACATTAGATGATTTACAAGTTTTTAGATTCAGATTTAGACATAGTAAAGAAAAAAAGATTTTATATATTCATGGTGGTTATAATACTTTACAACCATCAGCCTTTCATTGGAGATACATGGATAAACTCGCATTAAGTACTTTATATGAAGTTGTTATGCCTATCTATCCAAAAACACCAAAATATAATATTGATGATACATTTGAGGCTATTTTTAAAGTGTATAAGGAATTATTAAAAGAAGTTGATAGCGAAGATATTATCGTTATGGGTGATGGTACGGGTGGTGCTTTAGCGCTTAGTCTAGTTCAACAGTTGCAAGAGCAAGGACAACCAATGCCTAAAAAACTATATTTATTCTCTCCTTTATTAGATGCACAATTAGATAATGCAGAAATTACTGAAGCACTAGATCGAAAAGATGTACTTGTAGATAAAGAGGGTGTCCAGAAAATATTGAGTCATTGGTCGAACAACCTACCATTAAATGATATTAGACTCTCTCCTATAAACGGTAATTTAATGGATTTACCACCAATTTTTATGTTTGGTGGTACTTATGAAATTTATCTGCCAGATATGCTGAAATTTACTGAAATTTTAGCTTCAGCACAACAAGAAATTCACTTTTATGAGTATAAACGTATGGTCCATGCTTTTCCATTACTACCAATTAGAGAATCTCATAAAGTAATTAAACAAATTGTTGGAACAATTAATGAGTAAAAATGTCGTGTTTTTTAGTGTTTTAAAGTGATTAACTTTAGAGGACAGGATTGGAAATCAAAGTTGACTAGATTTCCAATCCTGTTTTTTTATGAATAACAATAATAAACGTTGATGAGTGCGTATTGTATAACAATAGTAAGTAGCTACTAGAAATACATTTGATTAATATTTAACTTAATGAAGGATAAAATAACTGCCAATAAACATAACTTCATTGGCAGTGTGATTTCTATAAAAAGCAGAATAGGGTTATTGATTTATAATTGTCGTATTAATAGAATCGATGATGAATTTTTGCCCCATTAAAGTATAATGATGGGCCAATATTTCTTCGTAATCAGCGGGCGGTTGTTCAAGCATTTTAAATTTTTGTGAGGAAGTGTCATAATTATTTAAAACATTTGTTGCATACTCATTAAAATTTGAAATAAAAGCCTGTTCATCTGGGTAAGATTTCAAAATGGCGTCAATGTGATCAATAGCTCTTTTTTGGCCTTGTAAATAACTAATATCTAGGCCTCGTTTAATCAATTGACTATCAGGTCCATTGATAACAAGGCTCTTACTTTGATTAAGTTCGCTAAGTTCAAATTTAGTGTGGTCAAATAAATCATATAAATGTAATTCAATGCTTGTATGGATGTTCTTTGTCATTTATTTCTCAACTCCTTATCTAGAAATTCCTATACGATGCCCCAATTGCTTTGGCCATTCTATGAGCTGTTGATTGTCGTAATAGGAAATAATTTCATTTGCATATTGTGCAGGGAAAGGGGATGTTTTTTTTGTTTTGCGATTGATACCTAACATCAAAGCTTCATTAGTTGCAACAGTTGTACCATCTGATTTTGTCATGATTGAGAAGAAGTGCACGCTTTTCTCATTATAGTCGTATAAATAAATAGTAATTTGGTATTCATCATTTTCTGCTAATTCAGACAAATAAGCAGTTTGTTCTTCAACGGTAAATAGGGTATAGTTTAATATTTCACGATCCTCTAAAGATAATCCTTTTTGGTAATTAAACTGGTTGATAGCATCACTGAAAACAATATTATATTGCGCATCATGTACATGATTATTGTGATCAATCATATCTTGTGTTACGTAGTGATTAACAGTAAATAGGTTTTGCATGAAAACACTCCTTGATAGTCGAAAGTTAATAATCAAATGGTAACAAGTTTTACTTGTCTACAATGTTAGTTTACTAAAAATAACATAAACTTACACTTGAGCGGTTTCATGGTAAAATAAAGTAAATGATTTAGGGAGGGGAAATATGCCAATTACAATTAAATATCAAATTTCTGGACAGGCATTAACGCAAGCTTCATGCTTTAATGATGTACCTGAATCAGCAATATTCGTTTGGTACGATTTTTACAACCCTTCAGTATCAGAAAATGAGATTTTTAAGTCGTATTTTAACTTTAATAAACTTGAAATCGATGATACAGTTAATGGGATACCTAGGGCAAAATATAAATCATATGATACATACCAATATATTGTATTACATAGTATTGATACTAATAATAGCGGTGACAAAGCGTTGAATTTATTTATAAAAGATAAAGTGCTTATTACGTATCATCATCAGCCGTTTTCAGTTTTAAATAACCTAACACATGTATTAATGGGAGAGAATCAAAATGGTTTGCATACATCTGATGTTGCATTGCACATCATAGATAAAATGGTGGATAGTTACTTTGATTTGATCTATGAAATCGAAGATAAAGTATACGAATTTGAGGATTATCAACTCAAGGACGCTTCCGTTAAGATTATTATGGAAGAGGTATTTAAAATAAGATCAAATATTATAAAAATGAAGCGCATTGTTTACCCAATTCAAGAATTAGTTGATAACATCAAAGAAAGCGGCCTATTACTTGTAGATGAGGAGAATCATATGTATATTCAACATATAGAGGATCATATTATAAAACAACAAAATATTTTGAAAATGTCTCAAGAGATGACTGATGAAATTAAAGATAATTATTCGTCATATAACTCATTTAAAATGAATAGTATAATGCAAATACTGACTCTGGTATCAGTGATCTTTCTACCTTTGACATTGATTACAGGTATATACGGTATGAATTTTACAAATATGCCTGAACTGAAATGGCATTATGGCTATTATATCGTCTTAACAATTATGTTAGTGATAAGTATTGGCTGTATAGTCTACTTTAAAAAAGAAAAATGGTTTTAATAGGTTAGAGCAATATAAGGATAGTTCGATATAATGAATTTAATATAAAAATGTGTTGAAAGTAGGAGCGGAAAATGAGCGATATAAAAAGAGAACAACGTAAAAATGAACACGTAGAAATAGCAATGGCACAGAAAGATGCAACAATTTCAGATTTTGATGAAATAAGGTTTGTACATCATTCTATTCCTAATATCGATGTTGATGATGTTGATTTAACGAGTAATTTAACAGACTTTACGTTAAATCAACCATTGTATATTAATGCGATGACTGGTGGTAGTGAATGGACGAAACAAATTAATGAAAAATTAGCTGTTATCGCACGTGAGACTGGAATTGCGATGGCTGTCGGTTCAACGCATGCAGCATTAAGAAACAGCAAGATGGCTTCTTCATTTAGTATCGTACGTGAAACAAATCCAGAAGGTATCATTTTTAGTAACGTGGGGGCAGATGTACCTGTAGATAAAGCCATAGAATCAGTAAAATTACTTGATGCTCAAGCTTTACAAGTTCATGTTAATGCTCCACAAGAATTAGTGATGCCTGAAGGTAATAGAACTTTTTCTACATGGATGGAGAATTTAGCACAAATTGTAGCACGAGTAGATGTGCCTGTTATAGTTAAAGAAGTTGGCTTTGGTATGAGTAAAGAAACGATTAAAAGTCTTAACGAAATCGGTATCAAGTACGTAGATGTAAGTGGCAGAGGCGGTACTAATTTTGTCGATATTGAAAATGAAAGACGTACATATAAAGATATGGATTATTTAGGCTTATGGGGTCAAACAACTGTAGAGTCTTTATTAGAAAGTACCGCTTATCAACAAGATATGGATATTTTGGCAAGTGGTGGTGTCAGAACACCTTTAGATGCTGTGAAATGTCTTGCTCTTGGTGCTAGCGCAGTAGGAATGTCACGTCCGTTTTTAAATCATGTTGAAAAATATGGTATCACTGAAACACTAAATTATACAGAACAATTTACGGAACACATGAAAAAAATCATGACGATGCTTGATGCAAAATCAATCAAAGATTTACAACATGCACAAATGGTATTTAGCCCAAAACTACAATCATGGATTGAACAAAGAGGCTTAGATATTAAATAAATAAGACAATGCTATAAAACAGTAAATATATGAAACAAAATTAAAACAAGGCCGGCGCAGTTTATTCCTAACTGTTCCGACCTTGTTTTTAAATGACTGATTTGTTTATACAAGTTTTACTCGTGTTAAAGTCATGAAATGATTAAATTCATATGAATTTAACTAAAAATATTAATGAAAGTTGTAACTATAGGCACACCTAATAAATCAATTAAAAAGGCACCTACAATTGGTACAACTAAATATGCTTTTGGAGATGCGCCATATTTTTTTGTTATAACATCTAAGTTAGCCATAGCGTTTGGCGTTGCGCCAAGGCCGTGTCCAATAAATCCACCAATCATAACTGCTGCATCATAATCTTTGCCCAATCCTCGGAATAAAATCAGTACAGAGAATAAGACAATAAATACAACTTGTACCAATACAATAATGATTAATGGAATTGCCAATTGATAAATTTCAGTTAGTTGAATACTCATTAACGCAATAGATAAAAAGAGGCTAAGTGAGACGTCACTAATACTGTTAATGAGTTTCATATCAATAATATTTAAATTACTGTATTCAGATATATTACGTATAATAACTGCAATAAACATTGCGCCTACATATATAGGGATATTTATACCTGTTAAATCAGAAAATTGAGTCCCTAAATATGAACCGATAGCCATACAAATGGCAACAATTGCAAATTGCATTAGAAATATAGTAGTTGGTGCCATACGCTTATGTAGATATTGATTAGCGGTTACGTCACTATAATCTTCCATCGTTTCTTCAGCGTTTTCAGGTTTTAAGTTATATTTATTAATTAAAAATTTTACAACAGGACCTCCTATTAAACCACCAGCAACTAAACCTAAGGTTGCTGCCGCTAGGGCTGCTGTTACTGCAGAATCAATACCTAGGTCTTGGACTGTTTTCCCATATGCAGCTGCATTACCATGTCCGCCTTCCATTGACATAGAACCGGCTGTTAAACCTAATAAAGGCGGTATATTTAATAATTTTGCCAATGATACGCCGATGATGTTTTGAAAGAATGCCAGGACGCCACAAAAAATAAAATATAATATTAAGACTTTACCACCTAAACGGAGAAGTTTAAATGACGCTCCTAGTCCAATCGTTGTAAAAAATGCAAGCATGAAGAAATCTTGGATAAAATCAGAATCTAACTTTATAGTTAATAAACCTGTTGTTTCTAGAATTGCTACAATGATAGCAAAGAGTAAACCACCAATGACTGGTGCAGGTATACATAATCTTTTTAAAATACTAACATGATTAATAATATAGATACCTATAAGATATAATACACTTGCTAGGGCTAAAGTAGTAATAGCATCTAACTCTAACATGTTCATTCCTCCCTTAATAATAAGATACAAAACTAATAAGTTATTCATATATAATCGCTCGAAAGTGAGCGCTTACAAACCCGTAATTTCGATTATACATTTTTGAAAATCAGAATGATAGTAATAGAAATGATTATAAAAAAATTTAAGGACAGGAGTCGATTGCAACTCGAATAACAAATTATAACTCAGTACCTTGTAATGTATAGTAGCGTGTGTTATATTTTGTTTGAAGCTACTGTGTAATGTATAGTACTGATTTAAAATATAAGGAGGACATTAATGAATAGCCAATTTAAAAAGGGTGCATTAGAACTTATCGTTTTACTCATAGTTAAAAAGGATAATCAGTATGGTTATTCACTTGTTCAAAATATATCAAGGTATATGACTATTGCTGAAGGAACGGTTTACCCATTACTCAGAAGATTAGTTAAAAGTGGGGAATTAACTACTTATTATCAACCTTCAACAGAAGGACCATCACGAAAATATTATAAAATTACTAATCAAGGTAATGAACGATTAAATTTATTATTAGATGAATGGGGAGCATTTACAGCAGCCGTGAATCAATTTATTAAGGAGAGTGACGTTAATGCGTAGAACGGAGTATCTTAAAATATTGCATAAACATTTGAAGCATTTAGATGACAATGAACGTCAAGATATTATAAATGAATACGACACGCACTTTTATAGCGGGATGGAAGAGGGGAAGACTGAAAACCAAATTTCAGAAGAACTAGGTGATCCACAACAATTAGCGAAAGAATTAAATGCAAATGCAGCAATAGAAAAGGCAGAAAAAAGTAATAATATTGGTGATGTGAGTCATGCGGTTTTATCAGTAATGGGTTTAAGTATACTCAATTTTTTCGTTATTTTAATCCCTTTTGTAATCATTCTAAGTATTGCATTATCATTAATTGTAACAACACTTAGTTTTATATTTGCACCTATTGCATTATTATTCAAAGGTGCTATAGCAGGGTTTCAAGAGATCATGTTACTTGAAGTATATACGACAGGTATTTTGTTTGGTTTAGGTCTTATATTGTTTGTTTTAACGTACTTGATTACAAAAGGTTTTTACATTTTATGTGTTAAATATTTGAAATGGAATATTAAAGTAGTAAAGGGGAGTGCTACTAAATGAGAAAAGTATTAGTATTTGCTTTTATAATTGGATTAGTCATTACAGTAGTTTGTGCACTAGGGGCAATTAAACAATTTAAAAGTGAACAAGAAAAAGCAAAGGATGTAACAACAAACTTTAATAAGTCATATAAAGAAAGTGATATTAAAGCATTAAAAGTTAATTTTGAGCATAGCAATCTCAAAGTAAAACATGGAGATAAATTTAATGTAACTTCTGAAGGTTCAAATGAACAGACTAAAATTGATGCTCAGATAAATAAAGGTGAATTAAAACTTACAGATAATAATCAGACATCTAATATTAATTTGTCATTTTTAGGAATTAAAAAGAACGACGTTGTTATAACAGTACCTAAACGTTTGGAAGGTATGAAGCTTGATTCAAGTAATGGTTCAATCGATTTAAATAATATTGAAGCAGAGCAAGCAAATGTATATTCAGATGTTGGTGAGCTAACAATTAAAAATTCTAAGTATAATAAACTGGAGACTTCTAGCGATGTTGCTAGTATATTATTAGAGAAGACTATGTATAACCAAGGGGAATTTGAAACGGATACCGGACAGTTAACGATAGAAGATATGCCTATAGATAAACCTACAAATATTGATACAGATACTGGAGATGTTGTGTTGGATTATGGAAAACTTCAACCTAAGAACACACTAATAGACTTTAGTAGTGATATTGGAAATTTAAATATTGAAAATAGTAAATTAAAAAATAAAAAAATTGGTAACGGTGAGAATTTAATTAAGATTATAACAGATACAGGTGATGTGACAATTAAATAGTAAATATTGAAAGTGGAGATAATGTATATAAAATGACATTATCTCTTTTTTGATTTACTATATATATCATATAAAATACCTAGGAAATAAGGAGTTCATTTATGGAACAAACTATGCGAAGTGAAAAACAATATGGTGCCTTAGCGCTATTGCCTTTGGTAATATTTTTAGTGTTATATATAGGTGTAGGAATTACTTTTACCATTCTAGGTAAAGAAGACGCCTTTGATCAATTGCCACGTCATGTTGCAATACTAATAGGTATTGTTATAGCTTGGACTTGTTATGATAGAAAAACAGCCTTTACTAAAAAAGTACAAATATTTACTGAACATGCAGGTAATTCAGGAATAGTAAATTTAGGTCTAATTTTACTGCTTGCGGGTGCATTTTCGACTGTTACATCTGAAATGGGTGGTAAAACGGCTATGGTGAATATGGGACTTTCTGTAATTCCACCAAGTTTACTTATTCCTGGAATATTTATTATGAGTGGTTTTGCAGCATTAACATTAGGTACTTCAACTGGTGCACAAGCCGCTTTTATTCCAGTAGGTGTTGCAGTAGCACAAGCCGCTGATTTGAGTGTTGCAGCAGCTGGTGCAGCTGTTATAGCCGGAGCTTACTTTGGTGATAACTTATCTATAATTTCTGATACTACAATTGCTGCAACTAATGGTGTGGGAGCTAAGATGAGAGATAAATTCAAAATGAATGTCCTTATTGCATTGCCTGCTGCCGTAATTACAGCTGTTTTCTACGCTGTTGTTGGTGGTACAGGTAAAGTGGAGGGGAACTTAAGTTATAATTTTATCAACATTTTACCTTACTTATTTGTATTAATTGCTGCAATAGCTGGTTTAGATGTCATTCTTGTGCTTATTATCGGAATTGTTATGGCAGGCCTTCTAGGTATCATACAAGGTCAGTTAGGTATATTCCAGTTCACAAAAGCTATCGGCGATGGAATGGAAAGTATGTTTACTATCTTTTTAGTAGCCTTTTTAGTTTCAGGACTTGTCGCTTTAATTCGATATTATGGTGGTATAGATTGGATTATTAAAGCAATGAAAGCAAAAGCTAAAGGACGTAAAAGTGCAGAGTATGTAATCAGTTTAATGTCTGGTGTGCTCTCTGCAGCATTATCGCATAACACATTAGCAATTATTATTTCTGCACCAATTGCAAAAGAAATTGGTGATGAATACAAAGTTCCGCCAAAACGTATGGCAAGTTTATTAGATATATTTGCTTGTTGTGCATTAATGGTCTTACCGCATGATAGTGGAATGTTAATGGTAGAACAATACGGAGATGTATCTTACTTAGAAGTATTAAAATATTCATTTTATCCAGTAATATTTGTGATTTGTACTATAATAACAATTCAATTTGGGTTGTTAGATCGTGATAAAAAAAATAAATCATAAAATTTTAGCTACATTGCTAAAGGGGAATCATGACGTTTATTTAGCGAATAATAAGAGGTTGAGACGATTATATGTCTCAACCTCTTATTGAATATAGAGACAAAGTTATTACTGCCAGTATTAATTACGCCAAGTTTCATCAGGGTGCTTCATATCAGATTTTCGCATTCTTGAAACATATGGATTGCCTTGCACAGTAAAACGTAAAGGTTTATTTGTCCATTCACCTTTATTAGGTATTCCTATACGCCCACTTGATTCAATTATTTTAGGATATCTTTTATTTTTAGTATCTATTTGTAAGCGCCCTTCATTGATTTTTGAGCCGTCTAGATGTCTTGGAATGTTGAATGCTTTAGTCCATTTTCCGGGACCATTTGTTAATTCAAATCCTAATTTGCCTCGATTGTGTGACATCGCCTCGACACCTTCTTCAGGTTCTACCGCTCTGATTAATACACCTTCAGGTTGACCGTCTAATTGGGTTACAAAATTAATGAGCAAGTGCGTATGCATAACGTGCGCGTATATAGTGCCACCAGTTTTATATAATGATTCAACTTTGGGTGTTCGCTTGCCATTAAATCCATGTGCTGCACGATCTTTTTTTCCTACATAGGCCTCTGTTTCTACTATATAGCCAGTGTACGTTTGTAATTCGTCGTGATAGATGACACGCACCCCTAACAAGTCTTTGGCAATTGTGACAGTGTTTCGTTGTATAAAATCCATAAATTGCCCTCCAATATATAGTTTGTAAATTTAAATTTTTTTCGATATTTTTTTAAAAAGTTGTAAAATTGTGTTACTACTAAGATTGTATTTTGTTACACTATTTTATGATAAGGTTAGTAGGTTTTTCATATGACCTATTAAAATCTAGTACAAAATAAATCTTATCTTAAACAAATGAAAATGAAAAGAGGGAGATTATGGAGAGGAAAATAGGTTTTGGACAAGCACTTAAATTATATTGGAAAAACTATGTTAACTTTACTGGTCGGTCCCGTAGAAGCGAATATTGGTTTATGGTATTATGGCATATTATTTTCTTGTCGCCTGCAATTGTAATAGGATTTACAGGTCTTTTTATGCTTTTAGCAAGTGCTTCTGGGACTGCTGATTCTACAATAGGGCTAAGCGTGCTTTTATTGCTATTAAGTATAATATATGCGTGTATTTATTCTATAGCTACGTTTATCCCGAACTGGGCCATATTAATAAGAAGGTTCCATGATACAGGTAGAACAATGGTCATGCCGTTAGTTTATTTGGGAATCTCATTGGTTGCTAATGTGGTTAATTTTGTTATTGAGCAAAATGATCCGAATGAAACAAATATAATAACTAGTATTATTCTTATTGTCTTTGGATTGCTTAATCTAGGATTAGGTATTTATATGATTGTCATTGCATGTTTGGATAGTGAAAGAAAAACCAATAAATATGGCAGTAGTCATAAATATGGGCAACATATTCAATCTTCAGACCATACGCAAAGTAATCACTCAAATTCATTCAATACTGAGTCTGTTCAAAATGATGATCGTCATTCACAACAATTTAAACATGATGTTGAGACATTTGATGAAAATAAAAAGCAAGATTACAAACAAGATGACTTTAAATATTAAAGTATAGTTAGTTATGTATTTGAATATAGAAATAAGGGAGTGGGACAGAAATCAATTTTTCTAATATAGATTTCGTAGTCCCACCCCGGCAAGGGTGACTAGGATTGAAAAAAGCTTGATATAATCGCATTTTCAATTCAGTCACCTACTGCCAAATTGAAAACGAGCCTGAGACATCTATTTATGTCCCAGGCTCTTGTTATATAATGCTAAAATTACTAATCAATATATGAAAGTTTGGGATGTGTTTTACCTAATAAGTCATGTAATGACTTATATCTTTGGAATAGTAGTTCATATTGTTTTACTTTTTCTGGTTCTGGCTGTTTACGATAATATATAGGTTGCTTCATTTGTTGCACAGCTTCTTTTAATGATGCATATGCACCACCTACATTTGCACCTAACATTGCAGCTCCTAAAGCAGTAGCGTTGCTTGAATCAATGACTACAATTTCTTTATTAAGTATGTTTGCATAAATTTCAACTAAGAGATTGCTCTTAATTGGAATGCCACCAGCAGCATATACCGTGTGCACTGGGATATTATTATTTTCGAATTGCTGCATAATCATTTTAGTACCAAATGCAGTTGATTCGATATGGGCACGATAAATCATTTCATAAGGTGTCTGTAAAGTTAAGCCAAAAATACTTCCAGTTAAATGACTATCGCTCAAAATACTACGATTGCCGTTATGCCAATCAAGCACTGTAACATGTTGCTCGTCAATGGCTATTTCGCTAGCAAGTTTTTCTAAGTATTCAAAAATAGAAAGTCCTTGTTGTTCAGCTTGATCTACAATTGCTTTTGGTGCAAGTTCTGCAGCGTAATTGAATAAATCACCCACTGCAGCTTGTCCAGCTTCATAAGCATATAATCCAGGGATAATTGCATCTTTTACAGAACCAGTTATCGCAGGAATAGGTTGCTGTTTAGGGTCTAACATAAGGTGGCAAGTACTTGTCCCAATTACTGGCGTAAATTCACCTTGTTCAATTGCACCTACGCCTAATACACCTGAATGAGCATCAATGATATAAGGTGATATTTCAACGTTGGCAGAGAGCCCCCACAATTGTTGATAAAATAAACTCAGATTACCGGCACTTTCGCCGATATGTACTACAGGGGCTTCGCATTTGTTTTTTACAATTTCAGGTAGCTCTGGGTCTACAGCTTCAAAAAAATCATAATTAAAGCCATCATTTTCATTATAAAAGCCTTTAAAACCAATGCCACAATTTGAGCGAATATTTTTATCGGTAAGTAAACTTACAAGGTAATCGCCCGCTTCCATTATATAAGAAGTTTGGTTTAATATTTCGGGCGCTTTATGTTTAACTTCTAATATTTTTGGTATCATCCATTCACTGTTAACACTATGTCCATAATAATCCAACCAGGATGGATTTATTTCATCGCTGACTTCTTTCATTTGTGTTGCTTCATCTTGTGCACCATGATGTTTCCATAATTTTACATAAGAATGTGGGTTATCTTGTAATTCAGGGTTAAGATGTAATGGTTTGAAGTCTTCATCTAAGAACACAATTGTGCAGCTAGTAAAATCAATGCCAATACCAATAACAGAATCTAGTTTAATATTACTATCGTCTAATACATGTTTAACGCCTTCTTCTAAAATTGAAGTATAGTCCTCAGCATGTTGTAAAAAATAGTTGTGTGGTAAAGGATTACCGTTTAAAGATTCGGAGATGGTGCCATGTGAGTATTCTTTTATATAGGTAGAGATAATTTCTCCATTAGATGTATCCACTAAAAACACTCTACCTGAAGCGGTGCCATAATCGATGCCGATACTATAAGTCATGTTGCTATGCCTCCTATTTGTTATTGGTGAACAATAAGTATTAAGTTCTTATTTAAGTTTATGATAGTGCTTACATTATTTAATGTAAAGCTAAGGACATCATGAGTTTTATTGAGTGATACATTTTGTTGAAAATAAATGTTATAGTTTTATAAAATTTAATATTTAAAATGTATGTGTAATAGAATAAATGGTATGATGTGACTAAAGTAATTTCAAAAGAGAGGGGCCCGTATGTCATGTCATTACTTATTGAACATGTCACGAAAAAATATAAAAATTTTACTGCTGTGAATGATATTTCACTTTCGCTAGAAAAAGGGAAAATGTTAGGTTTTTTAGGTAGAAACGGAGCAGGAAAGACAACAACCTTTAGAATGATTTTAGGATTAACGCCAATTACAGAAGGAAAGATAACATATAATGATAAAGTAATTGATAGATCGTTATATAATCGTATTGGTTATTTACCTGAAGAACGTGGTTTACATCCTAAGATGAAAGTGGAAGATGAATTGCGGTATTTGGCTACGTTAAAAGGCATGAAGTCAAGAGACATTACTGAAGCAATTGATTATTGGCTAAATCGATTTAACATTAAAGAAAATAGAGAAAAGAAAATTGAAGCCCTCTCTAAAGGGAATCAACAAAAAATTCAACTTTTAGCAAGCATGTTACACAAGCCGGAGTTATTGATCTTAGATGAACCATTTAGTGGACTTGATCCTGTAAATGTGGAATTACTGAAATCTGCAGTTCAAGATTTAAATGATGAAGGAACAACAATTATTTACAGTTCACACCGTATGGAGCATGTCGAAGAACTTTGCGATAACGTCTGTATTTTAAATAAAGGGGAACTTGTTGTTTCAGGACCTATTGATGAAGTGAAATCAAATCATGGCCATAAACGTGTAGTTATTGAGACAGAACATCAAATGCCTGAAATCGATGCTATTACAGGGGTGATAGATGTAGAAAGAAATAAACGAGAAATTAAAGCGACCATTGAGTCAGAAATGATTGCGGAAAAAATTTATGATGTTGTTACGCGATATGGCTTTGTTAAACGTTTCCAAGTTGTAGAACCATCACTTAATGAAATCTTTATAGCAAAAGTAGGTGATATTCATGAATAAATTTTGGGCTACATTTTCGCTAACTTATAAAAATAAAGTGAAAGCTAAATCATTTATGATATTCACGGCTGTAGTGATAATTCTAATGCTTGGCGCATCAAATATTAATAAAATTATTGATTTATTTGATGATGGTCCAGATAAGGTTGGGGTAGTATCCTCTAATGATGAAATTTATAAAGTTATAAAGTCTCAGGGACATCAACTGGATGAAGGCGCGAAATTTAGTAAAGTATCTGAAAAACAGGCTAGATCACAAGTGGAAAGCGAAAAATTAGATAAAGCTTATATCATTAAATTAAATGATAATAAAAAGTTATCAGGTAAAATTTTAAGTAAAGATACTGTTTCAGAGCAAGATAAACAAAAATTAAAGGCAACATTATCGACGATTCAAACTCAATTTGTAGCTAATAGTCTAGATTTATCTGAAGGGGAACTAAAGCAATTACAAGCCCAAAGTGATGTCTCCTCAGAAGTAATTGCTAATAATGCTAAAAGTTCAAATCTAAGCGAAGCGCAAAAAGGCTTTAATACTGCAATCGTTTATCTTGGTATTATGCTCATGTTCTTCATTATATTTAATTACGCAAGTCAAGTTGCAATGGAAATTGCAACTGAGAAAACGTCACGTGTCATCGAAATGATTATCACAAGTGTATCGCCAGTAACCCATCTCTTTGCTAAAATGGCGGGGGTAATTGCAGTAGCATTAACACAAATTAGTATTTTTGTAATAGTAGGTGTGATATGCTTCTTAACGTTTGACATCAGTGATATGTTACAAGGATTTAAAGTAGAACCCAATGAACTAACGCTTCAATTAGCTGTTGTAGGTTTTGTATCGTTGATTATAGGTGTTTTTTCATATATAATTTTAGCCTCAATTCTCGGGTCAATTACGTCCCGTATTGAAGATATTAATCAGGCATTAATGCCTATGACATTAGTTAGTATGATTGCTTTCTATATCTCATTATTTAGTGTGATGAATCCAGATACATTGCTTGTGAAAATTGTGAGCTTTATTCCGCTTATGTCACCCTTTGTTATGTTTGTTAGAGCATCTACACCAGATGTTGCGACTTGGGAAATTGTGATTAGTGTAGGCTTGTCAATCATAACGATATTTGTATTATTATGGATTGCAGTACGTAGTTATAAAGATACAATTTTAAGTTTTGATAAAGGTTTTGTGAGTTCGATGAAACGTATTTTTAATAAAAAGAATTAATAAACTAAAATAAGAAGCTAGAGCATAAAATTGTTCTAGCTTCTTAAATTTATTTATCCGTATCTAGTAGCTTTAACTCAGATAATATTGAAATAATCGAAAATACATGAAAAAATAGTGAAAAATAGAAAAAACTATAACAATTTTCAATATTGTTTGATAAAATTCAACAATAGTATAGCTAATTATTTGTATAAATTGTTACAATATAAGAGACTTATGTTATAGATGCGAAAATTTTTATATACATACCAATTGATAACTTAATATATTTAACTGGTTGTTTAAATCATAATTTATGGTTGAGGGAAGCGTGAATTATGAAAGAAGGCATACAGTTAAATAGCGCAATGATTAAAGGGTGTGTAACAGTATAGTTTGACTATAAGCGATTTTAGTTATTATTTTCGTAATAGTCCTATATACAATGAAGTCTTTAAATTGCCAAATAATACACTTGAGGCCCTCAAGTTTTGCAATTTTTAGCTTGCATTTGAAATTGATGTTTTATTCATGACAACACCTATCGCTATTAAACGAACTGTGATGGGTTTGAAAGGGAGTAATTGAGGATGTTTGCAAAAGTAGAAAGTCAAAGTAATGGTATTGATTTGATTAAAATCGACAATGAAGACACGAAAATAGTTTTCACAAACTATGGTGCCAGAATTGTTTCATGGAAATATGACGATAACAATATTGTGCTAGGTAATGTAGTTGAAGCAGATGAGTTTTATATTGAAAACCCTTATAACTTTGGTGCTACTGTTGGAAGATACGGTGGTAGAATTGCAAATGCAACATTTGAACTAGATGGTAACAAATACAATCTTGAAGCCAATAACGGCCCCCACAATATTCACGGAGGTCCAAAGGGTTTAGATAAACGCTTTTTTGATTACAAAATTGAAGAGCAAGTTGGCCAAGTTAAAGTGATTTTTACTACAGTTATAAAAAGTGAAGACGACTACTTTCCAGGAGATATAGATTTAGAAGTTGTTCACACATATGATGTTGATCATAAATGGACTATTGAATACAAAGCTATATCTAATAAGAAAACGTTGTTTAATCCTATGAATCATGTATATTTCAATCTTAATAGAGACAACAATGTTATTGATAATCATAGTATTTCAAGCTCTAAATTAGATATGTATACATTGGATGAAGATAATATTGTAGAGAAGAAAGAGCCGATTGACCTAGTAGATATATTTAATGAACAAAACATCCAATTTAAGGATATTTTTAATAGTGAAGATGCATTAGTTAAAGAACAAATGGAACGTTTTGGTGGCGTAGACCATCCGTTCGATATAGGTGGCAATGAGATGACAGTAGAGAACAAACATTTTTTGCTAACTGTTAAAACAGACATGCCTAATATTGTTATATTCACATTTAATGATACAACAGGTTGGCAAAGTGACTTCAATATTTATAAAGCGCACTCTGGCTTTACTTTAGAAACGCAATGTATTCCAAATGATATCAATTTATTTGGAGATAAAGCGCCATCTATATTAGAGGCGAATCAGCCATATTACTCTAAAACATCATATAAAATTTCAGAGAAATGATATAGTTTACAATGAGTCGTGATTGGTATATTAAGGTATTTTACTTTAGTCTATAAATCAGAAATAGGGAGTGGGTGTTAGAAATCAAATGTTATATTTGATTTCCGGCCCGCTCCCTTAATTATTTTTCAGCTTTTTTAGCTCGTGTTAAAAATCTTTCTAGTTTTGATATTCTTTCTTCTGTTAAATATGGGTTTTTTAAAGCATATGTTAAGCGCTCAATATTTTTATTATCACTATAATAGATTTGATTTAAGTCAAAAACTGAAAGTAATGTTTCGTTATTGGCTTGTTTAACTAACTCTAAATTTGAATCTTCTTGAACATAACCTTCTTTTAAAACTCTAAAATAAAAACCAGTCTTTCCAGAAGTGGACATACGCTTAATTAAATTGGGGATTTTATACTTTTCTTGAATTTTCCAACATGGCTCTCTAATCTCTGAAACTTCTAAGATTGCATTACCTAATTTGAATTGGTCTCCAAAATGTACATCTTTTTCGTCCAAATCAGAGACAGTGATATTTTCGCCAAACATCGCATATTCTGGAAGTACTGACACATCGTGTTCCCACAGTGAATAATTTTTCTTACTGTAAAGACAAACAGCTTTATTAGGGCCACCGTGACCTTTATATTCTTGTTCATCTTCAACGAATCCATTCTTTGATAGCCACATGCTACCGGCAAATTTCTTTTTATTTAAAGCTGAGCGCATTTGTCGTTTAGTACTATAAGGTAAATCTTCAACTTTACCTGTTGAGATAGCTTCTAAAGTATAAATCATCATTTTGTACCTCCAGATAGTTAATAAATATAATTTTAAAACAATATAATGAATATGCAAGTAAAGATATAATTTACTCTGGAAAATGATTTGAACTATGTATTTTAATGAATCTCATGTACAATAAGGATAAAAGTACAGTATAAAAAGGGGAAGCATTATGGATAAGAAACAGTTGAAAATAAGTACATTTAATGATGCATTAGACCAAATCAAAGACGGTATGATTGTTGGAATTGGCTCTGGATCAACAATTGAATTGCTTGTCCCAAAAATTGCAGAGAAACTGGAACAAGAACAAATTAATATAACTGGTGTTTGTACCTCCAATAAAACTGCATTAATTGCAAAAGAATTGGGGATACGTGTGGTTGATGTTAATGATGTCGAAGTAATTGATATTGCTATTGATGGCGCTGATGAGATTGATAACAACTTGAATTTGATTAAAGGTGGCGGCGGCGCTTTATTTAGGGAAAAAGTCATTGATGCCATGGCTGATAGATTTATCGTTTTAGCGGATGATAGTAAATGTGTGGATTATCTTGGTCAAACGTTTAAATTACCTGTTGAAGTTGATAAATTTAATTGGTTGCTCGTGTCTAAAAAAATAAAAGCATATGATAATTTAAAGGTCATACGTCGCATGGTAGATGATGTACCATTTATTACAGACAATGGTAATTATATATTGGATGTTGATTTAAATGAAAATATAGAATCTGCCGAAATGCACGAATATTTAATACACCTCGTAGGAGTCTTAGAAACAGGGTATTTCTTAGATGTTGCAAATCAAGCAATTATTGGAACGAAAGCTGGAGTTAAAATTATTAATAAATAATTTTTGTCTCTCACTTCACTTAATTTTAATAATAATAAAGATTAAAATTGTTCATGTACTTAATGCTTGATTAAAGATAGTCATAATATAAAAACAAGAGCTAAGACATTAATGTCTTAGCTCTTGTTTTTATATATTAACGACGGTGACCACGTTTACTCTTTAAATCAAATGGTGAGCGTTGGTTACTGTTGTCATTGTCGCTTGGGTTGTCATCTTGTGCTTTAGTCTCTTGCACATTCGTGTCATGTTGACGCGGTGATGCATCTTTAGAGTTTGAGTGTGCTTTTTCTGTTGATGCTTCAACAGCACTATTAGTATGACCGTTTTCTTTATTATTATCTTCTTGTGGTTCGTTATGATGTGCCATTGCATCAGATTCTCTTGAATCAGAAGAAGGTGTATTTTCTTTAATGATATTAGCATGGCTATTATCTTCTTCTGTATCAATTGTGTTCTCTTCTGTATAGTTAGAATCTGCTGTTGTGTCATCGTTAGTATGATTTTGTACTGCTGTTGTCGAACCGTGTGCCACGGAGTCGTCTGAGATTGGTTGTTGCTGATGGTTCTCATTTTGATTAATCTCATTTACAGTAGCAGAGCTATCATCTTGATGTTCTCTATGCTTAACGTCATCAGTATGATTTTGATCATCTTCATTAACATGATCAAGATAGTTGTTTTCTTCAACTTCATCTAAGTTTCGTTTTGTGAAGAAATAAAGAATTACACGGATGATTAGATTAATTAAAATGTATACAACTGCTACCGCAACTGTAGACAATGCAATTACTTTCATAGCAAAAACTTCACCTAATTCTTCATTAAATAAGAAGACAAGTCCAAATGACATTGACGCATGGAAAATTGTTGCGATATAAACTGTACGTCCTTTTGTAGCACGAATCAATTCCCCAGCAATCATTGAAAAGGCAAACGAGTAAAGGAAACTATAAATTGCATAATCAAAACTAAAGGCAATATTAACGTTCCATATAGAATACATAAAACCAACGATAATAGAGGCGAAAAATGTATTCATTTTGTTTTCAACGATATTTTGTAAGTATGAACGGAAACCAAGTTCCACAAAGAATGCCATTACAATTTGTCCAATTATGATAGAAAGGATTGAAACAGATAAGTCTTTAGTTTGTAATAGAACAAAACTATCAGCAAAGATGTTAAAACTTACCATAGCAATGATAAAAATAAGTAATGGTAACACAAGTGCTAAAATGACACGTTCGATTACTTTTAAATCAATAGTGAGTTTTAAGCTCGCTAATTGTGTACGTTTTTGTTTGAAAACGATAAGACAAATTATAGTAGCAATTAATGGCGCTAAGGTACTCATGTCAAAGACAAAGCTCTTAAATGGTACTGTACTTTGAAAATCTTTAAGTATAATCGGTAATGCATAGGCTATAATGAAGAAAATAAATATCATCATTGCCCATTGAAAACCAGGTATACGTTTTGTATTCATTATGTAACCTCCAATAGGGTTTCGGAAAATCATTCGTTCTTAATTATACATATTTATAGTCGAGAAATAAATTAAATTAAAGATTTATCATTGAAATGTAATAGTTTTACATTATCTAACATCTAATTGAAATAATTTTTGGCAATTTTTTAAATTATCATGTGGGCAATTGGGTAAAGATAATTATAAATTGAATTGGTTAAAATGTAAGCGTATACTTTAAGTGGTAGTTAAGTAATTAAAGGAGGAGAATTATGTATAAACTAGCACAACGTGATCTTTGGACAGGCAGAATAGATAGTGAAACAGATGAATCGCAATTTAGACATTTTCAAACGATACAGTTTCGCAATATTGAGGACGACTACAATGAAACACGTCAAGGTGTAGGTTTATTAGGCTATGCAGTAGATAAAGGGGTCGAACTTAATAAAGGGAGAACAGGTGCTAAAGATGGGCCTGATGCAATTAAAAAAGTGTTTGCTAATTTACCAGTAACTAGAAAATGTAACGTATATGATTATGGTAATGTAGAACATGACCATCAAACTTTAGAAGAAACACAAGAAGAGTACGCCCATTTCGTAGCCAAATCGATTAAAAGACATAAACAAACATTCCTGTTAGGGGGCGGGCATGATATTGCATATGCGCAGTATTTGGGAACACGTGAAGCTTATCCAGAAGCATCGATTGGTGTTATCAATATAGACGCTCATTTTGATACGAGAGAAGCAGAAGGTTCCACATCTGGTACAAGCTTTAGGCAAATATTAGAACAGGACGAAAATGTTGATTATCTTGTATTAGGTATCCAACAAGGCGGTAATACACAAGCATTATTTGATTATGCTGAAACTAAAGGTATCGGTTATGTTTATTCGGAAGAATTACTGCATCAAATTTCTCCTCCAATTAAAGATAAAGTAGAACGTTTTATTCATGATCATGATGTCATCATGTTTACGATATGTATGGATGTTATTGATAGTGCATTTGCACCAGGTGTAAGTGCTAACGGTGTTCTAGGCTTATTTCCACATGTTGTACTCGAACTATCAAAACGTATTATACCGAATGAAAAAGTTTCAACAATAAGCATTGCTGAAACTAATCCTAAATATGATGTCGATAATAGAACAGCCAAATTATCAGCAAATTTCTTCCACCATTTTATTCTTTAAAATTCCAATAGTTTATACATTGGTCAATGAAAGAAAGCACGCGTTCAGAGTGCTTTCTTTTTTTTAGGTAATTGATGTAAATAGAGCGACTTAACATCGGGCGAATATCTATTGCATCTAAGTCTCGTGCGTTAAAAGATTGATAATAAACGCGTGGAATAATTGCATAGCCCAATCCTCTATGGACAAAGTTGGTTGCCGCTTCGAAGCGATCAGCTTCAATAACTATATTTGGATGCATATTCATTCGGTTAAAATAGTCATCAAGATGTTTACGCACTTGGGAACCTTTCGTAGGCAAAATAAGCGGTAAAGACGTAATTGATGTCGTTCGTTTATATGGAAATGCATTTTTGGGTGTAATTAATACATAAGACTCTTCATATAATGGTATGGAAGTTATATCTTCATGAATGATTTGCTCGTTTGTGAAAGCGAGATGATTTTCGAAATTAATAAGTAATTCTATAATCTTAGTCTGATCATGAATTTCTGAAATTAGATAAGTCTGGTCTGCGTTGTGCTTTTTATGTGTTGCCAACACTTGAGAAATCCATTGATTTGTAGATTCTAAAATAGAGATTTTGATTTTAGGCACATGTCCCATATTAAGATCATACATTTTCTCAATTGTTTGATGATAATTTTGTATGAGTTGTAAAGCATAGTTATAAAAATGGATACCTTTTTCGGTGATTTTAATATCTTTAGTAGTTCGCGTAAATAAATCATAACCTAAGTCTGATTCCATCTTTTTTATCGTAGTAGTCAGTGATGGCTGACTAATATGTAAAAAATTAGCTGCTTTCGTAAAGCTATTGTATTTTACTACTGCTACAAAATATTCTAATTGAACAATCTTCATATCTTAGACACCTCTAAAAATCTTATTTATAGTTTTAAGTTATTAATAATTAGTTTATTTATATTGGTAGTCTATATAATAACATACTATACTGTGAAATATAGAGGGAGGCGTACTTTCATGTAAGGGGCGTGAAGTACATGTGGAAATTTTTCGTTTATAGTCTTATTGGTATTATATTTTTCTTTGTACCAATTACTATTAGCGATCAATCAACGATTATGATTGATCATATCGTACAGTGGATATCGAAATTGCTTAATCCAATTTTACCGTACTATGTATTGATTTTAATATTGATTGGAGCAGCACATCCATTTATCAATAAGAAATGGAATAAGTCTAAAACAGATATAGTCTTTAGTTTGTTTAAAGTCATAGGGGTATTTATTGCTTTTATGGTGTTATTTGATTTTGGGCCTGATTTTGTATTAACAGAAAGTATTGGACCATTTTTATATGAGAAGTTGGCAATACCTTTAAGCGTATTAATTCCTATAGGTGCAATATTCTTATCCTTTTTAATAGGATTTGGATTACTGGAATTTATTGGTGTTATTTGTAGACCGATAATGAGACCTATTTTTAAAACTCCAGGAAAATCAGCTGTAGATGCTGTTGCTTCATTTGTAGGTAGCTATTCGATAGGTTTATTAATTACAAATAAAGTATATAAAGGTGGGGGATATACGCACAAAGAGGCAGTAGTAGTTGCAACTGGGTTCTCGACGGTATCTGCTACTTTTATGATTATCGTAGCAAATACACTAGGTATTATAGAATATTGGAACCTTTATTTTTGGTTTACTTTAGCAGTGACATTTATTGTAACTGCAATAACGGTACAAATCCCACCTATAAGAACAGAAAAGACAACGACGTATCAAGACCAACCGTACAAAGAAGAAATTCGTAGAGATATGCCATTATTAAAAGAATCATGGTTAGAAGCTAAGATAGCTGTCAAAAATTCGAAAACTTTGATAGAAAATGTAATAGAGAATTTGCGTGACGGTGTAGTAATGACGATTGCTATTTTACCATCTATCATGTCGATAGGATTTTTAGGATTAATCATCGCGGAATATACACCAATTATTGAATATATTTCTTACATTTTTTATCCGATTATAAGTATATTTCCTGTAAGTGATGTTGCGGTTTTAGCACAATCTTCAACAATCTCTATAGTAGAGATGTTATTGCCAGCAGCAATAGCTCAAAGTGCAGATTTAGCGACAAGATTTACAGTGGCAGTCATGAGTGTTTCAGCCATTATATTCTTTTCAAGTGTAGTGCCAGTAATTTTATCGACGGAAGTTAAAATATCAGTCGGTAAACTAGTAATAATATGGTTTGAAAGAGTGATATTCACATTACTTATTACTATTCCATTTGCATTATGGATATTTTAAAAAAAGGAAAATTTTATTAAATTAAGGAGTGACTTTCATGAGAAAAATAGTAGCAAAAAAAGGTTTAGACATTGAGTGTAAAGGTTGGGAACAAGAAGCGGTTTTAAGAATGTTATATAACAACCTTGATCCTGAAGTAGCTGAACGTCCAGAAGACTTGGTAGTATATGGTGGTATAGGAAAAGCAGCTAGAAATTGGGAAGCATTTGAAGCGATTGAAGATACATTACGTTCATTAGAATCAGATGAAACAATGTTAGTACAATCAGGTAAACCTGTTGCTGTATTTAAAACACATGAAGAAGCGCCACGTGTATTAATTTCTAACTCAGTATTAGTTCCAGAATGGGCAAATTGGGATCACTTTAACGAATTAGATAAAAAAGGGCTAATGATGTATGGACAAATGACGGCAGGTAGTTGGATTTATATTGGTTCTCAAGGTATTGTTCAAGGCACTTATGAAACATTTGGTGAACTTGCCAATCAACATTTTGATGGTAAATTGAACGGTACAGTAACACTAACTGCTGGATTAGGTGGTATGGGTGGCGCACAACCACTTGCAGTTACAATGAACGGTGGTGTTGTAATTGGTGTAGATGTTGATGAAACACGTATTGATAAGCGTATAGAAACACGTTATTGTGATGTGAAAACACATGATTTAGATGAAGCGTTACGTTTAGCTGAAGAAGCACGTGATAAAGGTGAACCACTTTCTATTGGTTTAGTAGGCAATGCCGTTGATACACATAAAGCCATTTTAGATAAAGGTTTTAAAATTGATATCGTAACGGACCAAACAAGTGCCCATGATCCACTAAATGGTTATGTACCACAGGGTTATTCATTGGAAGAAGCCCAAGCAATTCGTGATAAAGATCCAAAACAATATGTTAAAGAATCTCAATCTTCTATGAGAAAACATGTTGAATATATGCTTGAATTCCAAAAAAATGGTGCTATTGCATTTGACTATGGTAATAATATTAGACAAGTGGCATTTAATGATGGATTAGAAAATGCATTTGATTTCCCTGGATTTGTACCTGCATATATTCGCCCGTTATTCTGTGAAGGTAAAGGTCCTTTCCGCTTTGCAGCTTTAAGCGGAGATCCTAAAGATATTGAGCGTGCTGATAAGGAAATGAGAAAAATCTTCCCAGACAATGAAAAATTAATTCGTTGGTTAGATTTAGCTCAAGATAAAATAGCATTCCAAGGCTTACCATCACGCATTGCTTGGTTAGGATACGAAGAACGAGCCAAAATGGGCTTAGCGCTAAATAAATTAGTACGTGACGGTGAAATTTCTGCACCAATTGTTATTGGACGTGACCATTTAGACTCAGGGTCTGTTGCAAGCCCGAACAGAGAAACTGAAGGAATGAAAGACGGCTCTGATGCTGTTGGTGATTGGGCAATCTTAAATGCATTAATCAATACTGCAGCAGGTGGTTCATGGATTTCATTCCATCACGGTGGCGGTGTTGGTATGGGTTATTCGTTACATGCTGGTATGGTTGTTGTTGCAGATGGTTCTGAACGCGCAGATAAACGTTTAGGACGTGTACTTACTACGGATCCGGGTATGGGTGTAGTGAGACATGCTGATGCTGGATATGAATCTGCAATTGAAGTAGCAAAAGAAAAAGGCATAAAAATCCCAATGATTACAGGTAAAGGAGACAAATAATGAACGATTTAATCATTCAAAACATAAAAGAACTTATTTTACCAAAATCAACTGAACGTCCATTAAAAGGAAAAGAATTAGATGAGCTAAATATCATTGAAAACGGAACTGTCGTTGTAAAAGATGGCAAAATAGTTTATGCAGGTAATCATACTGATGATTATGAAGCGAATGAAATTATTGATGCAACAGGAAAAGTAGTTTCACCGGCACTTGTTGAAGCTCATACACATCTTGTGCACGGAGGGTCACGTGAACATGAAATGTCACTTAAAAGGCAAGGTGTTTCATATTTAGAAATTCTTGAACAAGGTGGAGGTATTTTATCTACTGTTGAAGCGACTCGCAAGGCTACTGAAGACGAATTGTTTGAAAAGGCAGAGAAGAATCTGTTAACTATGATTGAGCATGGCGTGTTAGCTGTAGAAAGTAAGAGTGGATATGGTTTAGATAAAGAGAACGAACTGAAACAGTTACGCGTATCTAATCGTTTAGCAGATAAATACAATTTAGATATGAAGCATACTTTCTTAGGACCTCATGCAGTTCCTAAAGATGCGCAATCAAATCAAGCATTCTTGGAAGAAATGATTGATTTGTTACCTGAAGTTAAACCGTACGCAGATTTTGCTGATATATTTTGTGAGACAGGTGTATTTACTATCGAGGAATCAAGAAAATATATGCAAGCTGCTAAAGCATTAGGATTTGATGTGAAAATACATGCTGACGAAATCGATCCATTAGGTGGACTCGAGTTAGCCATTGATGAAGGTGCAATTTCTGCAGATCATCTTGTTGCTTCAAGTACAGAAGGTAAAGCAAAATTAAAACAAAGTGATACTGTAGCTGTATTACTTCCGGGAACAACATTTTATTTAGGTAAAGAAACATATGCAGATGCAAGAGGCATGCTAGATAATGATGGCGCGATTGCAATTGCAACAGATTTTAACCCTGGTAGTTGTGTTACCAATAATTTACAACTTGTAATGTCTATTGCTGCGCTAAAATTAAAATTATCACCAAATGAAATTTGGAATGCGGTAACGGTAAATTCTGCAAAAGCAATAGATGTAGATGCTGGAACAATTAATGAAGGAGATAGAGCAAATATTGTAATTTGGGATGCACCTAACCATGAATATATCCCATATCATTACGGTATTAACCATGCAGAAACAGTAATTAAAGACGGCAAAGTATTAGTAGATAATAAAATTAAATTAAAAGGTTAATATAATTTTTCTATCAGTCTGGAACATCTTTTGATGTTCCAGATTTTTTAGAACCACTTCTCAATTTATTGAGTTAGTGGTTCTTACACATGAGCAAGTGATCAGGTGGACCAAGTCCACTTCTCAATTTATTGAGTTAGTGGTTCTTACACATGAGCAAGTGATCAGGTGGACCAAGTCCATTTCTCAATTTATTGAGTTAGTGGTTCTTACACATGAGCAAGTGATCAGGTGGACCAAGTCCATTTCTCAATTTATTGAGTTAGTGGTTCTT
>NZ_JBOIHZ010000009.1:0-95384 GCF_051408735.1 Staphylococcus sp. AS1337 | reverse complement strand
TTATCTCTAACACTTGTTTTGAACCAACAATTTAATGTTGTGTTCGGAATTAACGTTGACATATTGCAATTCAGTTTTCAATGTTCATTAAAATTTCTATATGGAGCGGGTGATGGGAATCGAACCCACAACATCAGCTTGGAAGGCTGAGGTTTTGCCATTAAACTACACCCGCTTATTAAATTAAGGTATTTGATGCGGCCGAGAGGATTTGAACCTCCACGGGAATACTCCCACTAGGCCCTCAACCTAGCGCGTCTGCCGTTCCGCCACGGCCGCTTAGCAAAACGGTTTTTCTTTCATCTCTATTAAGTAACGTATACTATTGTAATATACATTTAACATTTTGTCAACAACTTTTTAAATTCAATTTAATGAAATTAATGTTTCCTTAACAGAAGTAGTTATTATTTTTTCAACGTTTATTATCTTATAACATATAAATCCTAACGTCAATATAAAACTAAAACTAAAATGAGTAAAATCACAACCTTATTCATTATAATTCTAATATATTGTTAAAATACTCATTTATTTCTTTCGTTAACAGTGTTTTAAGTGTCTTTTACATACAAAATGGGAGTGGGACAGAAATCAAACTTTCTAATATAGATTTCGTAGTCCCACCTCGGAAAGGTGACTAGGATTGAAAAAAGCTTGATATAATCGTATTTTCAATTCAGTCACCTACTGCCAAATTGAAAACGAGCCTGAGACATCTATTTATGTCCCAGACCCATTCTCTCACCTTAATAATCTAATTTTCTACTTGAATTAATTTACCTCTACATTTGCCACAGACCATTTTATTTGTATTTACTTTTCTTATTCTTAGAAACTCAATTTCACATTTCTTACATTTATATATATAATTCGCTCGTTCTTCATAATTTTCTAATGGTGTACAAAATCTTGGTGCCCCTGTCTGTTTACTTAAACATTTAAAATCTGAGTCTTTATGTTTATAACCTTTACCCTGAATGTGTAAATGATAGTGACATAATTCATGTTTAATAATATCAATAATTGCAGATTCACCATATTTTATAAATTGCTTTTCATTTATTTCTATATTATGTGAATTTAATAGATAGCGTCCACCAGTGTATTTTAATCTTTTATTAAAATACACTTTATGTTCAAATCTTCGGTCAAAATACGTTGCTGATATTTCTTCTGTTAAATGTTGTAAATCATTATTATCCATTAGGATCTATCATCGTCAATGATACTTTTCCTTTTTTCTCATCTATATCTAAAATCCATACGTCTACAATATCTCCCACACTTACAATATCCATTGGGTTTTTAACAAATTTTTTAGACAATTTGGATACATGTACTAAACCATCTTGTTTTACACCTATGTCTACAAACGCTCCAAAGTCCACGACATTTCTGACCGTTCCATGAAGTTTCATATTTTTAGATAAATCTTCAATAGAAAGCACATCTGATTTTAATATCGGAGTTTCAAATTCATCCCTAGGGTCTCTATTTGGTGCAATTAATGATTTTATTATATCTTCTAATGTTGGTTGTCCAACATTAAGCTTTTCTGCAGTTAATTCAATATTCACATGATTTAATGCTAACTTAAGCTGTTCGGAACCCAGATCATTTGAAGTCATCCCAATCTCTTTTAACAATTGATAAGTAACATCATAACTCTCAGGGTGAATTGATGTATTGTCTAATGGTTCTTTACCATCCACTATTCTCATAAAACCAATGCTTTGCTCAAATGTTTTTGCGCCTAATCGTTTTACTTTAGCGATATCTTTATTATGAGTTATTGCACCATTTTCTTCTCTATAATCTATTATATTTTGGGCAATAGTTGGCGTCAGCCCAGAAACATATTGTAGTAATGAACGAGAAGCAGTATTAACATCAACTCCTACTTGGTTAACTGCCGTTTCAACTACAAATGTTAACGCACCTTCCAAAGCTTTTTGATTTACATCATGCTGATACTGTCCAACACCAATAGATTTCGGATCTATTTTAACAAGTTCACTTAGTGGATCTTGTACTCTTCTACCTATTGAAACTGCACTTCGTTCTTCAACCTGAAATTCAGGAAACTCACTTCTTGCCACTTCTGATGCAGAATACACAGATGCACCTGCTTCATTTACAATAATAAACTGTACATCTAGTTTGTGTTTTTGAATCATTGTTGCAACAAATTGTTCCGTTTCTCTGCTTGCTGTCCCATTCCCTATAGCGATTAATTCAACATCATACGATTGTACAAATTGTACAAATGTTTTTTCAGCATCTTCTTTTTTATTAATTGGCGGGTGTGGGTACATAACACCTTTAGCAACAAAAGTCCCAAATGGATTGATTACTGCAAGTTTACACCCAGTTCTAAAAGCTGGGTCTACACCCAATATTTGTTTACCTTTCATTGGAGGCTGTAATAATAAATTTCTTAAATTTTCACTAAACACGTCTATGGCATGATTTTCAGCCTTCTCAGTTAAATCTCCTCTTAGTTCTCTTTCAATAGAAGGCATGATTAAACGTTTTAAACTATCTTTTATAGCATCTTCAATTATATAAGTGCCTTCATGCTTATCTTTTATTTCATTTTTGCAAATAAAGTTTTCAATGCCTTGCGTATCCATTTCTATTTTTACGCTTAGTACTTTTTCTTTCTCCCCACGATTTACAGCTAATACACGATGGTTCGCAATCTTTTTGACTGGTTCAGCATAATCATAATACATCGAGAATATTTCTTTCTCATCTTCAGCATTCTTTTTCTTTTGAGTCACAATATTAGCATGTTGAAATGTGTCTTTTAAAATCTTGCTTCTATATTTAGGTTCATCTGACACTAACTCTGCAATAATATCTTGTGCGCCTTTAATTGCATCTTCTACACCTGGAACCTCTACTGTAATAAATTTTTGTGCTTTTGATTCGATCGACGTATCTATCGTTGATTGTTTTAACCATTGTGCGAATGGTTCTAATCCTTTTCTTTTTGCTTCTGTAGCTCTTGTTTTCTTTTTCTGTTTAAATGGTCTATATAAATCTTCAACACGTTGAAGTTTAGTCTGTTTCAAAATATCTTTTTTTAGATCTGTCGTTAATAAACCTTGCTCTTCTATATTATGTATAACTTCTTCTTTTCTTTTTTGTAGATTAACCATATATTGGTATTCATCATCAATTTGTTTAATTTCAACTTCGTCTAAACCACCAGTTTGTTCTTTTCTATAACGAGCAATAAAAGGTACAGTGTTTTTATCTTCCAATAAAGCTAACACTGCATTGATTTGTTTAGTCGTAAAATTATATTTATTCCTTATAGATTGTATTAAATTACTATCCATAGAATCCTCCACTCTCAATTATGTATTTATTCTTGTCTATCTTATACATTTTAACATATTTGATTAATACATTATTTTAAATGTATAACTACAAATAAAAAAGGCAGTACTCTATGTTTAGAGATCCTGCCTTTTGGTTTTAATAATTATTTATTCGCAGCTTCTTGAAGTTTTTTAATCGCAGTTCTTTGTAATCTTGAAACATGCATTTGGCTCAGACCAATTCTTTCTCCTGTTTCTTTTTGACTCAAACCTTCGATAAATGTGCATTGAATAATTTGTCTTTCTCTTTCCGTTAAAATAGGCAATATTTTTTCTAATATCATCCTTTTTTCTGTTAAATCATAATTATCATCTTGTTGCCCCATTATATCTAATAATGTGACTGTAGAACCATCTTTATCTGCTTCAATAGAATGATCAACACTTAACGCATTATAGCTTTGACCCATTTCCATTGCTTCTAATACATCTTCTTCATTTACTTCAAGTCTGTCAGCAATTTCTGCAATAGAAGGTGAACGTTCAAGTTCATTTGTTAATTCATCTGTTACTTTCTTGATACGTGGTCCGATTTCTTTAATTCTTCTAGGTACATGAACACTCCATGTTTTATCACGTAAATAACGTTTTATCTCACCAATTACAGTTGGTACTAAAAAGGCTTCGAACTTTCTATCAAAGGATAAATCAAACCGGTTAATTGCACCGATTAAACCAACCATACCGACCTGAACGAGGTCTTCATGATGAGATTGACCTTTAGAATATTTATATGCCAACGATTCGATTAACTTTCTATAGTGCTTTACAAGTTTATCTTGAGCATCAGAATTTTCATTTTTTTGATGCTCTGTAATCCATTGGTTAATTTGTTCAGGTGATACATCATTAACTGATTTCGACTCTCTCGCCATTATTTCGCACCTGCTCTTTTTTAATATACTTTATCATGCTGATTGTTACTCCTGATTTTTTATCAACCGTAACTTCATCCATTAATGATTCAATTAAAAACAGACCTAAACCTCCTTCTCTTAAGAAATCAATGTTTTCGTTTTCTTTATAAGGTCCTAATTGTGCTTTAGTTTCTTCATAATCAAAACTTTCTCCTTGATCAGAAATCACAATTTTTATCTTGTCATCAAAAATTTCAAAACAAAGGTTTATCATTCCTACATCATTGGGGTCATCTTTATACGCATGTTTCACTGCATTAGTAACTGCTTCACTAACTGCAATTTTGGCATCTTCTATATCATCATATGAAGCACCTGCACGTGAAAACACGCCTGATAATGTCAATCGTATTAAACTTACATATTCTGCTGAGGCTGGCAAACGCATTTCAATATAATCCTGTTTATGTTGCATGTTATTCGACCTCCGTTCCTTCATTAACATGCATCAAATCTTTTAATCCTGTAATATCAAATAGTCGATTTATCCGATCTGAAACACCTAGAATATATAATTCCTTATCATTCTGGTTTAGCGCTTTTAACGTGCCTACAAATAAACCTAAGCCAGTTGAATCCATATAACTAACATTTTCTAAGTATACATATATATCATGTGTTCCTTCTTGTCTCATTGGAACTAAGACTTCTTCTAACTCAGGAACTGTATAAACATCCAGTTCCCCGCCAACTTTCACCTCATAATGAGTATCATGAGTCACAGTTTCAATATTAAGGTTCATAACATTACACTCCTAATTATAGTCTCATTAATAACTTTTATACCCTTAAAGTTAAATTTTAAATCTAAAATATCAAAAACTAATTCACTCTTTTTATTATTAATATTGTTAAGTCATCTCTTTTTTCTGGATTCTGTATCTTTAAAATCGCCTCATATAAAAGCTGCACTATATCCTGAGGATGCATGTGCTTATATTTATGAATCATATCTAACAGATGATGTTTATCTAAAAAGTCTCCAGCTTCGTTTCTAACTTCTGTCACCCCATCAGTAAATATAATTACTAAGTCATCTAAATAGATTGGAATTTCTTGCTGCTTATAGCGTGTTTGTTGACTTACACCTAAGACTCGTCCGCGTACAGTGATTTCTTCAAAGACCTCAGTTTCTGCACGATATACATAGCCTGGTTCATGGCCAGCTGAACTACAATATAATAAGTGGTTCAGTTCTTCATATAGTCCATAAAACATAGTTACAAACATATTTTGGTTAACATTTTTTTCTACCACACGATTCAGTCTTTTCAGACCATCACTTGGTAACTGAGAATGTCCATATGAGTCCATACCAAACTTTATCATACTCATTGCTAATGCAGCTGGGATACCTTTCCCAATGACATCTGCTACTGCAAAACTCATCGTTCCGTCTTTATGATCAATAAGATTAAAGTAATCACCACTTACTTTTTGAGCTGCAACAGAAATCACACCGATTTGTATACTGTCAAATTGAGGTATATCTGTTTTCAACATAGTCTGTTGTAAACGTGATGCTAAATCAATCTCTTTATCGTGATATTGTAAGCGATCTACTAATTGTTTATAGTCCCTGTAGCTATAACCAAATCCTTTAACAATTTCTTTCAATACATTAAATGTTTTTAAAATTTGGGATTCATCTAAACTATGACTCTTTATGTACTCTTTATGTATTTGCACTATATCTTCAGGTAATAAATCCTTTTTTATCACCTCTTCAGTAAAACGCTTACACTCGTTTAATAATCCGGTTGAATCATTAGTATATAAGCTCTTATCAATTAGCGCTTTATATTGATTTTTGAATTCTTCCACGCGGTATATCCTCCTCAAAATGCAAATATAAATCGCATACATTGGATGTAACATATATATGTTCTTTATGTATGTTTTTAACGGGGTATTTAAGTGTTAAGCATTGCTTTAATATGTCTATAAGCTAAATTATTATTTAGAATAGCCTTAACTTTAATATTTAAAAAAGCTTTAGGACACCCTAAAGCTTCTCACTTAGACATCTTATGCAAAGGTATCCAACCACTATAATAAAAATCAAAATTCAGCAAACTTAATTAACTCAACAATTAAATGGTTGTTACATGTTATAGCAAATCGATGCCCGTCATTTACTATTATATTTACTTATTAAGTAACCCCTTGAAAATTAGGATTTATGATTCCTAATATTATGTAATCCTAAACTTATATCAATAGCAATGTTAACTTCTTTCATTTTTTTCTCAGAAAGGTATGTTAATTTTTCCTTTAGCCTATTTTTGTCTAAAGTCCTGATTTGTTCTAACAATATAACAGAATCTTTATCAAGTTTATATTTACTTTTCTCTATCTCTACATGTGTAGGTATTTTAGCTTTATTAATCCTACCAGTAATTGCGGCTACAATTACTGTAGGACTATATTTATTCCCAGTATCGTTTTGTATAATAACGACGGGTCTAATTCCCCCTTGTTCAGACCCTTGTACTGGTGATAAATCAGCTAAATAAACGTCTCCTCTTCTCATCATTCATTATTATTCTTGGAGCTAATGTAAACTTCATTGCAATCACAAGCTTCACATTCAAATGGAAAGGCTTCTGCTGCAAGGGAGAGATTTAAGTCAGCCATTTGAGAATAGCCTTCTTTTAATAGTTGTTCAATACTATGATTTCTACTTTGATTAAAACTTGCCATGAATAAAGACCTCCAGGTGACTAAAATAGAATATATCGAGATTTGTTGTTAGATATATAATAACAAATTTTACACACAGTGACTATACTATTTTAGCAATTCATTTCGAATTTCTAAGCCTTTAAACTCATGATAAATCCTTGGTAATCTCCTACTTAACCTACATAAAACTTCGTAATTGATTGTTTTTTGTTGGTGTGCCAACGCTTCAGCAGATTGTGGATTATCACTATGATGGTCCATAATAATGACTTTATCTCCTGCTTGTATATCCTCAGGAATTTTTATAATTATCTGATCCATACATACTTTTCCAATGATTTCACATTGAATACCATTCACATTAACGCTAAAGCCTTTCATCATTCTTGGAAAACCATCTGCATATCCCACTGGAATAATACCTATTCTTGTTGGTACATCAGCTGTATATACACTACCATAGCTTACTGATTCTCCCGCTTGTAATATTTTTGTTTGAACAATCTCACTAATCCACTGCGCACTAGGTTTTAAATGTACTTTAACATTCGTTTTGACATATTGAGAGGGATAATAACCATATAATGAGATGCCGACTCTAACTGCATTACAAAACTGTGTATCTTTCATTAATGCACCTGCTGAATTTTGAGAATGTATATAATTCGGTTTATCAGCTTGATCAACTATTTCTTCAAATAAAGATTGTTGCTGATTCATTGATTCACCAGCTTCATCTGCACATGCAAAATGTGTGAACACACCTTCAAAAATCAAATGTTCTTGTGTTTGAATAAGCGATATAACTTCTTTGTATTCATCAACGTCCTTCATACCTAATCTACCCATACCAGTGTCTAATTTAATATGTAACCAAATATCTTTTTCATTTGTTTCTGGAATTTCTTGAATTGCATCAGTTAACCAAGCCTTTGAAGGTACTGTAATTGCAACACGATGTTGAATAGCTTTACTAATATTATATGAAGGTATTACACCTAATACGAGTATTTTCGCATCTATACCATGCATTCGTAACTCAATAGCTTCATCAAGTGTCGCCACTGCAAAAAATTCCGCACCATTTTCCATAAGTTGTCTAGCAATTGGTACACTTCCTAAACCATAACCATTTGCTTTAACTACTGGCATAACTGTTTTATTTGGATGTAATTTTCGAAAGACTTGAAAATTAGAAACAATCGCATTTAAATCCACATTCAAGTATGACGATCTATAGTACTTATCAGACATTAAATTTATACCTCCTATATGCTTATATGATATACATTTTTTACATTAAATTAATTTTATAACACTCACGATACGATAGCCAAATCAAACATACTGTAAATTCTAAAAAATTTCATCAGCTTCTAAAATAACTTGGCTCATCGCATAGTGCTCTGTATGCGTAATACTGACATGCACATTAAAGCCACTGTAATTGACGCAAGGTTTTCCATTATCATCATTGAAGCAATCTATATCATTAAAAGCGATCTTTTTACCAATACCTGTACCTAATGCTTTACTAAATGCTTCTTTACATGCAAAGCGTCCAGCTAGAAATTCTATTTTACGTTGTTCATTTTGGAAACTGTTAAATTTATATTGTTCATTCGCTGATAAGATACGTCCCACAAGTTTATCTTGCTTTTGATATAGTTTCTTTATTCTATCAATCTCAATCAAATCAACACCAATACCATGTATCATAGCGCTTCTCCTCATTTTTATATAACTTTTTTCTCTTACTTATAAATACATAATTACCATTTAGTCTGACTGATTTTTATCGTTATTAACGTATTTAATTTGTTGTTTCAACTTTGTCGCAGTTGTTTTATTAATAAATTTAATATTTATATTACCACCGGCAGTTGATAATGTTAGATTTGCTAATTTGTATTTTCTCATTAAAATCCCTTCATGGGTATCTACATTTTGTATTCTAAACAATGGAACCTTCATTACTGATACAAACCACAAACCATTCCTAACTGTAACTACGTGATCATCTATACTATATTTAAAAATTTTATATCTATAGATAGGAACGAATATAGCATTTAAAATTAAGTATATAAACGCTATACATACTCCAATAATCAAAACCCATTTCATATGTTCTTTATCAATCCATTCAATCCATACACGGTTGACCACGCTAAATATAGTTAATACTATTAAAAAAATCAAAACAGTAATAATTGCAGAGAGACGCATGACAGTTTTTCCTGATTCATGCATATTATTATAGTTCTCCATCGTTTTCACCTCTCAAATACCAATTCCTAAGCATTTGTACGTGCTGCTGCGGATTAAAATCAAGACCTACTGCTTCATTTCCCGCAGCTTTTGCAATAATAAAATTAAAATTACCTAAATTACTTTTAATAAGAAACGGATTGCGCCTTATCTCCATCCCCAATATTTTATTATGCTTAAAATATGAGTTTCTAAATCCAAATAGAGTTACATTACGTACTACGAGTTCATCATTTCGTACTTTCAAGCCGGAATACTTAACAATAAGATAACTATGTATGATTAATAAAAGTATTATTATTCCAGTGATTAAAAAGACCCATGGCTGCCAAAAATAATTTATGATAGCAGCAACAATTATTAGAACAATAGACTCTCTCCAAAAATGTCTATGGAAACCACGCCAAGGCATACCTTGTTCTGGCTTATCAAATGACATACTAGGAATTAAATCTTTAATAATCGCATAGCCTTTATCACGTTTAATAAATGGTAGAATCATAACATTGCCATCTAACGATACATCATCTTTATCATTACCGTTCATGTCACTAGTAATTACAAAGTGGATTGATGTATAGCCAAATAATTTTCTGAAAAAGGATTGTTTTTCAACAATTGCTTGTACCCTATCTGTAGGAACAGTAATACTTTTTACATTAAAAAGACCATATTTAATATTTAACTGATTACCGTTTTGTGTCACAGTATAATTAAAATTACGTATGATAACGATAAGCGTTCCTACTATATAACTAATTGCCACAATCATTGCAACCATCATAAGCACTATGACGAAAATTGCCTGTGATATTTGTGCAAATTCATCTGTTAACCAACCCCAAGGAATTACATTCGACAAGCCGCCTATAATTGGTGATATAGTAGCAAACGCAACACCTATAGCACCGCTAGTCAGTGCCATAAATAACAATTCTTTAAAGTTCAGCTTATATAAATGTAAAGGCTGATTGGTTACTTCAGTACTATATTCATCTTCTATCAAAATTTCTTTCTCACTTTGTATTTCTTCACTACCATTGATTAATTCTTTTTGTTTATCTCTCAAAGCTTGTTGTATCGTTTCACTTTGTGATTTTGAAACTGTATCTAGATCAACACCATCACTAGGTGTTTTGATTTGTAATTTCACACCACCAACTAATTGATTGATGATACCTTGTGATGTATCTAGCGTTTGAATACGACGGATATTTATCTCTTTTCTTTCTTTTGTAAATATACCTGTCGCTAAAACAAAATGATCGTTCTCTATCCAATAGCGCGTATTATAAACTTTTAGAACTTGGGTTATAAAAGAAATAATAAAAAACAAACTTACTATACCTGGAAAGATATAAGCATAAATATTAGTGAAATCAAAGTCTCTAATGTTAAACACCAAAAATATAATGATTAAAAAGATATTTTGCTTAATTGCTTCAATAATACCTGTTAAATATGAAATAGGATGAAGTTTTTGTGGTTTATACATCAAAATCAGCTCCTCTCAAATAACTGAGTGTCATAGATTCAAAAGCTTTTGAATCTTTAATCGATATTAACGGGAAGCTCACGTTATGACCTGCTGTAACTAAAGATACTTTAGCCAAGCCTAGCTTCTTTAAGATTGGATTATTTTTTCGTTCAGTAAATTGAGTACGCTCAAGTTTCACAATTTTTTGTGTTTTAAAAAAGAAATCGAATTTAATTTCTATATAATTTTCCATAATACAAAAATAAGTATGCCGATAAGTAATCCAAGGTTTTAAGACAGCATATATAATATTAAATAAAATAAATGCACAAATTAAATAGATTATAAAATGCCACCAATCGAAATGACTCCATAAAAATATTAAGACAATTGCTATAATCATATTAACTATAAATGATAGTCCTTCACTTATATAATAGTAAGTTAATGCTTGACTAGGACTTTTCTTAAATAGTTGTTCGCTCGACATATATACACTCCTCCATTGAGTTTTCAACTCATTATAACATATGGTTATTACAAGCTTCACTCCCCTTATGCCGTATATATATATTAAACTGTATTTCAATAATAACGTACAATTTATGTTTACATACAAAAAAATCACCCCAAATAATCGGGGTGATTAAACCTAAATTTCATATATGATAAATTATTTTTTATTTTTTATGGTCAGCAAATGTGCGACCTTTCATTGATGATTTCTTATTGTTGTTTCTATCTGAAGAAGGTCTATCATTTTTCTTCTTGTTGTTGAATCCGCCTTTACCTGAACGACGATTTTTGTTATCGAATTTGCCACCGCCACGTTTGTGATTTCCACCACCACGTTTTGGTCCACCTTTACCTTGACGACCTTTGCCACGAGATAATGGTTTTTCAAATGTTAATTGAACATCAACATCATCATTAGATTCAACTAACTCTTGTAATAATGCAGCAACTAAATTCACATCATTATATTCTTCAATTAACTCAGTAGCAATACGTTGTAGTCTAGGTTCACTGTCTCTAGACATCCAGTTTTGAACTTTACCTTTAATGTCATTTTCACGAGCTTTAAGCACTTCTTTGCGATGAGGTGGTCTCAAAGCTGTCATTTGACGTTTGTTTGCTTGTTCAATTTGACGGATATAATCCATTTCAATTGGGTTAACAAATGTAATCGCTACACCTTTTTTACCAGCACGACCAGTACGTCCAATTCTGTGTGTATAACTTTCAGTATCTTGAGGGATATCGAAGTTATAAACATGGCTTACGCCTGAAATATCTAATCCTCTTGCTGCAACATCTGTTGCAACTAAAATGTCTAGTTGATCATTTTTGAATTTTTTTAACACTTCTAAACGTTTAGCTTGTGTAATATCACCATGTAAACCTTCAGCTTTGTACCCTTTTGAAATTAACGCACTTGTTAACTCATCAACACGACGTTTTGTACGACCGAATACGATAGCTAATTCTGGTTGGTGTACATCTAAAAAGCTTGTAAATGTATCGAATTTTTCTAATTCTTTTACAATAGTGTAAAATTCTTCGATTTGTGGATCAGAAGTTTCATTGTTCATTGTTTTAACAATGACAGGTGATTTCATGAATTGTTGTACTAATGTTTGGATTGCTTTAGGCATAGTTGCTGAGAACAACATAGTTTGACGTTGTTCAGCAGGTATTTTATCCATAATAAATTTCATGTCATCGATGAAGCCCATGTTCATCATTTCATCCGCTTCATCTAAAATTAACGTATGAATATCAGTTGTTTTTAATGTACGACGATTTAGGTGATCAATCACTCGGCCTGGTGTGCCTACTACGATTTGTGGTCCTTTTTTAAGCGCTTTGATTTGACGATCAATTGGCATACCGCCAAATACTGTAACTACTTGGACATTTTGTCCTTTAGAAAACGATTTAAGCGATTCAGCAACTTGCATTGCTAATTCTCTTGTTGGTGCAAGGATTAATGATTGAACACCTTCTTGGTCTGCCACTTTTTCAATTAATGGAATACCAAATGCACCTGTTTTACCTGTACCAGTCTGTGCTTGACCAAGAACATCTTTGCCTTCTAAGGCAAGAGGGATACTCTCTTTTTGTATAGGAGTGGCCTCATTGAACCCCATGGATTGTAGGGTTTCTGCCATCTTATCTGAGATCCCTAATTCTTTAAAATTTTGCAATATAATTCTCCTTTATTTATCTGTATTTCTATACATATATGTTCACTTAAGTTTCTTCAACTTCTTTATAGTACCACCTCAAGTATATAATCGCAATAAACCAAATTTGATTAAACAAGCTATATCCTATGTATTGATTGTCACTGTAGACACTATAAACCTTGCAAAACATAGGTTGTAAGCGTTTAATTATATTTTAAAACATGAGTTTTAACTTCTTAAAATTTTTTGTTAATTTATTTATTCGGTTAATTGTCAGATTATTATACTGTGAAAGCGGAACTACCTTTTAGTTTAAATATATATATTTAAACTTTTTATACCATTGGAATATTATAATAGTTCACTATAATAAATTTTAATAATGGATAATTGAATTAAAATTCCCCATTGTACATCGACTGCATATAGCGATATACAATAATCTTATGTGTTACCAGCATAGATAAGACCGAGACATTTTATGCCTCGGCCTTATGTATTTAGATATGTCTCATATATGATAATGAAATTTTAATAATATGATTAACCTTCATAATTACAACTACTATTTAATATTAACTAGCTTAAATTAATGATTCAACGACTTCTTCTAATTTCATGCCTCTTGAACCTTTTACTAAAACTTTGTCTTCTGATTGTACATATGTTTTTATAGTTTCAATAAACTTTTGCTTATTCTCAAAATGCTCCATATGATTTACATACTGATTACCTACATTACTTATATATTGTGACTCCTCACCAAATGTAAATAAGGTATCTATGTCTTTACCATTTAAATATTCTCCAACTTGTTCATGCATGATTCGACTGTTAGGACCTAACTCCAATACATCACCTAATACTAGTATTTTTCTACCATTCATCACTGCCAAAGTATCTATAGCCGCTTTCATACTAGTAGGACTTGCATTATAAGCGTCATTGATTACTAATGAATTATCTGAAGTGTGATATTGCTGCATTCTCATACCAGTCAATTGAACTTCACGTAAATTATTAAAAATTGTATCATAACTCAAATTCATCCTCTTGCCTACTGCAATTGCAATCGTAGCATTTTTCATATTATGTTCACCTAATATTGGAAGCTCAAATCGCTCTTCTTCGTTAATGGTAAATGAAATACCATCATTATTAATAGACTCAATTTGACTCACAAGTGAATTAGTTGAATGTTTACCTATACTAATTAAATCTATATTAGATAATTGATTTATATAAGGTTTTAATAACGGTTCATCACCATCATAGATAAATAAACCGCCTGGTTTTAGACCTAGTGTAATTTCAGATTTAGCTTTCGCAATACCTTCTCTAGAACCTAAATCTTGCATATGTGACTCACCAATATTAGTTATTACAGCAATATCAGGTTCTGCTAAATTTGATAAAAATTCAATTTCATGAAAACCTGACATACCCATTTCAAGGATTGATATTTCAGTATCTATATCCAATTCTAAAATTGTTAATGGCATACCAATTTCATTATTATAATTGCCTTGTGTCTTCTTAACTTTAAATTGTGGTTTTAGTACACTTTCAATCATATCTTTAGTAGTAGTTTTACCATTTGATCCTGTAACTGCAATAACTTGAGGATTCACAAACTCTAAATAAGCTTTTGCAAGTTGTTGTAGCGCTGTTAATGTATCTTCTACCCATATAATCGGGCCTTCAACATTTTCATCTAAAAGCGTATCTTTTTGATAAAATGAAGCACCTGCACCATCTCTTAATGCTTGTGCTACATATTGATGACCATCAACGTGTTCGCCTTTAAACGGAATAAATAAATTTTGGCTTTTAATATCGCGTGAATCAATAGAAACACCTTGTATACCTTGATCCATATATTCATTATCAATTTCACAAGGAATCCATTCTTGAATTTGTTCTAATGTTACCTCAATCATAATTTATCCGCCTCAATCAATTTTGTATTTATTTTGTTTTTTATCATTGTGTTTTTCCTTAGCTAATTCAATTAATTTTTTAATTAAATCTGCATAAGATACACCCATATTTTCCCATAGACTAGGATACATACTAAACGCAGTAAATCCTGGCATAGCATTAGTCTCATTTATAAAAATTTGATTATCTTCAGTAACAAAGAAATCGGCACGTAATAAGCCAGAACAATCAGTTGCTTTAAATGCTTCGACAGCCATATTTCTTAAAGTCATTTGAACTTCTTCTTCTAAATCAGCTGGTATTTCTAATCTAATCTTTCCATCTTTATATTTTGATTTGTAATCATAGAACGCAACGTCTTTAACGACTTCTCCAGGCCAAGTAGTTTCAGGATAATCATTACCCAATACAGCAACTTCAATTTCTCTAGCATCAATACCTTGTTCAATAACTAACTTACGGTCAAACTGAAATGCTTCTTCAATACCAACTTTTAATTCTTCTTCATTATTACATTTACTAATCCCTACACTGGATCCTAAGTTAGCTGGTTTAACAAACACTGGATATTCTAATTTATCATGTACCAATTTTAAGATATTACCTTCATATTTATGATACTCGCTTCTTAAAAAACTCACATATGGCAATTGAGGTAAGCCTCTGTGTGCAAAAAGTTGTTTCATTACTAATTTATCCATTGAGCTTGAGGCAGCTAAAACGCCATTCCCTACATACGGTATATCCAATACTTCAAACAAACCTTGGATTGTACCATCCTCACCATTTGGCCCATGTAATACAGGGAAAACTGCACTATAAGGATTTCCAGTACTACCTACGTTAAGCAACTGGGAAATTTCTCCCGCTTCAACTTCTGTTAAACGCAAAGTGTCTATATCATTTATAGTGTCTACGATATTTTCTTTCTTTTTCCATGCACCATCATTTGTTATGTAAATAATGTCCACTTGATATTGTGCTTTATCAATAGCGTTCAAAACATTCTGTGCTGTTAATATTGAAACATCGTGTTCTGCACTTTTTCCTCCGTATACGATACATACATTTTCTTTAGCCATATTTTAGCCTCCATATACAATTCTTAAACTACATCATATCACGATTTAATAATTTTTTGCATTTGTTTAGTAGTATTAAAAGCATTTATTTTCCAAAGATATCTCGAGTGTATTTTTAAAGTTTTGCAGTATTATAATAATTATAATTTTCTAAATAAAGCACCCTCATTCTAGCAAAATATGCTAAAGTTCGGTAAAATCTATATATAATACAAATCTAGAGAAATCTAAGTAGTTTAAAGGGGTAAGAAATGAGAATTTCACGTCAATTAAAAAATAACCATTGGATACGGCGGATTGACTGGGTTTTAATAGGTATCCTCGTATTATTAGCAATAATTAGTGTCACGATTATTAATTCAGCTATGGGCGGTGGCCAATACAGTGCCAACTTTAGCATACGACAGATTTTATATTACGTGTTGGGTGGTTTAATCGCATGTTTAATAATGCTCGTATCACCTAAGAAATTAATGAAATATACATACTTGTTATATTTTTTACTTTGTGCAGCTTTGTTTATACTCATTATTATTCCGGAAACACCTATCACTCCTATTATTAATGGAGCTAAAAGTTGGTATAAATTAGGGCCAATTAGTGTACAACCTTCAGAATTTATGAAAATTGTACTCATACTAGCACTTGCAAAATTAGTTTCTAGGCATAATCAATTTACCTTTAACAAATCATTAGAAACTGATTTTAAACTATTATTAAAAATTGCAGGCATTTCAGTTATCCCAATGGGCCTTATATTATTACAAAATGATTTAGGGACTACGTTGGTACTTTGTGCAATTATAGTAGGAGTTATTGTCGTAAGCGGTATTTCTTGGAAGATATTAGCGCCTGTATTTATTGCAGGAATCGTCTTAGCATCAAGCATTATTCTTTCAATCATTTACAAGCCTTCGCTAATTGAAAATAGTTTTGGTATCAAGACTTATCAAATGGGGCGTATTAATTCTTGGCTTGATCCTTACACATATAGTAGTGGTGATGGTTATCATTTAACTGAATCACTTAAAGCCATTGGTTCAGGACAACTATTTGGTAAAGGCTTTAATCATGGCGAAGTTTATATTCCAGAAAATCATACAGACTTTATATTTTCTGTTATCGGTGAAGAATTTGGATTTATTGGTTCTGTTATTTTAATATTAGTTTTCTTAGCCTTTATATTCCATTTAGTTAGGCTTGCTACGAAATTCGAATTACCCTTCAGTAAATTATTTATTATTGGGTATGCAACCCTTGTTTTATTCCATGTATTACAAAACATTGGCATGACTATTCAGTTATTACCAATAACAGGTATTCCATTACCGTTTATCAGTTACGGTGGTAGTTCGTTATGGAGTTTAATGTGCGGAATCGGTGTTATATTATCGTTTACTTATCATCAACCAAAACAATATTCAACAACAAAATCATTAACTAGATCAAAGAATTAGGTTTCATTAATATTGTCGCCATACAATGCTATGTAATTATATAATTTAAAAATTATAGCGAACAGAACGGTGAGGTAGATTACTATTGAAAAATTGTTTTTATGAAGTAGTGGTCATTTAATACTTCCCTAAGTAATGCTCACGTGTTAACTACTACAAACTATCAATTTACTCAACTACCTTACCGTATAGATGACAATTAGCGCTAAACAATATTGAGCCCCTAAAAGTTGGACAAAAATCTAACTTCTAGGGGCGCTTTTATGATTAAATATTATAAATATCAATTATAGGTAATTTTGTTTTATATAGTGAAAAATAAAAAAGCGACTAGAACCATTGGCTCCAATCGCTTCATTGGGTAACTTGACTATTTCAATTCGTTAGCGGTTTTCACAGTAGTTGGTAGAGTATGCATAACTTCTAATCGTGATTTGGTTTTCTTTATGTTTACCCCTAATGATGATAATAGTTTAACTACGTTTTGAATTTTTTCGTTATCTTTATTCATATCATCACCCCTATATCTCTAGCTTCTACTATATCTTACCCTTTTTGAATGAAAAATACCACATTATATTAAATTTTTTTTAATCACTTCAAAAAAATTGTAATTTTAATTGTATAATTCCATTTAAACTTTAGTTTTATATCGTTATTTTACATTTTATAACTATGCTGTAGGTATTTAAACTCAAATTGTAATATAATTCACTTTATTAGAATATTTGATATCCTAGATCGTAAATTTCTTTTTCTAAATTATTTAAACTCGCAGGTGTTTCAAAATTAATAAGTATTTCTCCTTTATCACTATCTATAGCAACATTGTATACACCTATAATATTCATTAATTGTTGTTTTACTTGATATTGTTGTTGTTCTGAATTAATACTTGAGACATGAATTACTTTTGATTGCATTTTTGTCACCCTATCTAATCCTTCATTAATTTTTGAAAAGTTACTAACAGTTCTTCCATCGCTTCCTCTTGTTGACCTTTTTCCACTTTATCCATGATGCAACTTTTCATATGATGGTCTAACAATTTAGTTGCTACACTATTAAGCGCAGAACGTGTCGCTCTAATTTGAGTAAGTACGTCATCACAATAAACATCTTCATCTATCATGCGGTTGATCGCTCGTACTTGTCCTTCAATTCTATTTAGTCTCGATTTCAAATTTGATTTTATTTGGTCTGAATGATGCGCTTTTTGTATTTCTGTCACTTTCTCAACACCTCCTACATATATCATCCATATCGTATACCCCTAATAGGTATTAGTCAAGTGATAAAACAGTATGAACATGTTACAATAATTAAGAATTTCACTAGTTAAAAATTAATTAATTGTATTTTGGAGGTTTAATATGATAGAAATATTTTCAATGTCACTCAATTATACCAATGTAGTGATTAACATTATTTTGATTACTGCATTTATATTAAACCTTATCTTTGCGTTTACAATTATTTTTATGGAACGAAGATCAGCTGGTTCGGTATGGGCTTGGCTCTTAGTCCTTGTATTAATACCCATCTTAGGTTTTATTATTTACCTATTTATTGGAAGACAAATCCAGCGCGATCACATCTTCTCCTTGGATGAAGATGATAAAATCGGTATTGAAATGATTGTAAGTGAACAACTAGAAGCCTTAAAGAATGATGATTTTTCTAAAGGCAATCATCAAATAGTGAAGTTTAAAGATATGGTTCAAATGTTGTTATATAATAATGCTGCTTTCTTAACAACAGATAATGAAATCAAAATTTTTACTGATGGCAAAGAAAAATTTGATTCTCTTCTTAAAGATATAGATGAAGCAACTGACTATATCCATATTCAATACTATATTTTTAGAAATGATTCGCTTGGAGAACGTATCCTGAACGCACTCGAGCAAAAGCTTGAACAAGGTGTTGAAGTTAAAATGCTTTATGATGATATGGGGTCTAGAGGTCTTTCACTGAAAGATTTTAAATCTTTCAGAAAAAATGGTGGCCAAGTAGAAGCGTTCTTCCCTTCTAAATTACCACTTATCAACCTTAGAATGAATAATCGAAACCATAGAAAAATTGTTATTATTGATGGCCACATTGGCTATGTGGGCGGTTTTAACGTGGGTGAAGAATATTTAGGCAAGAAGAAAAAATTTGGTTATTGGAGAGACACACACTTACGTATTGTTGGCGATGCTGTCAACGCCTTACAATTACGTTTCATGCTGGATTGGAACTCACAAGCTACACGTGATAATCTAAAATATGCTGACCGCTATTTCCCAGATGTAGATTCAGTAGGTACCATAGGTGTACAAATAGCATCTAGTGGCCCAGATGAAACCTGGGAACAAATTAAATATGGTTACTTAAAAATGATTGCTTCAGCAAAACAATCTATCCATATTCAATCTCCTTACTTTATTCCAGATCAATCATTTTTAGACGCAATAAAAATTGCAGCACTTGGTGGTGTTGATGTAAGTATTATGATTCCAAATAAACCTGATCATCCATTTGTATATTGGGCGACATACAATAACGTTGCTTCTTTATTAGATGCGGGTGTAAATATATTCCATTATAATAATGGATTCTTACATTCAAAAACATTAGTGATTGATGATGAAGTTGCAAGTGTAGGTACTACTAATATGGACCATCGAAGCTTTACGTTGAACTTTGAAATAAATGCCTTTATTTATGATACGCATATAGCTAAAGAATTAAGATTTGCTTTCGAAAAGGATTTAGAAGTATCTTATAGATTAACTAAAGAAATTTACGAACAGCGGAGCTTATGGATTAAATTTAAAGAAGGCATTTCTAGATTATTATCTCCAATATTATAGTATGCTTTGAGGTCTAAGATAACGTTTATGAGCTAAACTACTTAGACCTTTATTTTAAAAGCAACATTTATTCATCAATATACAACTTTAGAGGTGATTTTATTTTGAATCATACAGACATACTTAATCAAGCAAATGAGTACATGACTCAGTTTCATAAACATGATGCGACAGGGCATGACATTGCTCACGTTAATCGTGTTGTTAAAATGGCAACATACATCTCAGAACAAGAACAAGTAGGTGATTTGTTAACAATCCAACTAGCAAGCTTGTTACATGACACCGTTGATACAAAACTTACAAATACTCACAAAGCATTACAAAACTTGGAAGATTTTCTAACAAACTTACAATTAGCTCCCGAACAGCTACAATATATCTTATACATTATTGAACATATCAGTTATAAAAATGGCCAAAATAACCATGTAACATTATCTATTGAAGGCCAAATTGTACGGGATGCTGACAGATTAGACGCAATTGGTGCTATTGGTATTGCTAGGACTTTTCAATTTTCTGGTCATTTTAAAGAACCTATGTGGTTAGAACATGATACTAAGAATATTAACGAAGTCGATGCATCTTTTTATAGCGAATGGTCGCCCTCTGCTATTAAACATTTTTATGAAAAATTATTTAAACTTAAAGATTTAATGCACACAACAACTGCAAAACAAATCGCACAACAGCGTCATAAATACATGCAACAATTTGTTGAACAATTTTTTAATGAATGGTATTACTAGTTGTATCATCAATTTTAAGTAATCGAAAAGAATCCCGAGCTGAGTTAATTATCAGTTCGGGATTCTTTTTAAATCTATAATTTTAATTCTTGGTGCTTATTTTATTTCTTTTTGTTCTTCTTAGATACTACTTGTGTGTTTTTACCTTTAGCAGTTGATTCTGCTTTATTTTTCTCCATTGCTTCAATCATTGGTGCCACTTCTTTTTTAGCAAGTTTTGAATAATACATATTCGCTACTTGTGTTTGTACGATCAAGAATGCCGCACTGACTGACCAATATAAACCTAACGCAGATGCAGAACTCAATGAAATCCACACAATCATTATAGGTGAAATGACCATCATCATATAACCCATTTGACGTTGTTCATTTGGCATACTCTTACTTGAAACGTATGCTTGTAAGAAGTATAAAATACCTGCAATAATTGTAATCCAAATATCTGGTTTCGCTAAATTAAACCATAAGAAGTTAGGGTGTTCAGTGAAACCACCGCTCGAAGGGTATTTTAATACGAAGAATAATCCCATAATAATCGGCATTTGGATTAAGATTGGTAAACAACCTAGCATGCTCTTCATAGGGTTCATATCATATTTTTTATAAACTTCCATCATTTCTTGGTTTGCTGCCATCTTCTCTTCTTGCGTACGTGAACGTTTAACCTTTTCTTGAATAGCATCAATATCTGGTTTTGCAACCTTCATTTTCTCACGCATCATGTGACTGTTTTTATAGTTTGATAACATGAATGGCAATAATACTACACGAATTGCCAATACAAGTACTATGATAGCTAAACCATAGTCGTTATTAAAACTAGTTCCTAACCAATGTATAACTTTATCCATTGGCTCTACGAACGTATTATAGAAAAATCCATCTCTATTTCCAGGTTTTGAATAGTCACAGCCTGCCAAAAAGACCATTACACCTAATAATAAAGGGAGTAGCGCTTTCTTCTTCATTTTTCCACCTCTAATGATATATTCACATAGAATTTATTTTATCATATTAGGAGGGAAGTAGAAAACAAAAAAAGAAATTTTTATACTTTAATCAACATTTTGTAAAAATTGTCTCACTGTCTTACTTATATTATCACTTTTACTAATTGCAGAAATGATTGATACTCCATCTGCTCCAGCTTGGATTATTTCTTTGGTATTATTAACGGTAACTCCACCTATTGCAACGATTGGAAAACCCTCAATATAGCTTCTTAACTTAGGTATCATTTCAGGACCTACTGGTAAGTTTGCATCTTTTTTAGAATTAGTAGCATACATGGGGCCAACACCGATATAATCAACATAAGTTAAATCAGATTGCTGGTATTCATTAACATCACTAATGCTTAAACCAATAATTTTATTTTTAAATTTTTGTGCAAACTCCGTAACTTTCATATCATTTTGCCCTACATGAATTCCATCAGCGTTTATATTTTCAGCTAATGTTACATCATCATTTACAATAAAAGGTACATTATAAAAGTGACATAGTTCTAATAATTGTTGTGCCATTTCAACTTTATCATTCCCAGTTAAAGAACCATTACCCTTTTCTCTATATTGAAACATAGTGATACCTGACTCTAAGGCTTCTTTTACAACTTCTTTTATCGATTTTGATTCAGGTATGTCTTGTGTGCCGCATATAAAATAAACTTTCAAACTAGCTTTATCGAACATAATTACACCTCTTGTCTATTACTCAATTTTAAATAGTCATCGTATTTAATATGATAAAGTGCATTTAGTAATTCAATCATAAATGACCCAGGTCCGTTATTTTTTGAATTTTGTTCAGCATGTTCTGAAGCTATATTATAAATTGAAATAGATTCTATCAACATTTCCGTAGTCACTTTTTTATCTTTATTTAAAAAACTAGCTATAACTGCACCCAATAGACATCCTGCACCTGTTACTTTTGCAAGTAATGGTGACCCATTAGATAATTTATAAATTTTATTGTCCTGAATTACAATATCATTTTCTCCTGTTATGGCTATCGCTGTATTAAATTGATTATATGCATTTTTAGCAATAGTAATTGCATCCAAATCTTGGTCACTATCTGTCCCTTTCATTGTTGTGTCCGCATCCATCAATGCTAATACTTCTGATGCATTACCTTTGATTACGGCAACATCAATTTCTCTCAAGAAAGTCGCGCAAAAATCTTTTCTATATTGAGACGCTCCTACCGCTACAGGATCAAAAACAACGGGAGTCCCTATTTGATTTGCCGTTTTAGCAATCTTTAAAATATCTACTTCTCTTGATTTTGTCAGTGTACCAATATTTATTAGTAGTGCATTTGCATAAGTAAGCATATCAACCGCTTCTTCCGGTGCTTCGCTCATAGCTGGACTTGCACCTAAACTTAATAAGCCATTGGCTGTAAAATTCTTCACAACATCATTCGTGTAACAAATAACTAACGGATTATTTTCCCTTAATAGATTCAAGCTACTCATCATCTAAACCTACTTTCTTCATATATGCAAAATGGTTTACCGGCCCTCTACCCTGACCAATTTCAGGTGTGTATTTTATACTTAACGAAATAAAGGCTTTGGCTTTTTTTACCGCTTCATAAATTGATTTACCTTTGGCTAGTTCCGCTGTGATTACCGCTGAAAATGTACATCCTGTACCATGTGTATGTTTCGTTTCATAACGTGGCTCTTCAAAGGTATAAACATTATCCTTGGTGAATAAGTAGTCTTTAGCTCTATCTAAATCTTCTGCATGCCCACCTTTAATCACTACACCTTTACTACCAATTTCATTTATAAAAATTTTACCGGCTTTATAAATAGACGCTTCATCATCTATCGTCAATCCAGTGATTTCTTCTGCTTCAGGTAAATTAGGCGTTGCGACTGTAGCAAAAGGTAATAAAATATTTTGTAAATCCTTTTTAGCATCATCATCCATCAATGAATCTCCACTTTTTGCTAGCATAACTGGATCTATAACATATGGTATATCAGGATACGTTACTAAATACTCTTGAATAACTTTCATCATATCTTTTGATGCAATCATCCCTGTTTTAATTGCATGTGGTAACTCATCATCAAAAACACTGCTAAGTTGTTCAGATAACCATTGTGTTTCTAAATTGTGTATATGTTGTACACCTTTCGTATTTTGAGCTACAATACTCGTTATAGTGGCCATCCCGTACACGCCACAAGCATGAAAAGATTTTAAATCTGCCATAACGCCGGCGCCACCAGTTGGGTCAGTACCTGCAATGGTTAAAGCAATTTTTGGTTTTTTCATTCTATTCCCCTCCATATAACCAATCTTCTTCGATATATGACATATTAAAGAAATTACGTTCATGAATTGTACTTTGTAAAAAACACATTTTTATTTCATGCTTTTCATCCACAGTACATGCTTCAGTTAATTTATTCAATAATTTATCAAATACATCAACCAATTCATCCATTTCAGTGCTATAAAAATCGAACCATTTTGCTAATATCGAATCTTTATTTAATTGATTATCTTCTAAAGCACGTTGAGCAATCACTTGATAAACATAAGGACAGGGTGCCATAGCAGCAATCGTATATGCTGCATTTTCCTTTGCATACGCATTAAAATACATATGCTTAATGTAATGATCACCACTTGGTGGCCATACTTTTTCACTTACAATATCATCATAATTTTCTCCAATATATTCAGCTAATATTTCATGTGCTGCCACTTCACCATCAACAATAAACTGAATTTGTTCCACTAAAAATTTCACGTCTTCTAATTTATTCATTTTTGGAATAAGCAATGCATATATATTAGCAAATTCCTTTAGATACGATGCGTCGGCACGTAAATAAAATTTTGTTGCCTCAATAGGCAAATTACCGTTCAACATTTCTTGAATAAATGGATCATTATAAATATCATCTATAATATTTTGTGACTCTTTCTTTAACGTTTCTGAAAATAACAAATGATTTCCTCCTATAAATAAAAACTACATTCCAACTAGGAATGTAGTTAATTAATAGAAAGGTATAGCAATTTAACTATAATTAAACTACTTTCCTACGTTGGTATTAACCAAATCAGGTTGTAAGGGTCTGATGTAAATCATCTCAGCCAAAAGGCTCCCCTAGTAGATTTTTATATATTATATTTATCTAAAACATATCAAAGTATATCACCTATTGCAATAAAACAGTTTATATAAAACGAAGGGGTAAAATTATATTAAGTTAAAATGATTTCATTAGATTAATTTATCCCCTAGAAATATGACTATTTTATAAATTATATTAATCTTTAACTTTATACACTCCACTAGTGTGTTGTCTATACGCTAAAAAGCCCTCGACATATAGTTATGTCGAGGGCTTTAATAAGATACTTTATTTGGTTACTGTTAAATTATGCAGTTACCCATTGTGAAGCGCCAACTTCATCATATAATTTTTGCGCTGCAGCGTCTTGTACTGCTTCTGGTGCATTACCAGCTGGTTGACCTTGATATTGAGCTGGTGCTACTGAATCCCATGTGCTTTGTAAAAATTGGAACTTACCTGAAGCACCTGATGATGGGTTTGTAGCATGAATATCGCCACCTGATTCACGTTGTGCAATTTGTTGTAAGTGTGCATTTACACCTGATGAACCTTCTGAAGCTTCATTTGAACTAGAAGAAGGTTGTGAAGTTGCTTCTTGTTGTGGTTGTTGTGTTGTTTCTTCTTGAGGTGCTGCTTCTTGTGCTGGTTGCTCTGTAGCAGTTTGAGCTGGTTGAGCTTGCTCTTCTTGTGCATTATTATCTGTAGTTTGTTCTACTGACGTGTTTGATTCTTCGCTTGAACCTTCTCCGTAGCTCCAGCTAAAGTTTTCACCGTCTGAAGAAAAATTAAAATTTGTATTATTATATGTGAAATTAATGTCATACGCACCTTCTTGAACTGGTGCTTCGTTTAATGATTCTGGATTAGTTAGTGCTTGTTGCGCTAATTGAGCTTTGTCTACACCTTGTTCAGCAGCGTCAGCTGAATTTCCTGCTGCAAATCCTGTTACTCCGAGTCCTACTGCTAAAGTTGATGCGATTACTGTTTTTTTCATTGTAAAAAAGTCCTCCTATAAGGTAAATAAGTTATTTATGATTAATTTGCAAGTACAACTATAACATTCATAAAACCATAGTAGGTTACAGAGAAATGAAAAAATCTGTAGTTTTTTTACGATTAAATTACATATAAATATATTTTAAAATTAATTTTTTCTACTTAAATACTACTGTGAAGGTTTTCCAGAATATTTCATCGTTATATAGTATGTAATGTAATTGTAATTTATCTGATTATTCTGGATGATTAATGCCTATATTTCTTTCCTATTTCTCAAAACTCTTTATATTTAAAAAGCTATCCCTCTTTTTTACTTATATTAAGAGGAATAGCCTGAAGAAGTATAATTGATAGTAGGATTTAATGTATATAGATTTGGGTGGGTTAATTTTGAGGTTGGTTTAAATTGGGAGTATTATACAATTTCGTATATTTCATTATCTTGTAGACTTTTTTCTTTAGTTGAATTACAAACTTGATCTATAGGGAATATTTCATGAAATTCACTAATTTCATCTTTATTTCTCGGAGACATAAATTTAATCGTTTCAATAAAAAGTTCTGATATAAAATGCATCTGCCCTTCTTTTTCATATTTTCTTGATTGCATTTGACCAGTAATTCCCACAAGTGATCCTTTATTTAAATATAGTTCGATATTATTAGCTATTTTACCAATTGCCTTACAATATAGATAATCACAAATGGTATTTTGATCCTTATCTCTATAATTTCTTGTTATCGCTACACACATTGTAGCTAATTTATTCCCCTCCTTTTCATAAATTTTAGGGTCTTTGGTTAATCTCCCTACTATGACAATGTTGTTAATCATATGTCACCTCCTTTATAACTTTATACTAATCATTTTCAAATCACAGGTCAAAATACATTAATACTAGAATTTAAAAGTGAATTCACACTAAATTCTACAAAATTCACCTCTACTATTTAAAATTACGTTATAATGATTGTATAAATGAAATAATTGTAGAATTTAAATTTATTAAATGGATGTGAGGACGATGAAATCATTTAAAGCTGTTCGATTTCAAATCGTATCAGAAAGTGGTGGTGTCACTGAATACGAATTAGAAGATGGAGTTATAATCAATAAAGAAAATAGTGGTACTGGCTGGTTATTAGAAATTGTTATTTCAGATTTTCATTATGAAACAATGAAAACGTATATGGAAGATGAAACGTTATTAGATATACGAGTGGTTATTACACGCCCTGCAAATGATCCGGCACTTTTTGACGCAACTATAAAAAATATCAGTAAACTTGAACATTCTATTTCTGTCGTTTTTGAATGTCATATTTATACACTTAGACAAGTTTATGCAGAAAGCTTATTAGAACAATTAATTGATGAAGGATTAACTGGCGAAGAACTAAAAAAATCATTTAATCGAATGATGCAATCGAAACCACGTCTAAAAGATGAAAAAATAGAAAAATAGAAAAGCCTCAAGGCTGGTGTATGATACACCTAAACCTTGAGGCTTTTATTTATTTAGCTTGAATGGCAAACGTTAATTCACAACTACAAGCCAATTGACCATCTACTGTAGCCTTGGCATTACCTTTACCAATTGGTCCACGCATTTTAGTAATTTCAACTTCTAGTTTTAATGTATCACCAGGAGTTACTTGTTTCTTAAATCTACATTTATCTATACCTGCAAATAGTGCTAACTTTCCTTTATTTTCTTCACTATTTAAGATAGCTACTGCACCTGTTTGTGCCAGTGCTTCTGTTATCAATACACCAGGCATAACAGCGTAATCAGGGAAATGGCCTTGGAAAAATGGTTCATTACCAGAAACTTGTTTAATTGCGACGCAGCGTTCACCTGCTTCATATTCAACCACACGATCGATTAATAAAAAAGGTTGTCTATGTGGTATAATTTCTTTTATTTCATTGTAATCAAAAATTGTTTCCATTGTTTTCTTCCTCCAAATCTTCTTTCGTTGCAATTCATTAATTATTGTAGCAAGATTTTAATTGTCTATACGTCTAATATCTGCACCTAATGCGTTTAACTTACCATGCAAATCAACATAACCTCTATCTAAATGTTTTAATTCAGTAACTTGGGTTTTGCCATCTGCTACTAAACCAGCTAAAATCAATGCAGCTGCGGCACGTAAGTCGGTTGCTTTTACTTGTGCTCCTTGTAGCTGACTTTTACCTTCTATTTTAGCGCTTCTACCTTCAACTGTGATTTTAGCATTCATGCGCTTAAATTCGCCTACATGCATAAATCTATTTTCAAATACTGTTTCAGTAACCACTTTATGGCCTTCAGCTGTAAGTAATAAAGCCATCATTTGAGATTGCATGTCAGTAGGAAAACCAGGGTGAGGTAATGTTTTGATATCTACTGGTTTTAGTTCATCTTCAACTGTCACTCGAATCGCGTCATCTTGATAATCTAAATTGACACCCATTTCCTCTAATTTATATACTAAGCTTGTCATATGCTCTTTAATCGCACCATTAACTAAAACGTCACCACGAGTAATTGCACCAGCAATTAGCAATGTACCGGCTTCAATTCTATCAGGAATAATCGCATGTTCAACACCATGTAACTCATCTACGCCGTGTATAATAATTGTGTCTGTTCCTGCTCCAGTAACATTTCCTCCCATTTCATTTATGTAATTAGCTAAATCAACGATTTCAGGTTCACGAGCAACATTTTCTAATACTGTTTTACCATCTGCTAAAGATGCTGCCATGATTATATTTTGTGTAGCACCTACACTTGGAAAATCTAAATGGATTGTTGTTCCTTTTAAACCATTTTCAGTACTAGCATAAATAAAACCGCCATCCATATGAATGTCTGCGCCTAATTCTTGGAAACCTTTAATATGTTGTTCAATAGGTCTAGAACCAATCGCACACCCACCTGGTAAGGCAACTTTTGCATGACCTAAACGTGCCAATAAAGGGCCCATAACAAGAATACTTGCTCTCATTTTACTCACATATTCGTATGGTGCTTCTTCATTTAGTTGCTTTGTTGCATCGACTGTAACAGATTCTTCTTCTTTATTATAAGAAACGTCTGCATTTAACGTTGAAATAACATTATTAATTGTTTCTACATCACTTAATGCAGGCACATTCATAAGTTTGCTAACACCTTTTGATGCTAATAGAGAAGCAGTTAATACTGGTAATACAGCATTTTTTGCACCTGAAACTTTGACTTCACCAGTTAATCTACTTCCACCGTTGATTTCTATCATATCCATCTTAAATCCTCCACTTAACTACTTATATATTTCGTTTTAAATTTTTAACCATTAAGTACTTCTTATTAATTATATCTATAATTCAAAAAAATATACAAGCATTTGAATTATTGTGCCAAATATTTTATTTGTGTTGAAAATTGTAGTAAATCCACAATAAAATTACTTACAGCAGTACCTAATAAAATCGCTAAGAAAATCATGCAAATTTGAACTTGCATAGGGAATCCTTTTTTAAAAAACTGCTCTAACCTTACTGCGTTTAGTGCCCAATAAGCAATACAAATACAAATAACATGTAAGATGAGATGTACAATCGAAAATTGTCCTAAATATTCCATAAGTCATGCTCCTCGCTTTACACTGTCCATTTATTTTACATGAAAAACAAACGAAATGATACTTTTAGAACTGTACTATTTAAGATATTCTCACTGCTTATATGGTATCTTTTCCCCGTTTCAAATGTATTATTCATATTCTTTCCAAAGAAAGATAACTCATAAATCGCATAGTTCATTGTAACTATTATGTAAAAATAATATTGTCAATCAATGATTGTAAAATGAATAGTAATGACTATTTGATAGCAAAGCACAGTGTTTCACTAACAACATAAAAAAACTGTCGATAAAGCCAGTGACTTTATCAACAGTTTAAGACAACTTAAGAAACTTTAACGCATAATTTATTGTAAATTAGCAACACGAATACGGTTATTCGCACGATCTAAAGCACGTTTAGCTCTATTAATATCGCTACTATCTTCTTCATTATTCAAATGAGATTCTGCTTTAGATTTTGCTAATTCTGCTCTAGCAACATCTATTTCTTTCGCAGGTTCTGCAGTTTGTACAATAATTGATAATTTATCTTGTCTTACTTCAACAAAACCTTCACTCACTGCAATATATTCTGAACCACCGTCAAAATTTATTTTGACATAGCCAATTTCAAGTGCTGCAACAGTTGGAATATGTCCATACATGACACCAATCTCACCTGCAGTAGTTTGTAACACTGCAAGATTAACATCTTCTCGGTCGTAAACAGAACCATTAGGAGTGACAATATTTAGGCTTAATGTGTTCATTATCCATACCTCCTAATTTTTAAACTTCAACACCCATATCTTTAGCTTTGGCAACTACTTCTTCCATACTACCTACAAGACGGAATGCATCTTCTGGGATATGGTCATATTCACCATCTAAAATTGCTTTGAAGCCTTCTACAGTTTTTTGAACAGGTACGTATGATCCTTTTTGACCAGTAAATTGTTCAGCTACGTGGAAGTTTTGTGATAAGAAGAACTGAATACGACGTGCACGTTCAACTGTTTGTTTATCTTCTTCAGATAATTCATCCATACCTAAAATAGCAATGATATCTTGTAATTCTCTATATTTTTGTAATGTAGATTGTACATCACGCGCTATTTCATAATGATCTTGCCCAACGATTGTTGGGTCAAGTGCTCTTGATGTAGATGCTAATGGATCAACTGCTGGGTAAATACCCATTTCGGTTAATTTACGCTCTAAGTTTGTTGTTGCATCTAAGTGAGCAAATACTGCAGCTGGCGCTGGGTCAGTATAGTCATCCGCTGGTACGAATACTGCTTGAATAGAAGTAACCGAACCTTTAGTAGTTGATGTGATACGTTCTTGTAATTGTCCCATTTCAGTAGCAAGTGTTGGTTGATAACCAACTGCTGAAGGCATACGGCCTAACAACGCTGATACTTCTGAACCAGCTTGTGTAAATCTGAAAATGTTATCAATAAATAGTAAAACATCTTGGCCTTGTTCATCACGGAAATGTTCTGCCATTGTTAAACCAGATAATGCAACACGCATACGCGCACCAGGGGGCTCGTTCATTTGACCAAACACCATGGCAGTTTTCTTAATAACACCACTATCGCTCATTTCATAGTATAAGTCATTACCTTCACGTGTACGTTCACCTACACCAGCAAATACTGAAATACCACCATGTTCTTGAGCAATATTGTTAATTAATTCTTGAATTAATACCGTTTTACCTACGCCGGCTCCACCAAATAAACCGATTTTACCACCTTTAATATAAGGTGCAAGTAAATCAATTACTTTGATACCTGTTTCTAAAATTTCAACTTTTGTTGATAATTGGTCAAAAGCAGGTGATTCTCTATGAATTGGATCACGTTTAACGGAGCTTTCAAGTTTATCATCTAAATCAATTGTATCACCTAAAACGTTAAATACACGTCCAAGTGTAGCATCACCAACTGGCACGCTAATACTGCTACCACTATCTCGAACTTCTGTACCACGTTTAACACCATCAGTTGAATCCATTGCAATCGTACGAACTACATCGTCGCCTAATTGTAACGCGACTTCTAATGTAAGAGAAACAGTACCTTCGTCTCTTTCTACATCAAGTACTAAGGCATTGTTAATCTCTGGAACTTCATTGTGCTCAAAACGAACATCAATTACTGGACCCATAACTTGTGTTACACGGCCTAATCCCATGTTTTTTCCTCCTTTAATAATTATTCAAGCGCTACTGAACCACCAACGATTTCAGTAATTTGTTGAGTTATCGCTGCTTGTCTTGCTCTGTTATATTGTATTGATAAGTCATCAATAATATCTGACGCATTATCTGACGCATTTTTCATTGCAGTCATACGTGTAGCATGTTCACTTGCTTTTGCATCTAAAATTGTTCCATATATTAAACTTTCTACATATTGAGGTAAAATAACGCTTAATATAGCTTCTTTGTCTGGTTCAAACTCATATGAAGACATTTGACCATGTCCTAAACTAGAATCTTCAGGAGACAATGGAAGCACGGTTTTAGTTGAAGGCGTATTTTCTAATACACTAACGAAATGACTAAAATAAATTTTAACCTCATCAACAACTTCTTCGCTATACAAATCAATCGCTTTTTTAGCAATCGCCTGTACTTCTTTAAATGAAGGTTGATCTGGTACATCTATCAGCGATTCATGAATTTCATATCCCTTATTTTTAAGAAAATCCACACCTGTTTGTCCTAAGACTAGGATTGAGTATTCATCCTTACTAGCATGTTTACTCTCTATATCTTTCACTAGGTGTTTGAGTACATTTGCGTTATATGCACCTGCAAGGCCTTTATCACTAGTAATCACTAAGTAGCCGCTTTTCTTCACTTCACGTTGTTGTAACATTGGATGATGTGAATTTTTATCAGCACCAGCTACTGCAGTAATAGCATCTTGCATTTTTTCCATATAAGGTCTGAATTGTTTTGTATTACTTTCAGCACGACGCAATTTTGAACTTGATACCATGTTCATTGCTTTCGTAATCTGTTTCATTTTTTTGGTTGATTTTATACGTGTATCAATCTCTTTAAGAGATCCCATTATCTCACCACCTTTTATTTAACTTTAACTATTACGCTTCTGATTTACTAAAACTTTTTTTGAATTCATTAATTGCAGATTCAAACGCGTCATCTTTAGGAAGCGCACCTGAAGTTCTGATTTCATTTAATAATTCAGTCGCATTAGATTTAGCCCATTGATTTAACTCGTTTTCAAAACGTGTAATATCTTCAACAGGGATATCGTCTAAATAACCTTTAGTTAAAGCATAAATAATTAAAACTTGGTTTTCTACAGGTAGTGGTTTATTTTTATCTTGTTTCAAGATTTCAACCGTACGTTTACCACGCTCTAATTTTTGAGCAGTGAACTCATCTAAATCAGAACCAAACTGAGCGAATGACTCTAATTCACGATAAGACGCTAAATCTAAACGTAATGTACCGGCAACTTTTTTCATTGCTTTAATTTGAGCTGAACCACCAACACGTGATACGGATTGTCCTGCGTTAATTGCAGGTCTAACACCAGAGAAGAATAAATCTGATTGTAAGAAGATTTGTCCGTCAGTAATTGAGATTACGTTTGTTGGAACGTATGCTGCAATATCACCAGCTTGTGTTTCGATAATTGGTAAAGCAGTAATTGAGCCTCCACCTAAATCATCATTTAATTTGGCAGCTCTCTCAAGTAATCTACTGTGTAAGTAGAATACATCACCTGGATAAGCTTCACGGCCTGGCGGTCTACGCAATAATAATGATAATTCACGGTAAGCTGCAGCCTGTTTCGTTAAGTCATCATAAACAATTAATACATCTTTACCAGCAAACATGAATTCCTCAGCCATAGCAACACCAGCATATGGCGCTATGTAAAGCATTGGAGCTGGATCTGCTGCTGACGCAGATACGATAATTGTATAATCTAATGCGCCTTCTTGACGTAATTTTTCAACATTGGCACGAACTGTTGAATCTTTTTGTCCAATTGCAACATAGATACAGATTGTATCTTGGTCAGCTTGGTTTAAGATTGTATCGATTGCTACTGTTGTTTTACCAGTTTGACGGTCACCGATGATCAATTCACGTTGCCCACGACCAATTGGTACAAGCGCATCAATGGCTTTAATACCTGTTTGTAGTGGCTCGTCAACTGATTTACGATCCATTACACCAGTTGCTTTCTTCTCTACTGGGCGCGTTTTAGTAGTATTGATTGGGCCTTGCCCATCAATAGCTTGTCCTAATGGATTAACCACACGACCGATTAATTCATCACCTACAGGTACTTCCATAATACGTCCAGTACGTTTTACTTCGTCCCCTTCTTTGATATCAGCGTATGGCCCTAAAATAACGACACCTACATTTGATTCTTCTAAGTTTTGTGCTAAGCCTAGAACGCCACTTTTAAATTCTATTAGCTCACCAGCCATAACATCATTTAATCCATGGATTAAAGCGATGCCATCACCAATTTGTAGAACTGTACCTACATCAGTAACTGCCATTTCCGACTCATAATTTTCTATTTGTGAGCGAAGTAATGCACTGATTTCTTCAGCTTTAATGGCCATCTATGTCACTCCTTCTATTTTTATTTCACTCTAGTAAATTGTTTTTCTAATTGTGCAAGATCATTTTTCAAACTTGCGTCCATAACTTTAGTACCTACTTTTACTCTGATACCACCGATAAGTTCTGGATTAATTTTATTAGTAATCATTGTTTTAGAAAGTTTTGTACGTGCTTTTATAATTTCTTCTATACGTGATACTTCTTCTTCAGAGAGTTCATATACTGATTCGATAACAGCATAATCTTGATTATGAAGTTCGTTGTATAAAGTTTCAAATTCTGTGTATATTTCATGAATATATCCAAGATGACGATTACTAGCTAATATCATCAACATATTTTGCATATACTGGTTGGCATGGCCAAAAACAATATTCACAAAACGGTGACGTTGGTCAACATCTTTTTGTGGATCTCTATCCAATTCATGTAACTTCTTTATTTCAGAATGAACTGCTTTATCAATAGTTGAAAATTCTTCATACATTGCGTCAAGGATGTCTGCATCTTTAGCAGTATCAAATAATGCCTTGGCATATTTTTTTGCTATTTTAGCCATTACTTATCGCCTGCCTCTTTAATGTACTTTTCAACTAATGCTTTTTGATCTTTTTCTGAAATTTCTTTTTGAAGTACTTTCGATGCGATTAATACTGAAAGCTCAGAAACTTGATTATTGATATCTGCAATTGCACGTTCTTTCTCACTATTAATTTCATTTTGTGCTGTTTCAATCATACCATTTGCTCTGATATTCGCTTCATGTATAATTTCTTCATGTTGTTTACGTGCTTGAATTTTAGAGTCTTCTAAAATCCTTTGAACCTCATCTTGCGTTTCTTTTAGTGTTTGTTTATTTTGTTCTTCTAACTTTTGTGCATTTAGCTTAGCTTGTTCAGCATCATCAATATCTTTATTAATATCACGCTCACGTTTATCCATTACTTCTTTTAATGGACCCCATGCAAATTTTTTCAATAATAGTAATAAGATGCCGAAAGTTATACAGGTAACTATAATAGTTCCCCATTGCACACCGCTTGCTCCAGCTGCACCAAGTACGAACATATTTGTCGTAGCAGTCACTTACATAGACACTCCTTTCATTCATTATCATCATAAGACATATTTATAAAAACGAACGGCGAAAGTCACAGTGACTTCGCCTGAATAACTGTTTGAATTATAGTGACATGAAAGCGATAACTACACCGATGATAGGTAATGCCTCAACTAAACCAATACCAATGAACATAATACCCATTAATTGTCCGCGGGCTTCTGGTTGACGTGCTACACCTTCTACTGTTCTTGAAACGATAAGACCATTACCGATACCTGCACCTAATGCTGATAAGCCGATTGCGATTGCTGCTGCGATTGTATTCATTTATAAAATCCTCCTAATTTTTTCTTTTAATTTTATTTAATGACTGTCCTGAACTTTATGGGACATATAAACCATTGAAAGCATTACAAAAATGTATGCTTGAATTGTACCTATGAATATTGAAAAACCTTGCCAAACTACGAGTCCAGGCAATCCAATTATCCATCCCCAGGCAGGGAAACTAAATACTAAACCTGACAATAATCCAAGTAATAACTCACCTGCAAATATATTACCGTACAAACGTAAACCAAGCGTTAACGTTGAAGTGAATTCTTCAAAAATGTTTATTGGTAATAAGAAGATAGGTTTTGTATAGTTTCGGAAATAGCCTTTAGTACCTGTCATCTTAACACCATAATAATGCGTCAATAGGATGACTAATGTTGATAGTGTTAAAGTTACAGTGGCATCTGCTGTCGGTGATTTCCACCACAGTGTATGACCTGAAATTAATTGAAATGGTAGCCCTAGCATATTACTTACAAATATGAAAAATATTAATGTAACAGCTAAGAAATGGAATTGACCACCCTTGGACCAAGCCATGTTACTTTCAATAATTCCTCGTACAAAGTCAAAAACCCACTCGATAAAATTTTGCTTACCAGTCGGACGTTTCTTGAGGTTGCGTGTACAAATAATAGCTATGACAAAAACAATAACCGATGTAATAACCAACATCAAAATTGATGATAGGTTAAACACGATGTCTATACCGAATACATCCCAACTGACAAGAGGGTCTTTATGCTTCATGCTTTCTCACCTCTTTCATATATTAAATTTATTTCTTGTGTATAAATGGTTTGAAAACAATCAAAACATACGAAATCATTAAACCAATGACTACACCAATAATATTAATTTGATCCTTATAAAAATACCAAATACAACACGAAAGTATCACTATTAAATATCTCCAAACATTGCCCGTTGATATATGTATATTGTCTTTCTCTTTTGCTTTCTCTAAATAATATTCGAAAGTAAAGGTGTTAATAAGTGATCCGAGTGTACCTATTATAAGTCCCAAAACAAATGGTGAGTATGTGAAAATAAACACAATTAATAACACAATTATACCATAAAAATAGTATTTAACGTACCTATTAAAAAAGATGTTGAAACGTTTCATGACTGTGCCTCACTTCGTCTTTTTCGTTCAATTATGAAAACCATTTCAATCATACAATTTTAATAATAATATAGGGTAGTTAACGTGTCAATTCTATTCAAAATGTAGTTTTATTTTTTACATAATCGTCACAAAAATGACACATTAACACCTTTTATTATTTGAATGATTCTGGCTTTTCAGAAATTATATGAAAATAATATTTAATATTCTCACATATTCGTAATGATGCATTACCATCACCATAAGGATTGCGGGCACTACTCATCGTTTCATACACTTGTTGATTTTCAAGTAATTGTTTTGTAGCCTCAAATACTGTTTGTTCATTTGTACCTACTATTTTAAGTGTGCCAGCTTCTACACCTTCTGGCCTTTCAGTTGTATCTCTTAAAACTAACACTGGTTTGCCTAATGATGGCGCTTCTTCTTGTACTCCTCCAGAATCAGTCAATATCAAATACGATTGGTGGGCGAAGTTATGGAAATCAACCACTTCCAACGGTTCGACTAATTCTATACGATTATGTCCAGATAAATAAATATCAGCAATTTCTCGTACTTGAGGATTCTTATGCATAGGATAAACAACAACAACATCTTCATAAGTATCCACAATATCTCTTACTGCTTTAAAAATATGTGACATAGGTTCACCAATATTCTCACGTCTATGCGCAGTCAATAGGATGATACGTTTATCTTTATGTTTCGAAATAATATCAGATTGATAATTTTCGTGAATCGTTGTCTTCATCGCATCAATTGCTGTATTACCAGTTACTACTATAGAATCCAGCGGTTTGTTTTCTGCAATAAGATTATTTGCAGCATTATTAGTAGGAGCAAAATTCAAATCTGCCATTACTCCTACAATTTGTCGATTCATTTCTTCAGGAAATGGCGCATATTTATCCCATGTACGTAAGCCAGCTTCAACATGCCCAATAGGTACTTGATTGTATAAAGCAGCTAAACTTCCAGCAAAAGTAGTCATAGTATCGCCATGAACCAGTATCATATCTGGTTTCACTTCTTGAATGACATGCTCTAACCGTTGTAAAATACGCGATGTAATTTCTGATAAAGATTGCCCTTGTTTCATAATATTCAAATCATAATCTGGCGTGATATGAAAACTTTCCAACACTGAATCAAGCATTTCCCTATGTTGAGCCGAAACTACAACAATCGGCTCTAGTTCATCATCATTTTTCAATGCTTGTACAAGAGGCGCCATTTTTACTGCTTCAGGACGTGTCCCAAATACAGTCATTATTTTTTTCATTTTATTCCACTCCTAGGCGAAACTATTTTGTACCGAATAAACGGTCTCCTGCATCACCTAAGCCTGGTGTAATATAAGCATGTTCATCTAATTTCTCGTCTAATGCTGCGATGAAAATGTCTACGTCTTCGTGAGCTTCTTGTAATTTTTCCACACCTTCAGGCGCTGCAATTAAGCACATAAAGCGGATATTTTTGGCTCCACGTTTTTTAAGTGAGTTAATTGCTTCTATAGCTGATGCTCCAGTTGCCAACATAGGATCAACAACTACAATTTCTCTCTCTTCGATGTCTTGCGGTAATTTTACAAAGTATTCTACAGCTTCAAGTGTTTCAGGATCTCTATATAGTCCCACATGTCCAATTCTAGCTGCTGGTACTAAGTTCAATATGCCTTGTGTCATACCTAAACCAGCTCTTAAAATTGGTACGAAAGCTAATTTTTTGCCTGTTAAGCGTTTAGCTATCATTTTAGTAACAGGTGTCTCTATTTCTACATCTTGTAATTCTAAATCTCTTGTTACTTCGTATGCCATTAACATACCAACTTCATCTACTAACTCTCTAAATTCTTTAGTCCCAGTATGTACGTCTCGAATGTAACTTAATTTGTGTTGAATAAGTGGGTGGTCAAAAACATGTACTTTGCCCATAATTTATTTCCTCCAATTTTAGTTATATAAAGGATGTTTAGTAGTTAAAGCTTTAACTCTTTCTTTTCCTTCTTCTAACACTTTTTCATTTTCTGGATCTTTTAAAACTAAGCTAATGATTTTTGCAACTTCTTCAAAAGCAGCTTCATCAAATCCACGTGTTGTTGCTGCTGGTGTACCTAAACGAACTCCGCTTGTCACGAATGGCTTTTCTTGATCAAATGGAATTGTATTTTTATTACATGTAATACCTATAGCATCTAATGTTTCTTCAGCAACTTTACCAGTTATGCCTACTGAACCTTTGACATCTACAGAAACAAGATGATTATCAGTACCACCTGAAACAACTCTAAATCCTTCGTCAGTCAATGTATTTGCTAAAGTTTTAGCATTGTTAATTACTTGTTGTTGATATGCCTTAAAGTCGTCTTGCAATGCTTCCCCAAATGCCACAGCTTTAGCAGCGATAACGTGTTCTAATGGACCACCTTGGATACCTGGGAAGATTGTTTTATCGATTTGCTTTTTATATTCTTCTTTACATAAAATCATTCCACCACGAGGTCCGCGTAATGTTTTATGAGTTGTAGTAGTTACAAAATCAGCATGTTCTACAGGATTTGGGTGTAAACCAACTGCTACTAAACCTGCAATATGAGCCATATCTACCATTAATTTTGCGCCTACTTCGTCTGCAATTTCTTTAAAGCGTTTAAAATCAATTGTTCTTGAATACGCAGAAGCACCTGCAACGATTAATTTAGGTTGATGTTCTTTGGCTACTTTTAATACTTCATCATAGTCAATTTGTTCATTTTCTTCGTCTACGCCGTATTCAACAAAGTTATAAAATTGGCCACTAAAGTTAACAGGCGCGCCATGTGTTAAGTGTCCACCATGACTTAAATTCATACCTAATACAGTATCACCGTGTTCTAATGCTACGAGATAAACAGCCATATTTGCTTGAGAACCTGAGTGTGGTTGTACGTTAACATGTTCTGCACCAAATAATTTTTTGGCACGATCAATCGCTAAAGCTTCTGAAACATCCACAAATTCACAACCACCATAGTATCTTCTGTTTGGGTAGCCTTCAGCATATTTGTTAGTTAATACTGAACCTTGCGCTTCCATAACTGCTTCTGATACGAAGTTTTCTGAAGCAATCAGCTCGATATTGTTGTTTTGACGGTTAAATTCATTTTGAATCACTTCATATATTTCCTTATCTTGCTCTTGAATAAATGACATTTGGTAATTCCCTCGTTTCTGTATTAGTTGTATTTTGCTCTTTCGCCACCAATTTTTTTTGGTCTTGAAGAAGCGATTGTAACAATTGCTTCACCAATTTGCTTGACACTCGTACGCTCTGGAATAGCCACATGTTTGATATGCATTCCAATTAAAGTCTGTCCGATATCAATACCTTTAGGTACAGAAATATGCTCAACAACCATTGGATCAACCATATGTTGATACGCATAAGTTGCTAAGCTTCCACCAGCGTGAACATCTGGCACAACTGTAACTTCTTCCATTGTCAGTGGGTTAAAGTTTGATTTCTCAATGGTCACTGCACGATTAATATGTTCACAACCTTGAAATACAAACGAAACGCCTGTTTCGTTTTCAATTTCTTTTAATGCTTCAAATATTTCTTGAGCAATTTCCATTGATCCAACGCTACCGATACGTTCACCAATTACTTCAGATGTAGAACAACCAATGAGACATAACTCACCAGCTTTAAAAAATGATTGTGCTTTTAACTCGTTTAACAGTAACTTTAAGTCTTCCATTCTTCCACCCCTTTTAATTAAGTTGAATAAAAGTATGTAAATACCAAGGTGCTTTAACAACATACAAAATTGACTGACAGCAAATTTGCTACACGTTATCATTATAACGTATTTAGGAACGCTCTCATACTCATTTCACAAATTTAATTTTTTTATATTTTATTTTTTAAACTATCTATCAGTATATTTAATTCATTAAATATTTTAATGTAGTCATCTTTATTACCGCCAAATGGGTCTGAGACTTCTCCATGCAGCCCAACATATTCGTTCAAGGTAAAAACATGTGCTGCATCATGACCCATTTGTTGAATAGCTAATTTATGCGAACGGCTCATGGTCAAAATCAAATCTGCATTTAAATCTTTATGTGTAAACGACATCGCATGTTCTGGTACTGGCAATCCTTTTTCTTCTATTATATTTAATGAATATTTAGAGATAGGTTGACCATCCATAGCATAAATACCTCTTGATACTATAGTATGATTAGGTAATTTGGCTTTCGCTATACTTTCTGCTAAAGGACTTCTACATGTATTCCCTGTACATACAAAAACGATTCTCATAATTCGTCTCCTTTTATAACAGTTTGGTTAGCTGCTTTCATCATTCTATTCATAATTGCAGTAGTATCATCGTTCAATGGAAAGCCAAAGATATAAGCACGCTCTATTTCGCAATCTTGATCTAATCGATGTAATATATGATAAAGGTTATGGTTGGCGCCTTTAATATCATTACCATCTTTACATAATGGTATAAATTTTGCTTGATTTGGAACTATTTCTCGATGACTTTGTGGGACAATAAAGGCAACCTTACTCCAATTCTTAGCTGATGAAGGTTTCTTATGAAAATTTTCTAATATTTTTATAGGTGTGTCTGGTGAATAATGTTTATATTTCATACCTGGAGCAATCGGCTTGTCAGTATTCAACGATACATCTGTGGCAATACTGTTAGGTAATACTTTTTCAATCATTGATTTTGTAATTGATCCAGGTCTTGCTATTCTAAAAGGATATTGTGTACAGTCTAACACTGTACTTTCTAACCCCTCTTCACTTTGGTCACCATTAACAATCCCATCTATACGACCATCTAAATCATGATATACATGAGCAAAGGTCGTTGGCGAAGGTCTACCACTTAAATTTGCACTAGGCGCAGCAACAGGAATATCAATTAATTGAAGTAACTCTCTGCCTATAGGATGACTAGGCATTCGCACAGCAATAGAATTTAGCCCACCGCTTACACGATTACATAAGTACCCTTTTCTTAACGGTAAAATAAAGGATATAGGTCCTGGCCAAAACGCATTCATTAATAGTTCAACTTCTGGTTCTAAGTCAGCAGTAAATGACTTTAATTGATTAAGTTCATGTATATGAACAATTAAAGGGTTATCAGAAGGTCTACCTTTAGCTTCATAAATTTTTTCAATCGCTTGATTATTACGTGCGTCTCCACCTAATCCATAAACTGTTTCAGTTGGAATTGCGATTAATCCACCCTTTTCAAAAATTGATTTTATATCTTCAATCCCATCATAAGCAGTCAAATTATATTCATATTGACGTAAATCCCATATACGCGTTTTCATTTAGGCACATCCTTTCATCTTATTATTCATTTTAAAGCAAAATAAAAAGTTATGCACTTTCATGATTGTCCATGTTCAGTGCATAACTTTTTTACCATACGAAAGCAATTATACGATCGTTATTATTAATGTCTTTTATAATTTGAACATCTAATGTTGGATATTTTGCGATAATCTTTTCTTTTAATTTAGGACCTTGCGCAAACCCTATTTCAAATACTACTTTGGCATTCGGTAGTAAGACTTCTGGTAAGCTATCTAAAATTGTATCATAAACTTTGTAACCATTATCTGCTGCGAATAGGGCAGAGTGTGGTTCATATTTCAGCACTGTATCTTCCATCATTTCTGCTTCATCATTATCAATGTACGGTGGGTTAGAGATTAATCCGTTTACTTTTACGCCTTGTTCTATAAGTGGTGTTAAACCGTCTCCATGTAAGAACTTAACTTCAACTTGATGATGTTCAGCATTTGCTTCAGCTACTGTTAATGCATTTTGATATAAATCAGTTGCATACACATTGAGCGTGCTATCTAATTTTTTTAGTACAATTGGAATATTACCACTTCCTGTACCTACATCTACTACAGTATCGCCTTTTTCAAGTTGATGATAGAAATGTAACATAACTTCTTCTGTTTCAGGTCTAGGGATCAAACAATTTTTATTCACATTAAAAATCTCACCATAAAAAGTTTGTTTACCCGTAATATACTGTATCGGTTCACCATTTAGCATTCTACGCTCTGCTTCATCAAACATTTTTAAATGTGACACTGATATTTCATCATTCATGTGCATTAGATAATGCGCCTTGGACCAATCAAACAAATCAAGCATCAACCATTCAGCTCGAGCCGTCTCAATATTTCTGTCGACGCATTTTTCTTTAGCATTGCTTAAAATAGTTTTATAATTCACCATTGTTAAGTTCTTTCAATTTATCAGTTTGTTCAGCTAATGTTAAAGCATCTATAATTTCATCCAATTTACCTTCCATAATTTGATCTAACTTTTGTAATGTTAAACCAATTCTGTGGTCGGTTACACGGCTTTGAGGATAATTGTATGTTCTAATACGTTCTGAACGGTCTCCTGTACCGACTGCAGATTTACGTTGGGCTGCATATTTTTGTTGTTCTTCTTGTAATTTCATATCAAATAAACGTGCTTTTAATACTTTTAAAGCCTTTTCACGGTTTTGGATTTGAGATTTTTCTGATGAAGTCGCAATAATGCCCGTTGGAATATGCGTAATACGTACTGCTGAATCTGTCGTATTTACGTGCTGACCACCTGCACCACTAGAACGATAAGTATCAATTTTCAAGTCTTCATTACGTACTTCAATTTCCACATCTTCTACTTCTGGCAAAACAGCCACAGTAGCTGTTGAAGTATGAATACGGCCACCAGATTCTGTTTCTGGAACACGTTGTACACGGTGCGCCCCATTCTCATACTTCAATTTACTAAACGCACCACTTCCAGAAACTGAGAAACTGATTTCTTTATATCCGCCATGATCACTCTCTGTAATTTCTACAATATCAGTCTTGTAATTGAGCGCTTCAGCGTATTTAGAATACATTCTAAATAAATCCCCTGCAAAGATAGCAGCTTCATCTCCACCTGCGGCAGCACGAATTTCTACAATAACATCTTTCTCATCGTTAGGATCTTTAGGAATAAGTAAGAATTTAAGTTCTTCTTCTAATTTAGGGACTTTATTTTGAAGCGTTTGATGCTCTTCTTTTAGCATCTCAATTTCTTCACTATCCTTTGTATCACGTAACATTTCTTCAACTTCTGCTAAATCTTCTTTTGTTTGTTTATAGTCACGGTAAACTTCTACCGTTTTTTGTAAGTCTGCTTGTTCTTTTGAATAATTACGCAAATTATCTGGGTTGCTCACAACATCTGGATCACTTAATAATTCATTTAATTGTTCATATCTTTCTTCTACAATATCTAATTGATCAAACACTACATTTCCTCCTTCTCATCATTACTCGGTGCGACGATATGATGTGCCCTACATCTCGGTTCATAACTTTCATTTGCACCAACTAATATAACTGGATCATCTATTTTTGCTGGGTTACCATCTATTAACCTTTGAGTACGACTTGAAGATGCACCACAAACTGCACAAACAGCTTGTAATTTCGTTACATCTTCACTCACTGCTAATAGCTCTGGTATAGGCTCAAAAGGTTTGCCTCTAAAATCCATATCTAAACCAGCTGTTATAACTCTATGTCCTTTTTCAGCTAATTGCTCAGCGATATGGACGATACCATTTTCAAAAAATTGTACCTCATCTATACCGATTACATCTACATCTGATAAATCGTGTTTAAAAATTTCTGCTGCTGTTGATATATTAATTGCTTCTATCGCATTACCATTATGAGAAACAATTTTGTCTTTATGATAACGGTCATCTATAGCTGGTTTAAACACAACTACTTTTTGTTTAGCGTAAAGGCCACGTCTTAACCGACGTATTAGCTCTTCAGATTTACCACTAAACATACTTCCAGTAATACATTCAATCCACCCGGAATGATAAGTTTCATACATTATGCGTTCCACCTTTTTCAAAACATAATCGGTTTATTATATCATATTTTTTAAGTTAAAATATGATATATCTTCAAGTAATTGCGTTTATTTATGTCTGAGTTTCTTGAATATCGCCATGTCATTTTTAATTTAAATTTATGTAAAAGTAAAAAAGCATCCTCATAATATGAGAATGCTTTAAAACAACAATTATTCGTTGCTTGATTTGAATCCGAATTTTTTGTTGAAACGTTCCACACGACCATCCGCAGCAGCGAATTTTTGACGTCCTGTATAGAATGGGTGTGAATCAGATGAAATGTCTAAACGAATAACTGGGTATTCATTACCATCTTCCCATGTCATAGTTTCTGATGAAGATTTAGTTGAACCACTTAAGAATTTAAAATCCGTAGTAGTATCTAAAAAGATAACCTTATGATATTCAGGATGAATATTTTGTCTCATTACTTTTCAGCTCCTTTGCCCTGAACCATCTGGCACAGAGTTTTTTGTGAGTTTTTACCCAATACTTGATAATTATAATGGCTTTAAATATAAAACGCAACCCCAAATCAAATATTGCTTAGATATATACAGAATTATTTCAAATTAAATAATTGGTTTACCTGTCTTAGTGCTTTCTTTAGCAGCTTTTTGTAACTGCTCAAAGAATTCTTTGTTGTTATCTGTACGTTTCAATTTGCGCACAAATCTTTCTGTAAAATCTGTAGAATCTGTGAACATATTACGTAATTGCCACAATGACTCAAGCTCTTTTGCATCTATTAGCAATTCTTCTTTACGAGTGGAACTACGACCAATATCGATTGCTGGGAATACACGACGTTCAGCTAACTTACGATCTAGATGTAATTCCATATTTCCTGTCCCTTTAAATTCCTCATAAATCATATCATCCATCCGAGACCCAGTATCTACTAGAGCAGTAGCTAAAATTGTCATACTACCACCCGCTTCAATATTTCTAGCAGCCCCGAAGAAAGCTTTAGGTTTGTGTAAGGATGCAGGATCTAAACCACCAGATAATGTACGACCACTAGGTGGAATCACAAGATTATAAGCACGAGCTAACCTAGTAATTGAATCCATTAAAATGATGACGTCTTTACCAATTTCTACTAGACGTTTTGCACGTTCTAATAATAATTCCGCAACTTTCACATGATGTTGTGGTGGTTCGTCAAATGTAGAGTGCACTACTTCTGCAGATTCAACTGATCTTTCTAAATCTGTAACCTCTTCAGGTCTTTCTCCAACAAGCAACACAAATAACTCTGCATCTGGTTTATTTATCGCAATTGCATTTGCAATTTCCTTAAGCAATGATGTTTTACCAGCCTTTGGCGGGGCAACAATTAAACCACGTTGTCCTAAACCGATTGGTGTTACTAAATCCATAATACGCGTTGAGAAGTTTTGTTTTGTTGTCTCTAATAAAATGCGCTCTTCAGGATATAATGGTGTCAAAGCTTGGAAATGCGGACGTTTTTTAACTTCTTCTGCATTCTCACCATTTACGAAATCAACTTGTAATAAACCATAGTATTTTTCATTATCTTTAGGCTTTCTCACTTTGCCAGTCACTTTGTCTCCACGTTTAATTTCAAAACGACGAATTTGACTAGCAGAAATATAGATATCTTTTTCACCTTTAGAATAATTAACTGTTCTTAGGAAACCATAACCATCTTGTTGAATATCATCTAAAATACCCTCCATATAATAATTTCCGTCTTTTTCCATTTGTGCTTCCATAATGGCTAGAACAAGTTCTTTTTTATTCAATTTACTATAATTTGTTAATTTTAGAGATTTGGCTTTTTGAGTGAGATCTTTTGTAGTGTAATTTTTGTATAATTCGTGGAACGATTCATACTGAGGTGATGTCCGTACTTTTTCAGGCATTATCTTGCACCCATTTCATAAATAAGTTTTTAAATAACGTAGTAACTACGCTACTTACTTTTATAACTATAGCAAATTTCCTTTTTAATTACAAAACGTATTTCAATTTTCTAAAATCAGAAAAAAGATGAAGCATAAATTATATGCCTCATCTTCAAATAATTAACCTATTAAAAATAAATTATTTATAGTAACCTGCAATTGATTTAACTTCTAGGAATTCTTCAATACCATAGTCTCCCCATTCACGACCAATACCTGATTGTTTGTAGCCACCGAATGGTAAATCTGGTTTGCGTCCTGCTTCATTAATTTCAACTGTACCTGCTTCTAATGAACGCGCTACTTTGTGCAACGTTTCTTGATCCTCACCATATACATATGCTGCTAAACCATATTCTGTATCATTTGCGATTTTAATAGCTTCGTCTACATCATTATAAGTGATAATTGACATAACAGGACCAAATATTTCTTCTCGAGCAATTACCATATCATTGTCTACATTGTTAAAGATTGTTGGGCGTGCAAAGTATCCTTTTTCCAGACCTTCTGGTTTACCTGGTCCACCGTAAAATAATTCTGCACCTTCTTCTATACCTTTATCAATGTATGATTGAACTTGGTCAAATTGTTTTTTACTAATGATAGGTCCTACCTCAGTGCCTTCTGCACGTGGGTCTCCTACTTTAACTTGACTAAACTTCTCTTTTACAGCTGTTAAGAAATCTTCTTTTATACTTTCAGGTACGAGTGTTCTAGTACCTGCTGTACATACTTGACCAGTATTTGTAACAACTTTGCCAGTTGCTGCACTTGCTGCTTCATCTATATCTACATCATCTAGGATAATATATGGTGATTTACCGCCTAGTTCAAGTGATACTTTTTTGAAATCATCCGCAGCTTTTTTCATAATGCTTGAGCCTGTTGGACCAGAACCAGTAAATGACATCATTCTAACTTTAGGATGTTCACTTAAAGGATTTCCTACGCCTTGACCATCACCATTGACTAAGTTAAATACACCTTTTGGCACGCCTACTTTATCAAAAATTTCAGCTAAAATAATTGCTGCGAACGGAGTCTCTTCCGATGGTTTTAAAACTACTGGACTTCCTGCTGCAAATGCCGCTGATAATTTAAGTGATGTTTGGTTTGTAGGGAAGTTCCAAGGTGTGATTAAACCAGCCACACCAATAGCTTCTTTGACAACTAAGTCATCGCCACGGCGCTCCTCAAATTCAAAATTATCTAATGCATCACGTGCTGCCTCAAAGTGATCTAACCCCATTTGATAATGGACATTTTCCGATACGTCTAATGGCGCACCTAGTTCATCAGTAATAGCTTCTACAAGGTCTTCTTTTCTATTTTTATACTCTTGCACAATTTTATCTAATAGTTCTTTTCTTTCTTGAACTGAACTGTGTCTAAATTCAAAATATACATTTTCTGCTGCATCTACTGCTTTATCAACATCTTCTTTGTTACCTTTCGCGATTGTACCCGCTACTTCTTCTGTTGCAGGATTGATAACTTCTATTGTTTCGCCACTTGCACTTTCAATCCATTCACCGTTGATATATTGTTTAGTGAAATTTCTCATTATATATATTCACTCCTTAAGTTATGTTGATAATTATATTCTAACCGAGATTTTGTATTTTTAAACATAACTGCTCACAGCTGCTAATACATAAAAAACGAGCCTAAAACATCATATTGACGTCTCAGACTCGATTGTACAAGGTATTGAGTTACTTGTTTTCAAGTTCAATATACTCTTGTGCCCATTCTTCCATTGGTACTAACGCTGCCGCTAAAGCATCACCTTTATCTGTAAGCTGATACAAAATATTCATTGGGCTTGTAGATACTACATTTTTCTCTACTAGTCCCCATTCCGTTAGGTCAGTTAATTTTATACTAAGTGCACGTGGTGTTATCGTCTTCAAATCACGCTTCATATCTGAAAAGTGAGCAGATTTTTCCGTACATCTAGATAAATAATTAATAATAAGACCATTCCAGCTTCTACCTACGATTTTAAAGGTTTCTTCTAGATAAGGGCAAATCTCCATGGCCATCACCTCATTATCGATTTTATTCTAAAACACATATCACTAAATACACAACTTTTTACTTAGTATATTTAGTATACCACATTTTTTAAACTTCTTCAGTCCAAATATCTGCACCAAGTGATTTTAGAGTTTTTACGATGTTTGTGTAACCACGATAAATATGCTTCACATTATAAATAGTTGTAACCCCTTCTGCTAACAATCCAGCTACAATAAGGCAAGCACCTGCACGTAAATCACTAGCGTAAACATCAGCACCAGTTAATTTCGATGGTTTTATAGTTGCTGTACCATTGTCTGCAGAAATATTCGCACCCATATTTTTCAGTTCATCTACATGCTTAAAACGAGCTGGATATATCGTTTCAGTGACAAACGACACACCATCAGCCATAAATAATAAAGGTGTTATTGGTTGTTGTAAGTCAGTGGCAAAACCAGGATATACTAATGTTTTAATATCCACACTTGAATAAGGCATACTACGTCTAATAAGTACACTGTCATCATCAACTTGGATGCCTACACCTAATTCTTTCAGTTTAACTGTAAGTGGCTCTACATGCGTTGGGATAATATTATTAATTCTGATGTTCTCACCGCAAGCAGCTGCAATACACATATATGTACCTGCTTCAATTCTATCGGGAATTACTGGATGATGTGAACCATGCAATCGTTCTACCCCATTAATTTTGATTGTACTTGTACCTGCACCTTTAATATCAGCTCCAAGGCTCATTAAGAAATTAGCTACATCAACCACTTCTGGTTCTTTTGCAGCATTTTCAATAACTGTATGTCCTTCAGCACGTACTGCTGCCAACATGATATTAATCGTAGCGCCTACACTTACGATGTCTAAAAATATATTTGCGCCGACCAATCTATCTGCTTCAATCTTCATAGAAGTACTACTTGATTCATCAACTTTTGCACCTAATGCTTTAAACCCTTTAATATGTTGATCAATCGGTCTTGGCCCTAAAGGACATCCACCAGGTAAACCAATGACACATTTTTTAAATCTACCTAACATTGCTCCCATCATATAATAAGAAGCACGTAATGATTCTACTTTATTATTTGGTAATGGTGCATTTTCAATATTTTCAGGGTTAACATGTAATGTCATACCTTCTAAATCTGTCTCAATGTTTAGATCTCCAAGTAAACTTACTAAAGTTTCTACATCAGAGATTTCTGGAAGGCCTTCAATTGTTACTTTGTCTTCAGCCAATATTGCTGCTGGTATAATTGCTACTGCACTATTTTTAGCACCGTGGTTATTCACTTCACCTTTAAGTGTTTGCCCACCTCTAATTTTAATCACTTCTTGAGCCATTCGCTTGTTCTCCTTTGCCTTTCAATCGATATTCTATTCTAATATATCATTTGCATTATAAATTAAATGATTACAGTTTGCAAAGCACAACAGTTTCATAAAATCTATTTCAAATTTAATTAAGTGCTGCATAATGCATATAATTTTTTACTATAATTTTTAATTCCCAATATTTTACAATTTAAATCATTTTTTTAAGATTTGTTTATAAAAATTATGTAAAGCACTGTAATTCTATTTATCAGCTTTCAAAGCCTAACAAATTATAACATAAAAAAAGGGGCGAAACAGAAATCAAAAATTCAATTTTGATTTCTTATTCTCGCCCCAGAAAACGACTAGATATCTAAAAGCTTATTTAGTAATTAGACAATTGCAGTTCTTATGGTTGAACCACTTAGCAGTAGCTTAAATTGTAATTATAACCTAGTCAACTTTTGCTATATAACAGTTAAATTATTTAGCTTTATTAGATGTACCAAACTCTTTAATTTTACCAATTACTGTAGCTTTAATCGCTTCACGAGCCGGTCCTAAGTATTTACGAGGATCGTAAACTTCTTTATCGTTATCTAACGCTTCACGAACAGCTTTAGCAGAAGCAATTTGGTTTTCAGTGTTTACATTGATTTTAGCTGTACCAAAAGGAATTGCTTTTTGGATGTCTTTAGTTGGGATACCTGTACCACCATGTAGTACTAATGGTAAACCAGTAGAAGCACCAATTTCTTCCATTTCTTTGAATCCTAATTTAGGTTCACCTTTATAAGGTCCGTGTACTGAACCTAAGGCTGGAGCTAATGTATCGATACCTGTTTTTTCAACAAGCTCTTGACACTCTTTAGGGTCTGCATAGATAACGCCTTCAGCAACAACATCATCTTCTTGTCCGCCAACAGTTCCTAATTCTGCTTCAACTGAAACACCGTGCTCATGTGCATATTCAACAACTTTTGAAGTGATTTCAACGTTATCTTCAAATGAACCATGAGAAGCATCAATCATTACTGAAGTAAAACCAGCATCAATTGCTTCTTTACATTTTTCAAAGCTTGAACCGTGGTCTAAGTGAATTGCTACAGGAATAGTAATTTCTTTGTCGTGCATTAATCCTTCAACCATTTTAACAACTGTGTAGAAACCACCCATATAACGAGCAGCACCTTCAGATACACCTAGGATTACTGGAGCGTTCTCTTCTTGAGAAGCTTCTAAAATCGCTTGTGTAAATTCTAAGTTATTTAAGTTGTATTGACCAACCGCGTAACCATTTTCTTTTGCGTCTATTAACATTTCTTTCATTGAAACTAAAGGCATGAAAGTTCCTCCTTGGTGCTTTAAGCACATATTTTTACAATCTAATTATATCAAAGTAATATCACTTTTGCATTCTTCTATATAATTGTAAGCGTTTTTATTTCACATTTTTTATTCGAAAAGTGAAAATCTTATAATTTATACCATTATTTATATAAATATACCGATTTGAATTTTATATTTTAATACAACTATAAAAAACGCGATATTTAGAAATTAGCTAAACACTAAGTTTCTGATATCGCGTTAAATCTATATTATTTACTTTGTTGATATTTTAAAGATGCTTCAATAAATGCTTTGAAAATTTGTTGAGGACGGTTAGGTCTTGATAAAAATTCTGGATGGAATTGACAAGCAATAAAGAAGTCATTTTCAGGAATCTCTACCATTTCAATTAAACGACCATCTGGGCTTGTACCAGAGAATACCATGCCGTTCGCTTCAAGCTGTTCTCTATAATCGTTATTAAATTCATAACGATGACGATGTCTTTCTTCAATATTCGTTTCGTTGTAAATATCATGAGCTAAAGTACCTTCTTGAATATGACAAGGGTATAATCCTAAACGTAAAGTTCCACCTAAGTCTTCGATATCTTTTTGTTCAGGTAATAAGTCAATAATTGGGTGTGGTGTACTAGGATCTAATTCAGCAGAATGTGCACCATCAAGACCAATTACATTTCTGGCAAACTCAACAGTGGCAAGTTGCATACCTAAACAAATACCAAAGTAAGGTACATTATTTTCACGTGCATATTTAATCGCAGATATTTTCCCTTCACTTGCACGGAAACCAAATCCACCTGGTACTAAAATGCCATCTACATCAGCTAGAACTTCTGAGACGTTTTCATCTGTTACTTCGCTAGAATCAATCCATCTTACTTCAATATCTTTTTTCAATGGGTATCCAGCATGTTTCAATGATTCAACAACTGAAAGATAAGCATCTTGTAAACTTACATACTTTCCTACCAAACCTATTGTTATTTTACCATCTAAACTATTTACAGTATCTAATAAATATTGCCATTCATCTAGTTGAGTTTCATACTTCGCGTTCAATTCTAAACGTTTTATCACAATGTCATCCATATCTTGATTACTTAGTTGTAATGGAATTTCATATAGTGATTCAGCATCACGGCATTCGATAACACTTGCTTTATCAATATCGCAGAATAAGGCAATTTTATCTTTTAAATCTTGTGTCAGTTCGTATTCTGTTCTAACTACAATTAAGTCTGGTTGTATACCAAGTCCACGCAATTCTTTCACACTATGTTGTGTTGGTTTTGTTTTCATTTCACCAGCAGCTTTAATATAAGGAAGTAACGTACAATGTACATACATCACATTTTCACGGCCTAAATCACTACGAATTTGTCTAATTGCTTCGATAAACGGTAATGATTCAATATCACCAGTTGTACCACCGATTTCAGTGATAACAACATCTGCATTTGTACTTTCTCCTGCTAAAAGTAAACGTTCTTTTATTTCATTCGTAATATGTGGAATAACTTGTACAGTACCACCTAAATAATCACCACGACGCTCTTTTTTCAATACATGAGAATAGACTTTACCTGCAGTTACATTTGAATATTTATTTAAATTTATATCAATAAATCTTTCGTAATGTCCTAAGTCTAGGTCTGTTTCTGCACCATCATCCGTTACAAATACCTCACCATGTTGATACGGGCTCATCGTACCTGGATCTACGTTTAAATAAGGATCAAATTTTTGGATAGTTACTTTCAATCCTCTATCTTTTAATAATCTACCTAAAGATGCTGCTGTGATACCTTTACCCAATGAAGAAACAACTCCACCAGTTACAAAAATAAATTTTGTCATGTTCTGCCTCCTATTATTAAAACAGTAATTTCCTTCAATACCTATGATTGACAAACACATTTCTAATTCAGTAGTTAATTAATTTGTGAGATAGCTTTTACATAGCAAATTATTTATACATACGAATTGCCTTTACAAACAATCACCTAAATTAAAAATATTATAAAGCTTATATAGTAATTTAAATAAAAAAATCGCTCCCTCTCACATGGTTGTAAGGGGGAGCGTATATTATTTATACACGTCGTCCTATTTAAAGGAGCCCGAATAAAATTTTATCATGTTCTTGAAAAAAGTCAATTAAATCTCGAAGAATTATTCTTCAAAATCCTCTTCATCTTCTTCTTTTTCTTCTTCTTCGTCTTCTTCATCATCAAAATCTTCGTCGTCCTCATCGATAACGATATCTGATTCATTAAGATCTTCATCTACATCGTCTTCTTCAGGATCTTCTGGGTCATTTAATGTTTCTTGGTCGTCGGTTACTGCTGGAATATCATCATCATCTTCAGTTTCATCTTCACCAAGTAATTTTAAGTTTTTATCTTCTTCAGCATCGTCATCTAGGATGTCGAATTTTTGAATTGTAGGAGCAATTTTTTCTTCGATATCAGCAACTGAATACCAATCACGTAAGCCCCAAATGTTTTCTCCAACGTTTAAGAAACGTCCGTCTGTGTTTAAATCCGTATAGAATTGAACAATTCTATCTTCAATTTCTTCATCTTCATAGTGACCTAGCGCTTTAAATTCATCAATGATATCGTATAAATTCATCGTATCATTTTTTTCGTTTAATAATGTGTAAGCCATATCGATAAATGATTTCTCATCAACCATTTCTTTTGTATAATCTTGAATTCTCATTATTTATTCTTCCTTTCAAAGGCATTTATCCAAATCAGTACTAAGTTTATCATAAGTAATAATAACAAATGTAAATTATAAATGACAATGCTTGATTTCGCAATCGCATTTAGTAATTTATATATTTTTCAAAGACAATAAAGTCATCAGCCGCCTCAATTTCAACAAAATTACTATTTATACATAATGGTTTTAATTCATTATTCTCTCCATAGAGAGTAATTGTCAAAAGTTCTACATCTTTAAAATGCTTTCTAACATATGTTGCTAGTTGTCTCAAAGCACTTTCTGCAATACCATGATGTCTTTTATCTTTATTTACTTCAATCTTAGAAATATTCATTCGTCCATCATGTCTCTCTATAGCTATAAAGCCAACTTTTTGCCCATCTTTTATTAAGTCTATGATGTGTATGTTAAAGGGTTGTTCATCTATATTTGGCTTTAACTTTAAAGATGAGACATGCTTAGAATCCAAATCTAAATAATATAATCGCTCTTTACCAATTGGCCCTTCTTCTTTCGTTGCAGCATGCATAAAACCTGCACGTTCATATACATTCCATGCACCTTTGTTCTCTGCATCAACCACAAGATATAAGTGGTTAAAATTCGGAAATAAATCTTGAACATATTGAGGCAAATACATCATCATCTTTGTGCCGTAGCCATAACCTTGGTAATCTTCATTTACAGATAAAGACCTAACATAAATAACTTGGCTAGGTGTATCATATCCTTCATGCTGATAATATTGATGTAGCACAAAAAAACCAACAACATTTCCCGCTTTATTTAGTGCAATATTGGCAATCCTATCCTCATCATTTATTGCATCATCTAACACATCTTTCGGTAAAGAAGAATAGATTTGTTGACGCTCATTTAAATTAAACTCATAAAGAGCCTGTCTATACTTCTCTTCAAACTCTTGTACTATAATATTTTCAAAATTTTGCTTAATCACCATTTTAATATCCCCTATTTAAAACGTAGTAGTAATTATTAATACCACTATTACACATAAAATAATCTATAAATCTGGATTTAATTTAAAAAGCTATTCATTGCTCTATTAATAATTAGTATTTTAACCATCGAAATATCTATTGAAAAAATAAAATATTTGCATATATCTTTTGCATGTCTACTTTTATAATATAATACTTACTTCAAGTGAAGAAAAGTGAAGAAATTGGCACTCTAGCAAATTCATAGTTGATTTTCTTAAATTTTATTATACTATTAGTTAAAATGAAATTTTTTAGGAGGAATTTTAGATGAAAATTGGCATCGATGCTGGTGGGACGCTTATTAAAATTGTTCAAGATTATGCCGGTAAACGTGAATATAATACAAGATTAACAACGGAAATCGATGATGTCATAAAATGGTTGAACCAACAAGACTGTGAAAGTATTAGTTTGACAGGCGGTCAAGCTGCACTCATAAATGAAAAATTAAATTTTGATGCACGTATATTTGTTGAGTTTGATGCCGCTGCTAAAGGGCTGGAAATACTACTTGAAGAACAAGGACACTTTTTAGATGACTACATTTTCACAAATGTAGGTACAGGTACTTCTATACATTTTTCTAACGGAAACAGTCAACAGCGAGTTGGGGGCGTTGGTACGGGTGGAGGTATGATACAAGGCCTAGGTTACTTATTGACTGGAATCAAAGACTATAAAATTTTAACTGATACTGCTCAAAATGGTAATAGAGATATCATTGACTTGAAAGTAAAACACATTTACAAAGATAGTGAGCCACCAATCTCTGGTGATTTAACAGCAGCAAACTTTGGTAATGTCTTACATAATTTAGATACTAACTTTACAGAAGCAGATAAACTGGCCTCTGTTATAGGTGTCGTCGGTGAAGTTATTACTACAATGTCTATTACTGTAGCTAGAGAGCATAACACAGAAAACGTTGCATATATCGGTTCATCATTTCATAATAATGAATTATTAAAAGAGGTCGTTAAAGACTATACAGTATTAAGAGGCTTCAAACCGTATTATATCGAACACGGTGCCTTTTCAGGCGCTCTAGGTGCTATTCATTTATAAGCTTATTTTCATTTAAGTTCTTTACTGTCTATAAAGTTAAAAGGGCCCCGAGACATATTTTCATGTCTTAGAGCCCTTTTATTTTAAAAAGGAAGCTGATCCAATACTTTTTGTGCAGGTACTACACTACCTAAAACGCCTGGTTTCAAATCGATTGCAACTGCGTTATCATCATCTCGTAAGTCATCTAACCATTCAGCGAATACTTCACCTTCTACTTCTATAATGTCACACTCTTCAAAATCTTCATCTCTTACCTTCTCAGCTCTTTTTTTGATACTCCATACAGGCATGATATTAGGTCTTTGATGTGATTCATCACTAATCATAAGGAATTGCTTAACGTTTTTATTTGTCAAACCAAACACTGCGTCTTCTTTTGCAACATCCTTAACAAATTCTTTCAAACGAATATTATCTAAATCAGACATTAATTCATCCGTAGCTTCTGCGATTGGTATAAGTTCACCATCTTTCTCAGAAGTAGGGTTCATCAATACTTGTTCGTTATCGCTAAAGACATTATCGATTTCATAAGTTACAAAACGATCGATATCTATCTTTTTAATTTTATCGTAATCAATTTTTTGCTTTTTCAAGTAAGCTTCGGCAGTCTCTTTATCAGTCCAAGTACATACGACTTTATTTTCATCTACTTCTTGTCTGATTAATTCCTTTGCTTCCGTTGCTACATAAAACACTTCATTAATTAATATTTCTTTAAAAAATGAACTTTCTTTATAAGACATCAAAACACCTTCAATCCATTCATAATAATTTACCTATATTAAGAATATAAAGGACTGCATGGCTCTAGTCAATCGCCGATAATAAACGAGACATTATACAATAGACATTCATGATAGAAATGTGACAACAAACAACTGCTACTACAATGGCGTCTTAAACTTACTATTATAGATACATTAGCTGGTTACAATCACAAATAAAATTACATGCATTCATCAATCAATGCGCCTATAGGTTATTTTTCAGTTCTTCTAAAAACTGTCGCTCCATAGATTCCACTAAGGCTTTGCTTTCTCCATGCCAAATACAACCAACCCTTGATTGAACAACTTCATTCTTATACCAGTCACCATCATAATAAGATAATGGGAACAATACGCCTTTATTTACATATTTCTCAATTACTTTAAAAAAATGTTCATTATCGCAATTATCTGGCGCTATATAACTAAAGAATTTATGATATTTGCCTTGCAACATAGGTTCTAGTAATAACATACTCGTTGAACCGTTTTGTCTAAAATTTAAATCTATGGCAAATACTTCACCATTCTTATCTAACAACAAATCGAATCCAGCGATACCAAAATACCCTTTCGCTACACCTATTTCCATTATCTCTCTGCCAGCTTGAATCACTGATTGTGGAACATCATGTGTGTTTTGATTACCTTTGTAAGAACCATAATCATCTGTAATTTGGTCAGATGTACCAATATATTGAATACCTGTATATTTAGAATATGCATATTGCACGCAATAATTCGTAACTATTTCTACTTTTTGTTCTATAATAATTGTGTCTGTTTCGCTTTTTGCTTGATCAATTCGGATTTTAGCTTGGTCTAAATCTTTTTCATCATTACAAATCATAACGCCATATCCACCTGCTGTAGGTAAGTCGTCGCCTGGTTTTAATACAAATGGAAATTCCCAAAAAGAAACTGCGTGGCAAAAATCATCAATTGCTACAACTTCTCTTTTAGGTAAATATTTGTAATTAGTCCACTCTGGGATACGTGCTTTATTATTTAAAGCCATAAAAACATCTTTATTTAATGCATAATACGCTTTGTTTACAATATCTTCACCATGAATATATTGGAAATATATTTTTTTATTGTCATTCAATGCTAAATCTTGGATCACTTGTTCATAACTTCTTCGATTATTAAATTGAATAATGTTTGTAGGCATGGCTTTATCCACAGCTTCAAACAAAATTTTCAATTTATTTGTAACACATGCCTCATGTACTATTACAGGCATTTGGTTAGCAATGATGAGCTCTCTACCAGTTAGAAAATTGGACTGATGTTCTTCAGGTTCTAACCAAGGGTTCGAAACATATGATGGCCGTGAAGTATAGACAATACTAGAATCATATAGATCACTAAGTGTTAATTGAGGATGCAGAGAGCTTTGATTAGTCATTTTTTATGCTCCTTTATATATCGGTGTTGCTCGATAATTTCATCAAACAACATTTTATTAGTGATTAATTCTAAACCCATTAAGGCAAGAATCTTTGTGCCTCTAATTAAGGCATTATCACCTTGTGTACTTGCTGCAGCTTCACGAAATCTATGCGTGTGGCCAACTAAATTACGGGATCCTATTTTAATATGAGGATGTATTGTAGGTACAATATGACTTACGTTCCCCGTATCTGTTGAACCATATCCAAAATCATCATCTATAACAGCTTCTCCCATTTCAGTTGCATATTTTGCAAACAAATCATCTAGCTTAGAAGATTTTATAAATTCATTTACACCGTTTTGTATTGGTCCAAATTCATAGTCGCATCCAGTTTGAATGGCTGCACCTTTTGCAATTTGTCCTACTCGTTCTGTTAATATATCTAATTCTTGACGCGAAGTTGCTCTTGTATAAAAACGTGCATGAGTATAGTCCGGGATAATATTAGCCGCCTTACCACCGTCTAATATGACACCATGTACACGTTGTCCATTTCTAATATGTTGTCTTAATTGTGCTACACCATTAAAATAAGAAATCATTGCGTCTAATGCATTTCTAGCTTCATCAGCATTTTCAGAAGCATGTGTACTTTTACCATAAAATTTAATATCTAAAACATCTACAGCCAATGTATTAATCGTTCTATAAGTTTCATTACCGGGATGCACCATTAACGCAATATCTAATTCGTCAATAACACCTTCTTTAACATAAGTTGCTTTAGCGCTCCCGTTTTCCCCACCTTCTTCAGCTGGGCATCCAAGTACAATAACTTTTCCTCCAATTTTATTTATGAGTTGTTTCAACGCAATACCCGCAAAAGTACTTGCCGTTCCAATAATATTATGACCACAAGCATGACCTAAACCTGGTAATGCATCATATTCTGCTAAGAATCCTATTGTAGGACCCGGTAAATCTGATTCATATCTAGCTATGAAACCAGTAGCATGACCAGCGATATCCGTTTCAACTTCAAAATCATTGCTGTCTAACATTTCAATTAGTGATCTAGATGCAAAAATTTCTTCATTTCCTAATTCAGGTCTTTGATGTATTTGATGGCTCATTTCCAAAAATTTATATTTATCATTTTCTATGTAATCTAAAATAATTTGTTTGTTTTCCATAGTATAAATACGCCCTCCTAATATTGCCTTTATAGCGATGTACACTAAAGTGAAACGCAATAAGTAATTTATTTAATAACACAATTTATAATTCATAATGTACAAAACCTGTTTTAATTATTACTTATTCTATCGGGTTTGTTGGATTCTGTCATTAATTTTCTGAAATTTATAATAATTGTTAGCTATTCTATGACTTTACCCAAATACAGAAATTGTAAATACTGTTTGGTCTTGTTACAATTAGTTTATGTAAAATATTAGGAGGATAACACCATGCCAAAAATGAATGTTGAAAGCTTCAATTTAGACCACACAATTGTATCTGCGCCATTTGTAAGACTCGCAGGAAAAATGGAAGGCGCAAACGGAGATGTTATTCATAAATATGACATTCGCTTCAAACAACCAAATAAAGAGCATATGGATATGCCAGGATTACATTCACTAGAACATCTTATGGCTGAAAATATCCGTAATCATTCAGATAAAGTCGTTGATATCAGTCCAATGGGATGTCAGACTGGCTTTTACGTTTCGTTCATCAACCACGATGATTATAGAGAAGTGCTACAAATCATCGAAAAAACAATTCAAGACGTATTAAATGCTACAGAGGTACCGGCTTGTAATGAAGTACAATGTGGTTGGGCAGCAAGTCATTCATTAGAAGGCGCAAAAGAAATCGCGCAAACATTTTTAGATAAAAAAGATGAATGGCATGATATTTATGGTGAAAGTAAGTAACTTTAAACTGAAGTCTCTACAAAAGATAGAACATAAGCAATTACTTATTATCAACAAAAAAGAAGAGGTTAAGCATGCACTTTCATGCCTAACCTCTTCTTTTTTATAAATCATAAATTTATTAATAGTAAATATAACAATCTTATCGCTACGCAAAAAACGCTTCGAAGCAGACATTCTTTAATGTACACTTTGAAGCGTTTCTATTTATTCAAACTAATGACTTATAGTTTACTTATCATTTTAATCATGACAAACTGTAGCGGAAGTCTACCATACAATGCCCACTTAGGCAGTTCTTGACCACCTAATGGAATATTGTTACGCGCCATATAAATATTAGCTGGAAACACCGCCCATAAAAAAGCAATGATAGCCTTTTTCAAGCATGACGAAGGTTTGCGAGTCAGCAATAACAAACCAAAAATCACTTCAAACACACCAGTAATTAATACTGCCGCCTTTCTAAATGGAAGATATGTTGGTATAATTGCTCTAAATTTTTGTTCGTCTTTAAAATGCAAAATACCAGCAATACTAAAAACAATGCCAAAAATCACTCTCGTTATTTTATTCACTTTTCAACACCCATTTCTTTTAAGTAACTTCTGCCAAACTCTGGTAATTTCACACCAAAGTTATCAGCAATCGTCGCTCCTAAAGAACTGAATGTGTTATCGACTGTTAATTCATGGTAGTCTTTAATTTTCGGACTAAACATCAATACTGGTACAAACTCTCTTGTATGATCTGTGCCGTCTGCAGTCGGATCATTTCCATGGTCGGCTGTAATAATCACTAAGTCGTCTTCTTGCAAATGATTAATAAGTTCTGGCAGACGCTCATCAAACTCTTTAAGGGCTTGTGCGTAACCACCTTTATCACGACGATGGCCATATAAGGCATCGAAATCAACAAGATTCAAGAAACTCATACCATTAAAGTCTCGTTGTACTGTTTCAACTAATTTATCCATACCATCCATATTATCTTTAGTACGAATTGATTCTGTCACGCCTTCTCCATCAAAGATATCGTTTATTTTACCTAGGGCAATCACATCATAACCGTTATCTTTTAATTCATTCATTACTGTTCTTCCGAACGGTTTCAAGGCATAATCGTGTCTATTGGAAGTTCTTTTAAACGAACCAGGCTCACCTATATATGGTCTAGCAATAATTCTACCTATCAAATATTTTGGATCTTTAGTTAACTCTCTAACCTTCTCACATATATCGTATAACTCTTCTAAAGGTATTATATCTTCATGCGCAGCAATTTGAAGCACAGGATCCGCTGATGTATATACAATCAAATCACCAGTTTTCATTTGATGCTCTCCCCACTCATCAATAATCTGCGTTCCTGAGGCAGGACGATTTGCTACAACTTTACGACCAGTTAATGACTCTATTTCACTAACGAGTTCTTCAGGAAAGCCTTCTGGATATACTTTGAAGGGCTGCATTATATTTAGACCCATAATTTCCCAATGACCAGTCATTGTATCTTTACCCACTGACGCTTCACTCATTTTAGTATAAAACGCTTGTGGTTGTGACTCTTGTCCAATAATTGGCAAAGGATCAATGTTACCTAACCCCAGCTTTTGTAAGTTAGGCAAGTTTTGATTAAATCCTGCTAATGTGTGTTTTAATGTATGACTGCCTTCATCATTAAAGGCTTTGGCATCAGGTCCTTCTCCAATACCAACTGAGTCCATAACAATTAAATGTACACGTTTGAATGGTGTAGTCATGACGTTCACTCCTATTCAGTAATAATTTTATGAATCAATGTCGGTTCGGTACCAGTTTGACTTATCGTAATATTTTGATTGAGTTTGTCTTTGACGTCATCAATTTGCTCTTTATTACTATGAATGGTTAATAGTGCTTCTCCTTCATTCACCTTGTCTCCTACTTTTTTATGCAGTACGAGACCAACACTTAAATCAATATCATCTTCTTTTGTTTGTCTACCTGCACCTAACATCATCGAAGCAATACCTATCTCATTTGCAACGATTTCAGTTACAACACCCGTCTTTGGTGATGGTAATTGAATTTGATATTTAGCTTGTGGTAATTTTTTTACATCATCTACAACTGAACCATCACCATCTTGATTTTCTAAAAATGTTCTAAAAGTTTCTAATGCTGAACCATTTTGAATTGCATTTTCTAACAATTGACGTGCTTCGTCTAAGTCCTTAGCTTTACCACCTACAACGACCATTTGTGAGCCTAGTGTCATCACTAATTCTGTAAGGTCTTTTGGACCTTTACCTTGTAAAGTTTCAATTGCTTCTTTGACTTCTAGAGCATTTCCAATGGCATTGCCTAACGGTTGACCCATATCAGAAATAATAGCCATCGTATTTCTACCTACATTGTTACCAATGCTAACCATTGCGTGCGCCAACGCTTCAGCTTCTTCGATTGTCTTCATAAACGCACCATTACCTGTTTTTACATCTAAAACAATGGCATCTGCACCTGCAGCAATTTTTTTACTCATGATTGATGACGCAATTAATGGAATTGAATTTACAGTCCCTGTAACATCACGAAGACCATATAATTTTTTATCTGCTGGTGTGAGGTTACCAGTTTGACCTATTACTGCTACTTTTGCTTCATTGACTAATTTAACAAATTTATCTTCACTGATCTCTACATGGAAACCTGCTACAGATTCTAATTTATCAATCGTTCCACCAGTATGTCCTAGACCACGTCCACTCATTTTGGCGACAGGTACTCCTACTGATGCTACTAAAGGCGCTAATACTAGCGTAGTAGTATCACCCACACCACCAGTTGAATGCTTATCTACTTTAATCCCATCGATATTGGATAAGTCTATAACATCGCCAGAATTCACCATAGCCATTGTTAATGCTGCACGTTCATCATCATTCATGTCTTGAAAATATATCGCCATAGCTATACTTGATGCTTGATAATCTGGAATATTACCATTGGTATATTCCTCAATAAAGTACTCAATTTCTTGTTTAGTCAATACTTGTCCGTCACGTTTTTTTTCAATAATATCTACCATTCTCATATGAGTTGGCCTCCCTTTTCAAATAAAGACGTTAAAAACATTGATATTCCCGTGGTTAATGAGTAATTAATAGTCAGAATTACTTTCTAAACCTTGAACGATTTGAACACCAGCGCTTGCACCAATACGTGTAGCGCCAGCTTCAATCATTTGATTAAAGTCATCTAAGTTTCTTACGCCACCAGAAGCTTTAACTTCTAAGTCTTCTCCTACAGTATCTTTCATTAATTTTACATCTTCTGGAGTAGCGCCTCCACCTGCAAAACCTGTTGAAGTTTTAACAAAATCAGCACCTGCTGCTTTACTTAATTCTGATGCTTTAACTTTCTCTTCATCTGTTAACAGGCATGTCTCAATAATAACTTTAACTGTTTTTCCATTAGCAGCGCCTACCACACCTTCAATATCTTTTTGAACTTCATCAAAACGACCGTCTTTTAGTGCTCCAATATTGATAACCATATCTACTTCAGACGCACCATTTTTAATCGCATCTTCAACTTCAAATATCTTTGTTTCTGTTGTAGCTGCACCTAAAGGAAACCCGATAACCGTACATACTAATACATCAGAACCTTTAAGTTGTTCTGCAGCATATTTAACATGTGTAGGATTGATACAGACTGATTTAAAGCTAAATGACTTAGCTTCCTCAATAATTTTATCAATTTGAGCTCTCGTAGACTCAGGTTTAAGTAATGTGTGATCTATATATTTTGCGTAATTCATATTAAATCCTCCTAATTATCTATATGTTTTCATACCACTTATAATTATAAAGCAAAATTAATAACATATCCTTAATAAATAACTTTTCTTTATCTCTATATTACAAAAATTAGCAAAAATAATAAACAAATGTTATCTTTAATTTGATAAAGAATTTAAAGGAGAAGATGACTATGACAAAAGCAACACCTCATATTCAACCTAATGGGACTAAAATCGCTAAAACTGTATTAATGCCAGGCGATCCGCTTCGCGCAAAATATATTGCTGATAATTATTTAGAAAATGTTGAACAGTTTAACGAAGTACGTAATATGTTTGGTTATACAGGTACATACAATGGTAAGGAAGTATCAGTAATGGGCTCTGGAATGGGCGTACCAAGTATTGGTATTTATTCTTATGAACTTTATAATTTCTTTAATGTTGAAACAATTATTCGCATCGGTTCTTGCGGTGCATTACAAGAAAATGTAAACCTTTATGACGTTATTATTGCCCAAGGCGCTTCAACAAATTCCAGTTATGTTGAGCAATATAATATCCCTGGCCATTTTGCACCATTGGCAGATTTTGACTTAATATTAAAAGCAAAACAAAAAGCAGACGATATTGGTGCAACAACTCATGTTGGTAATATCTTATCATCTGACACATTCTATAATGCTGACGAAACATTCAATGAAAGATGGCAACGTATGGGCGTCTTAGGTATTGAAATGGAATCTGCAGCATTATATTTAAATGCCACTTATGCAAATAAAAAAGCCTTAGGTATTTTTACTGTAAGTGATCATATCTTACGCGATGAAGCTACAACAGCTGAAGAACGTCAAAACTCATTTACTCAAATGATGGAAATTGCATTAGAAATCGCAGAATAACTCAATATTAAACCTTACTCTTAAGGTATACTGAAATAGACCATTTACAGTATACCTTTTATTTTTTGAGATAAACAAAAAAAGCTTCTCAGTACACCAAATGTCTGAAAAGCTTCTTTTTATATTTATTTATATTTTAGCCTGAATAGATTATCTACCTAAATATGATTTTAACATCCAGTTATGTTTATCAATGTTTGTTTGCATACCAATGAACATATCTTCAGTTACGTCGTCTTCTGCATTTGAAGCAACTTCAATTGCTTGTTCTAACTGCTTTGATATATTATCGAAGTCTTTTGCAAGCTCTTCAACCATTTCTTCAGCTTTATAACCTTTTCCAGCTTCTTCGATAATTGAAAGTTCTAAACTTTCTTTTAAAGTTGCTACTGGATTACCACCTGCTGCCAAAATTCGTTCAGCTAAATCATCAATGTATTGGCTTGCTTCATCGTATAATTCTTCAAATTTAGTGTGTAGTGAGAAGAAATTAGGCCCTTTTACATACCAATGAAAATTGTGTAATTTGGTGAATGCTACTGTCCAGTTTGCTACTTGTTGATTTAATACTTTTACTACTTCTTCATTACTTTTTGCCATAAAAAATCTCTCCTTTTAAAATTTATTATCGTCACAAATGACGACACAAATCTTTAATTACAATAAATATTATATAATAATAATTATAATCTGTAAAGAGTTATAGCCCGATAAATTAGAATTATTTTAATCTGTATACAGATTAAAATAGCCACTTATATTATAACAATAAGGTAGCGTTTATTCCAGGTCTTTTCTGTATGGCATTGCACCCTGAGCTCCTAATCCAGTCACTGAATAACTGCCTGCTAAATTAGCAAAAGCAACTGCCTGTTCTAATGGCTTATTCTCAATTAGTGCAACTGCTAATGCACCATTAAATGTATCACCTGCACCTGTTGTATCAACTACTTGCTTTTTGTACCCCTCAACTAATTGTTGAGAATCGCTATAATACATTGCACCAGAAGCACCTTTAGTAACAATCAATTTATGTGGGTATGCTTTTAATGCATCATCAACTTGATTATCAAATAGCAGCTCACTTTCAGTCTCATTCGGTGTTAACCACGTTACTTTTCCAATTATTGTGTTATCCAATTTTCGATATGGTGCTGGATTTAATATAACCTTCATATCATGGTCAATAGCATAATCAACAACGTCTTTTATTGTTGATTCAGGTATTTCGTGTTGCATTACAATAATGTCTCCTGCACTAAAATTTTCAAGTTTTGGTAGAACACTTTCTGCTGTTACATAGTTGTTTGATGCTGGTACTACAATGATACGGTTATCATCATCAAATAAAGTAATGTGGGCAGTCCCAGATTTTTCATTTTCGATAATATCCATATAAGTTGTATTAACATTATTCTGTTCTAAATTTGATAGAATTTGTTTACCATTATCATCGTCACCGACAGCACCTATCATATAAACCTCATTACTTAATCGAGCTGCTGCGACTGCCTGATTTGCACCTTTACCTCCTGGATTAGTAAAGAATGATTCCCCCATTACTGTTTCTCCAGCTTCAGGTAAGATTTCTGTTTGTACTACCAAATCAATTGATGCGCTACCTATCACTATAATTTTTCCCATGTCTGTATCCTCCGTAGTTTCAGTTGAAATTCATTAATCAATAAAAAAAGATTTTTCATAATCATTTGGTTGATGCCAATGTGTTTTCCACATATGATTTCTATTGTCAGCAAATAATTGATAACCTAAATCCCTAATAAATTTAGGTGTTAAATGTAATAGTATCCCTATCCATTTATAATTAGTCAATGACGTTATCAGCGTTGTAATTGCATCTGATTTATATTCTAAATGATCCCCTTCTTGTAATATAACGCTATCATATTGTTGAGTTTCAGGATAGTTTGATAATAGGTTCTGTGCTGTTTCGCCTTGTAATGATGCGAATTGATAGCGTCTAGACAAACCTTTTTGTATCAGCCATATTGCATAATTATAACAATAAACACAATTGCTATCGTAATAAACTATTGGCATATTTAACACTCCTTATATTATATAACTTTATAGTTAATTATTCATAAATTAAAATTCTCCTAACATTATTATAACCTAAATTACATAAAATAAATCATACTGCTACTGGTTACAAATAATATATTATTCAATATAAAATGGATAATCATAATAAAAAAAGCTTACCTCATCTATAAATAAGACGATTGTAAGCTAATTTCCGCGATAAAAAATATGTGAATATCTAAAACTTAAACATGATATTGAATCATAGTTAATATAATTAAAACATTTTTAAAGACAAGTCTAAGGACAGTGATTAACATGCTTTTATGCACATAGACGGTTGAAATATTGACGGTATCTTATTCGTGATTTGTGATACTAGTTTATACTAGTCTTGGTTCACCTTCACAATTCTAGTGTATTTCAAAAATTGTTCAGTATATTTTTGTTTAATATCATTTAAGTTATCATAAGTTACACCCACAATATGCCAGTTAGGATTAAAGTGGTAGTATGAATCTTTCTTTCTAGACCATTTTACCATTGTACCATCTTTATTATAGCGTGGTAGCGTCACTTCATACCCTTCTAATACATTAATGTAAGCTTGAAATACATCTGGATCAATTCGATTAAAGTTATCTATCACTAAATAACTTTTATCTTTTCGAGGCATAAGGTTAGTAATAAATCCTTCTCTATAATACAGTGCTCCTGTCTCATTTGGTAAATATTTACCATAGAGCATATCTTCATTGAAGTCAGGGTGTCCTGTTGTTATGACAGGATTCGCGTTTGTCTTCTGTAATAAGTCTTCTGCTGCTTTTAGACCTTCACCCTTATCTACAACTAGCAAAATGAATGGTTTTAATTCTTCTTGTGCTTTATCAATGACATTTTCAGTAGGAACGGACTCAAATTGTGATTTCAGACCATCATTTGCACTCATATCAAAAATTGCTTCAAATTGTACTTGAGACAAGCTAGCAATAGCCTGTTTAGCATTTTCTTGTAAAAAGTAAATATTTTTTAGTTTAGGATGTTTGTTCAATGTACTAAGTGATACAGGTTCAATTTCTTTTTCAAAGTAAACTTCAATAGCGGTACTATTAGTCCTACCAGGTATCGGTGCCTTTTCATGTATATGTTTACTGACTTCTCCTACACCAATAACAGATTGATCTCGTTTTTTATTATAAAAAATGATTTTATCTCCAATCTCAAGTTGCGTATAAAAATGGTAGCCATTGCGTTTAATACCATTGTAAGTATGTGTGTAAATTGTATTATATGAATTAGATTCAAAATCTTGTGCTTCCGATACAAAAAAGTATCTAGGTATTTTAGTTTCCCCTTTACCTAAACTAACAATTAATTCAAATTCTTCTTTTGTAATTTGATTAAAAAGTGTTTCTTTCATGTTACTCATTCTAAATTCTAATTGGTCACTTCTCTTTAAATAATCAGCTGTTAAAGGGTTCAGTTGTTCTTGTAATTGAAAATGGACACGAATTTTATTTTGTGCACCAGTTTGAACACTTGTAATTTCCCCAAAACCTAATAAGCCAGTATCCATTTGTACTTGATAGAAGACAACTCGATCTCCTACTTTAGCTTGTTTAAAGGATCGGAAACCTTGTGAAGGATTAAATTGTGCACCTGATTCAAATAATGTCGTTTGCCCTACCATTGGTTCATTATGATTCCAGCGATTATAACCGCAGTTTAACCAAAAATAACTTGTTTCCTCTACCATTTAGATACTCCTTATCTCATATAAAATTCTATTTTTCCTATTATATTCAAAAAAATCATTTAGAACAAACATTATAGTAAGTTAACTAATTTCATTGTTATCAAACTTGTAACAATCACTACAATCCATGTAACTAAACCAAGTAATACTGGTTTAAAGCCAGCCTGTTTAAATTGATTAAAGTTAACATTTAAACCAATACCTGCCATAGCCATTGTAATTAAAAATAGTGCTACTTGTTGGAAAAAGCTTATGACCATAGGCGAAAAATTGAAAATAGTACTAATTAAGGAAGCTACAACAAACCATACAATAAACCACGGGAAGATTTTAGCAATTGATGTATCGGTCTGTGCTTCTCTTTCTTTTCGTATCGTTCTATATGTAAAAAATAATACGACTGGGATAATCATTAATGTACGTGTTAATTTTACAACTGCACCAGTTTCTAATGATGTTTTACCATAATTTGATGTGGCAGCAATTACACTTGAAGTATCATTAATTGCAGTTCCGCCAAAATAGCCAAATGTACTTTGACTCATATGCATAATGTGACCTAAAGGCGGAAAGATAAAAACAGCTAATAAATTAAATAAAAAAATAGTTGAAATTGCAAAAGCAACTTCACTTTCTTTCGCCTTGATAACTGGGCTAGTTGCTGCGATGGCAGAACCACCACATATCGCTGTACCAACCCCAATCAATATACTAAGATGCTCATTTATTTTAAATATCTTCATCAATAAGAATACTGCTAAAAACGCCGCACATAATGTAACAATAATAATTGGCAATGACTTCCAGCCAATGATACCAATTGATTGAAAGCTTAGTGTAAATCCTAACACTACAATACTATAATGCAGTATTTTCTTACTGCTGAATTTGATACCTGCTTCATATTTTTTGGGAATTAATATTACGTTATTGATTATTATACTAATTATTATAGCAAAAATAGCACTTCCAATTATTGGAAACTTACTCCCCATAATTGTAGCTACCATCGCTATAACCAATGTCATAATTATCCCTCTTACTTTATCCAACCTTGTCACCCCCAATTTAAATTCTATTTTAACATATTTATTCATCGGTAAACTTTGAAAGTTTAAATGGATTTAGTAAATTTTAACAGTTTATATAAAGATGTCAGATCGCCTTTCAGTCTAGATGTAAAATCACTAATTTCGTTATTTGCATAACAATCTAACCTGTTTCTTTAAAATGTACTATATAACTATTCTATGTTATCTAAATATTTATGACATCATATTTGAGGCTGAGACATTAATTATGTCTCAGCCTCAAATTCACAAATCATTGCGCTAAAGTTAGCGCCCCCATAATAGGCATCAAATTAATTAATACACCACCAAATTTCAACATACCGCTTATCTCTTTATCTGGAAGCGTAATTAATGCTGAAATAATACCAAGCGCACCGATTATAATTGGAAAAGCCATTGAGGGAAACACAGGTAATTTTAAAAACGTGCCAGCACCAGCTAATAGGCCACAAATTAAAGAAACATATAAAAATTTGTACACACTCATACTCTCCCACTATTTTAACTATAGATAACTTACAATTAATTCATAATCGCCTTCAAATATAGTGTCTAAATCATCTGAAGTTAGGATAAAATTCTGTCCTTGGTTTAAGGTATATACTTCTCCATCTATAATGACTTGTCCTTCACCTTTAAGTACAGAAACTAATACGAACTCTCTCGGTTTCATATAATTTAAAGTTCCAGAAATTTTCCATTTTACAATGGTAAAAAAGTCACTAGACACAAGTTGGGTTCTTTTATGATTTTCGATAATTTCTGTATCTGTCGGTATATTAATATTATCATTAGAAAGTTCAATGACGTCTTTAGCTTTATCTTTATTTAACACACGTTTATCACCAGTATCGTGCGTGCGTTCATAATCATACACCCGGTATGTAACATCTGAAGATTGCATTGTTTCATAAACAAGTATACCTTCTCCTATAGAATGAATTGTTCCAGCAGGTATAAAATAAAACTCACCCGGCTTAACTTTCACCTTATTTAACAATGCTTCGTAATCTTCTTCGTCAAGTTTATCTATTGCGATGTCTTTTGATTCTGTATTTAATCCATAGATGATCTCTGAGTCTTCTTCAGCATCAATGATGTACCAACATTCTGATTTGCCATATTGTCCTTTTTCATTTTCATATGCATAGGCGTCATCAGGATGAACATGAATCGATAATGATTCTCTTGCATCTACAATTTTAGTCATCAAGGGAAACTCTTGACTTGGAAAGTCACCGAATAACTCGCGATGCTCACTCCAAACTTGATCCAAAGTTTGTCCTTGATATAGACCATTCAATATTTCACACTTACCATTTGGATGTGCTGATATCCCCCATACTTCTCCTACATAATCGCTGGGTAAATCATATCCATAATCTTTTAAACGATTGCCACCCCAAATTTTCTCATGAAATACTGGCTTTAAAAATAACGGCATACTCACACCTCCAAATTCTTAAGTTGTAATTTAATTATTGTATTTATCTCATATACTTTTTCATGATGATCATACACGTATCATTTCAAAATTTTCAGAACCATTGTGATTGTATCATATTCATCCTACTAGAATAAACGCTTAAATCACAACCCTACTACTTAAGAGCCACTTTTAATTATATCAATGCTTTGTAAAAATCGATACCCCATTATATTTTGTTCAATAACATTTTATGACATTTTATTGAACAGTTATTTTATCTTTCTGATTTTTAATCAATTAATACTTGCTAATTAGCAGTAATTGATTTTATAATTAACTGTAGAGTTACAGCAATGTACTCTATCTGTTTTTTTACATATAAGGTAATGTATTAATTATGATTTAGTTGAAATTGTTGATTACTTTTTCAACGCAGTTAATTTGCGATAAAGTCCAAACTTCGGAAAAGTTTGGGCTTTTATTTTATCCAAATTTATTTGGATATTCTACCTCTTTTACTTACAATATTAAATGAATCCTATCTTAACCATTTGAAAGTTATTTATCATGCACCATATATACTATTATGCTTTGAAATTAGCCAATATGGTTTCCTTAACCTCTAGCAGGTGTGCGCGCATCGCATCTACAGCTTCGACATCATTTTGCTGTAAAATGGCTTGATATATCACATCATGTTCCTCTAATAATTTATTCATAGTTTTTTGTTTACTATAAATAAAAATCTTCCTTGTTTCTTCCATAGAATTTCGCATTAGTTCTGAAATATTATTTAATAACTCAACTAATAATGTATTTTGGGTAGCTTTCGCAATTGAGAGATGAAACTCTAAATCTGCTTCTTCACCAGAAGTACCATCTGTTACAGCTTGCCCCATTTCAACTAGTGCTTGCTTCAGATCCACCAAATCTTCTTCAGTTCGATATAAAGCTGCTTTTTCTACAGTAGCACTTTCAACAATTTCACGTAACTCTAATAATTCTTTGATTTGACTTAGCGACGTGAATTTGTCACCAAGTTCAAAAAAGGTAGGCTCTATCTGTTTAATAAATGTGCCATAACCTTGTTTCATTTCAATAATTCCAATTGTTCTTAAAGCATTCAATGCCTCTCTTACCGAAGCTACACTCACGCCATACTGCTTTCCAAGCTTTTGGATAGAAGGCAGTTTGTCGCCCACTTGGTAATCGCCTGCTTTAATTTGCTCTAAAATAATATCTGCGACTTGCTCATAGATTTTCGTGTTTGAAATTTTCATAATTACCTCCAAACGATATCTATCATTGTATCAAATTTTTGCTAATATATACTATAAAATGGCTATAAAAAAAGCGTTTGCTAATGAAACCTAATCTTTTATCATAAGATTTCATTAACCCACGCTATAAAAAGCTATAAGATTGTACTCAGTACCTTTAGCAATCATCCATCAGTCGCCCAACAGTCGCTTCTTTTTTTTATAACACTTTGGATATCTTTCAGTTATCCATTACTTGAGTCTTAATTATTTACTAAAATCTGCTAATGCTTCAGGTATGGAGGCATCCCCACTAATAATTTGGAATTCAGTATTTAAAAGATTATCACTAGTTAATACTTCTCTAATAACAGATGCTACATCTTCACGAGGAATCGTTCCTCTACCTTCGAAGAATGCACCAACCTCTATTTTATCTTTGGCAGGATCATTTGTTAAGCCACCAGGATGTACAATAGTATAACCAATATCTGCTTGTTTTAAATACTCATCAGCGTAGTGTTTTGCAATCGTGTAAGGCTTCAAATCACCACTTGCATCAAATGCTTGTCTTCTTGAATCATAAGTTGAGACCATTACATATTGTTTAACATTATTTGCCTCACTCGCTTTAATCGATTTAATTGCACCATCTAAATCAACACTAATTGTCTTGTCTGCACCAGTGCTACCACCAGAACCAACTGAAAATACAACTTTATCAAAGCCGTTAATTTTTTCTGTTAAAGTATCAATATCATCTGCTTCAACATCGATTAAAATTGCTTCAACGCCTTCTGAGGCTAATGCTTCAACTTGAGATTCTTTTCTAACACCAGCTGTAAATGACTCTCCATGCTCTTTTAATTGTTTAACTAAATATTGGCCTACGCCACCGTTTGCTCCAATAACTAATGTACTCATATTTTATAGCCTCCTTAAAAAATTATTAATTAGACTTTACCACTTTTGCCTTATTTTGAAACGAAATCTGTTTGGCTTTGACAATTTCTAAAAAATACATTAATATATGAACATATATTCATATATTAAAATCAATAATTAGAAATGAGGGCTTCATTTTGGAAGAATCATTTAACGAACAAACGATTGAGCAAGTAACTGATATCTTTAAGGCGCTTAGTGACGGCAATCGTCTACGTATAATGCATTTATTAATCCAAGGAAAAAGTAGCGTGGGTCATATTGCTCACGTATTAGATTTAAGCCAATCTAACGTCTCTCATCAATTACGCATACTTAAACAAGCTCATTTGGTAAAAGGAAATCGAGATGGACAATCTATGATTTATACAATCGATGATACACATGTTACAACATTACTTAAACAAGCAATTCATCATGCTAGTCATAAACAATAATTGAAAGGTGGACGCTAAATATGTCTGAACATCACGGTCACAATCATGCACATGGTCATGTACACACAAATAATAAAAAAATATTACTCATCAGTTTTCTAATTATTGGAATCTTTATGATTGTAGAAATTATTGGAGGATTTGTATCAAATAGTTTGGCGCTTTTATCTGATGGTTTGCACATGTTTAGCGATACAATATCTTTAGGCGTAGCCTTAGTGGCTTTTATCTATGCTGAAAAAAATGCTACCAAAAGTAAAACTTTTGGATATAAAAGATTTGAGATTTTAGCTGCATTATTTAATGGTGTAACACTCTTTATTATCGGTGTTGTTATCATAGTAGAAGCGATTGGTCGTTTTTTCAATCCGGAAGACGTTAAGTCAACAGAGATGTTCGTAATAAGTGTAATTGGACTTATAGTTAATATCATTGTCGCTTTATTTATGTTTAAAGGCGGTGACACTTCCAATAACATTAATATGCGTGGCGCCTTCCTACATGTTATGGGTGATTTATTAGGTTCCGTAGGTGCAATCATCGCTGCTATACTCATATGGACTTTAAATCTAACGATTGCAGACCCTATCGCAAGTATTATCGTCTCTATTCTTATAATAAAAAGTAGCTTAGGTATAACGAAATCTTCCTTAAATATCTTAATGGAAGGCACACCATCTGATGTTAATATGAATGAAGTGATTTCTACAATTACTGAAGAAAATGAAATTGAAAATGTACATGACTGTCATATATGGACTATCTCTAATGAAATGAATGCATTAAGTTGTCATGCTGTTGTTCCTAGCGATATGTCTGTTGAACAGTGTGAAAATTTACTAGATAAACTAGAACACAAACTTCAACATTTGAACATTCAGCACATGACTATCCAATTAGAAACTATAAACCACAAACATGATAATGATACTCTTTGTTCAGCACATGATACATCAAAGTCTCATCATCATGCACATAGCCATTAACTATTATCGTATAACAATAAAAAGCTGATAGTTTCCATAAGTTACCTTTCCTTTCAAAGTTAAAACTTTGAGGAATACATACTTAGGATATAACTATCAGCTTTTTTATAATCGTAATTATAAAAATTTATCAAAAATAAGCTTTTTGGCAGGAACTTGCTTCTCATTGAATCCTCTAATAAATTCTTCATTATCGTACGGTATTTTCACACGTTCAAATGAAAATTCATTTTCATCTACAGTTACAATTCCATAAACTGCATAAGCGCCATTATTTAAACCAACAGAACCAGGATTGAAATAAACTGTCGATTTATCATCAAATAAATGCACCGTATGATTATGCCCAAAGACAATTAAATTGGCATCTTTATCTTCAAAAAGTTCTTTCATATTCTCTTCGTTTGGTTCAACAATTGGGCTGAATGGTTGCCCATCAATTGGCGTATTTAATTGATTATTAGGAATTTCGTAATGAATAAATAATACTTTCTTATGACAAAATGTTTTCTCAATAACACGAGGTAACTCATTTAATCTGTCATAGTAATCTTCATCTAAATGGCTCTCTATCCATTGATGATGTTCATAGAATTTATCTTTTAAGTCTTCAGGATAAGGTGTACCGTTTACAATTGACATTACCGCTTCATCATGATTACCTGCAATGATTTCCATATCATCTCTATCAAAGATTTCATCAAGTACTTTATTCGTTTCATGTCCAACACCAATATTATCACCTAGGTTAAATATTTTATTGATATCTTCTCTTCTATCAATATCATCCAAAACAGTTTCTAATGCATCAAAATTACCATGAACATCAGTTATAATTGCAAATTTCATGATGATATCTCCTTTCAACTTTTTCTCATTAGGACATTTTAACATTTTATATCGATTTTGTTACCTATTTATTTTAAAATCTTCAAATTTTTGATATCGTATGCTTATGACGAAAAAGGAGTGCTTAAAATTTGTTTAATTTCCATAAATTAGCATTACAAAATGCAAAACCCCAAAATGCTAAAGTATTACTGTTTACAATCGTAAGTTTTATAATACTATTCGCTTTAACTATTTTAACGTTTATGCCATTACAACCAGCTATTTATAAATTAATGATGTCAATGGCTATGCAACAATCTGTGGTTGGTCCAATAATTGGAATCGTCCTTGCAGTAATTGTACCTATACTAGTATTTTTATTTGTAGGCTATCCATTAATTGCTGGAACTATCTACACTATAGACAAAGCAGTAAATAAAGACAAGGTTAATTTTAAAGATTTATTTTCAGTGTTCGCAAAAGGTAAATATCTAAAAGCAGTAAAACTTTCATTAATTACGGTATTGTTTATCATTATCGGATTGGTGTTAGGAGAATTAATTGCGCAATTGCTTCAATTAGGAATCATTCAATTGTATCAAGCAATACAAGGCCCACTCAGCAATACAGATCACGCTCTTGGATATTCACTAACATTCCAAATAATTGCGGGGACTTTAACGCTTTTCATTAAATCATTTATTTATTGGCTTTTAGCTATAATTATTATTAACTATACTGTAGCATTTATTAAAGAGCCTAAAAATGGTGCATGGAATTCCGTGAAACGAGGATTTAAAGGAATAAAAAATGGCCAAAAAACATGGTTTAAATTCTACATTAGTTTATTACTATTAAACTTAATAGTTATTATCTTAGCTAGCCCAGTCAGTCAATTGATTTCCATCTTAACGGGTGGTATTTCTCAAAATATGGCTACGATTTTAATTTATATTGTTCATATTATTGTTATCATTGTTAGATTAGCTGTTTATTATACAAATACACTAGCTATCATTCAATATTATAACCGTAATGGCGAACCAACTAATCATAATAAATCAAAAAAAGATAAGCAAAAAAACACAAATATTACAGACAATCAAGACTCAAAAGTAAATAGTAGCGTAACTAATACTACTGAAAAAGCAAAAGCAAACATAGACCAAAAATCAGATCAACTTCAAGATAAAGCAAAAGATGAATCAAAGAATTTAAAAAACAATTTAAATCAATCTGATAAATAACTTTTTACACAAAATTAAAGAAAGCCAGACATTTTTAATGTCTGGCTTTCTTTTTGTCTTTATAATTTATTTACATGAATAGCTAGGCAAAATATATTAAAAACTTTTACTTTAAAAAATGTTCTTTTAAGTACTGTGCTGCACCGTTTTCTTCATTTGTATATGCTGTAACATCCATAGTCAGCTCTTTAATTTCTGGCCTAGCATTTTTCATAGCTACCGTATAATGACCAAAAGCAAACATCGCTCGATCATTATCACTATCACCTATAACTAGTGTTTCTTCTTGTTTGATATCGAAATGTTCTATCATTTCTTTAATACCTGTACCTTTATCAATTTGATAAGCCATCGTCTCTGCATTATAACGAGATGAATTAGATACACTAATTTTTAAATCTTGTTGTTCTTCAATCAACTGATTACGGAAGTTTGTTATTTTGTCATAATTTGGTGAAAATAGATATATTTTTGAAAACGTCGTTTCAGGAATTGTCGTTGCCCAATCTACTTTGTCTTTAAGTGACGCTTTCCTAGAAGTCCATTCTGAGACACCTACATTACCTGGAGGTGTTTCTGCATTAAATAGTGCCGTTGCCCATGATTGATCTTCTTTAAGTACAATACGATTACCTTCAAATGGAAAAACTTCGTAATAAATCTCTTGTTGTTGAGCACGTTTCACAATGTCATTGACAGTTGTAAACGATAAGCTATGAGTAAATAACTTTTCATCATTAATCATTCCTAACGTACCATTTGAACTAATAATGCCATCTACTTCAAATGATGACGGAACTAAGTAATGAATTTCATTATGAGCACGTCCAGTAGCCAAAAAGACTTTATATCCGTTTGCCCTTAATTGATGTATTACTTCTGTCGTTTCCATATCAACTTGATTGTCTTTATGTAAAATTGTACCATCCATATCTAAAAATATCGCTTTAACATTTTTCATTTATAAAAGCCTCCATCACTTATTCTCATTTTAAATTATGTCACTATCTAAAGTTTTAAGCAATGTACTAACGCTTTAAAAATAATGAATAACGTTCATTTTGATGTAACACACTCACCCTACGATTAAAAAAATCACTCAATGTATCGCTATTTAATACATTTTTTATTTCACCTTGTTTATAACACGTACCATCTTTTAATAAAAATCCTTTTTGTATATCTTTTGTAATTTCTTCAACAAAGTGTGTAACATATATAACTGATAATTCAGGTTGCCGTTGATATAATTGCTCAAGCGCATCTAACAAATCTTCACGAGCAATAAAATCTAATCCTGAAGCAGGTTCATCTAAAATAAGTAACTTAGGGTTCCCCATCAACGCTCGAGCAATAAGTACTTTTTGACGTTCACCTGTGGATAAATAACCGTAATACTGTGATTCAAATTCACTCATACCCATCTGTGTTAAATAATGACGTGCCATTTCAACATGGTGGCCTTCTACTTCTTTAAAAATACCAATCGATTTAAAGATTCCACTAATTACTACATCACGTACGATTTCCCCATCTTGAAAACGTTCCATTAAACTACTAGACACAAAACCAATCTGATTGCGCACTTCGTCTGCCGAATACCCAATTTTACCAGGTTGCATACCAAAAAGCGTTAATTCCCCAGACGTATTTGGTTCATAAGCATTTAAAATATTAAGCAATGTAGTTTTCCCTGCACCATTAAGTCCATAAAGCATCCATTTTTCACCTTCGTTGATACGCCAACTTATATTTTTAATAATTTCTTTCCCCTGTTTTCTGCGTGCAATATTTTTTAGATCAATAAGCATATAATATTCCTCTCTGATACGTGATGATATACTAACTATTGTCTATGTTAGTATGCTAAACGTCGTTTCTAAATATTTTATTCAAAGATTTTCCTTTTGCTAATTCATCAATCATTTTATCTAAATACCTAATTTCTTTCATTATTGAATTTTCCATTTCTTCAATACGAGTACCACAAATTATACCTGTTACCTTAGTTCTATTGGGATTTAATTTTGGTGCCTGATTAATAAAAGTTTCATAATCCGTACCATCTTTGATTAATTGATTGATTTGTGTTTGCGAATAGCCTGTCATCCAACGAATGACTTCATCCGCTTCCTCTTTTGTTCGACCTTTTTTCTCAACTTTTTCTATTAAATATGGATATATCGTAGCAAACGACATTGTATAAATTTTAGGCTTTGTCATCAATGCATCCCTCCTTTAACTTTATACAATCATATACTGTCTCATTTAGAATAATAAAGATATAACATGTTTAAAAATATTTTGATTCTAATCATTTTCAAATGATTGCTACTCATATTAATTTTTAGTTTTTAATTTTTAATAATAAGTTCATTGCTTCATATTCTTGTTCTGCTAGTTTATCTAGTATCGTCGAAGCTTCATTTAAAAACGTCTTGTTTTGTGTTAGTCCTGCCTTTTTTATTAATTTAATAACATTTTCCCAGTTTACTACTATATCTGTAAACATATGGTAGGCTCGATTCAAAGCTTCATCTTCAATCAATAACTGTGCTTCTTTCAAAAATGATTTGTACATTTTCCTAAACAATGCACCACCAGTTCCCCCATTTTCCATTAAATTAGCTACAAGCAATAAATCAGCTTCAATATTAGTACTTCTTTCAAACCAGGTTTTCACTTTTTCACTTGTTTTCTTTATTCCTTTATATCCTATATTCTTTATTGGCGGATTTAAATAATCCTTCGCATTATTTTGTATAGCTGTTAAAACGACTGTTCTCATATCCGGCATTGGTGTCACTTGCTTAATTGTATATGAAAGGTTCTTAGAAGACATTGGCCCTTTAGCATTCCTAGCTTGTTCTATACTATTTAGCGTTGTTTTAACATTACTTCCCTGTTGTTTCGTATCAATTAAATAGGCGTATAAATCATCATAATCATACATTGCTACATAGTGACCTGCGAAATGCACTTTGCTAGAAAAATAATCTAAATAATAACTATCTAATTTCAAACCAACTGGCTGGCCAGCGTCAATTGCCTTTTTGACATTTTGCCATGCCTTTTTAATAGATGTAGTTTCTTCTAATTGGATTTCTAAATTTAAATTTTTTACGATGTTTTTTGTTAAATAATCTGGTTTAATACGTCCACCAAGAAAAGGGAATTCCATATTTTTCATATCCCAATAAATATAGCCCAGCCCTTCTCCAATACCAAATAACATCGGTTCTGACAACTCTATATTTATAAACTTTAGTAGTGTTCCAGTTGCCGTAGTTTCACAATGCTCACCTATAAAATAATTTATATTATTTTCTCTCATTTCAATTCTATCCTTTCGACAAATGATATTTTAACAATTAAATTGATGTACTAATATTATGCCCTTTGATGAAACTTATAAATTAAAAAAGACTTATCAATAGCGATAGATGCTAATGATAAGTCCTTATATTAATGACAAAGTATAAAGTTTGCCACATTTGATTTAGATTGATTTATTCAACTGTAACTGATTTTGCTAAGTTACGTGGTTTATCTACATCTAAGTCTCTGTGCAATGCAGCATAATATGAAATTAACTGTAATGCTACTACTGAAACAAGTGGTGTCAATAATTCATGTACGTGAGGGATGACATATGAATCACCATCTTTATTCAATCCATCCATTGAAATAATACATGGATTGGCACCACGTGCAGCGACCTCTTTTACGTTACCACGGATAGATAAGTTTACTTTTTCTTGCGTAGCTAAAGCAATAACAGGAGTGCCTTCTTCAATTAACGCAATTGTTCCGTGTTTCAATTCTCCACCAGCAAAACCTTCAGCTTGGATATATGAAATTTCTTTAAGTTTTAATGCACCTTCTAAACTTACATTATAGTCTCCTGTACGACCAATAAAGAATGCATTACGTGTAGTTCTTAAGAAATCAGTAGCAATTTGTTCCATAACATCTGCATCATCAACAATTGATTCGATAGCAGTTGTAACTTTTGCTAATTCACGTAATAAACTTACTTCTACATCTCTGCCGTGTTCTCTCGCAACGATTTGTGACAGAATAGATAATACTGCAATTTGTGCTGTATAAGCTTTTGTAGAAGCTACTGCAATTTCAGGACCGGCGTGTAACAGTAACGTATGATTAGATTCACGTGATAAAGTAGAACCTGGCACGTTAGTGATAGTTAAAGACTTGTGTCCTAAACGATTTGTTTCAACTAATACTGCACGACTGTCTGCTGTTTCCCCTGATTGAGAAATATAGATGAATAATGGTTTTTCAGAAAGTAACGGTGTATTATATACAAACTCTGAAGAAACATGTACTTCTGTAGGTACACCAGCCCATTTTTCAATGAATTCTTTACCAACAAGCCCAGCGTGATAACTTGTACCTGCTGCGATTATATAAATACGATCAGCTTCAGCTACATCTTTAATCACTTCTGGATCCATCTTCAAGTTACCTTCTTCGTCTTGGTACTCTTGAATGATACGACGCATAACTGCTGGTTGTTCATGAATTTCTTTTAACATATAGTGATCGTATACGCCTTTTTCCGCATCAGCTGCATCAATTTGTGCTGTATAAGCTTCTCTATCTTGAACATTGCCATCTTGATCTTTAATAATTACTTCATCACGTTTAACTATAACAATTTCATGGTCATGAATCTCTTTATACCGATTAGTAGCTTGTAACATTGCAATTGCATCTGACGCAATTACATTGAAACCATCACCAACACCAATTAATAACGGTGACTTGTTTTTAGCAACATAAATTGTATCTCTATCTTCATTATCAATCAGTCCTAAAGCATATGAACCATCTAATAAAGATACAACTTTTGTAAATGCTTCTTCACTAGTTAGACCAGTATTTGAAAAATATTCAACTAATTGTACTATAACTTCTGTATCTGTCTCTGAAATGAAAGTAATGTCACTTAAGTATTCATTTTTTAGTTCTTCATAGTTTTCAATTACTCCATTATGAACTAATGTAAAGCGTTCAGTTGCAGACTGATGTGGGTGTGAGTTTTCATGATTAGGTACACCATGTGTTGCCCAACGTGTATGACCAATTCCCACATTACCATCAGTATCTTCACCATCTGCAACTTTTCTTAATTCTGCAATACGACCTTTTGATTTGAATACTGATGTGCCCTCATTATTAACGATTGCAACACCTGCTGAGTCATAACCTCTGTATTCTAATTTTTCTAATCCTTTTAATAATAATTCTTTCGCATTATCTTGACCAATATAGCCGACAATTCCACACATATAAATTTCCTCCAATGTAATGGCATTGAGATAATTGAACGTCTAGCGCATACGAACTTGTTCAATGTATTTAAAACCCTTATAGACAGACTAATCCCTATTTAAATCAATAGTGATAGGTCTTCTGATAATAACGGTTATCTCAATCACCTTATAATAATAGTTATTTAATTTTGGCTATCTTATTAACTTTGTGCACTAGGTTGCCCTAATGTTTTCCTTAATAAGTTCACGAATGAGCCACATCCGGGATAGCATCCGCCGATGGTTCGATAACTATCCTCCTCGTCTACAAACTTCGATTAACATACCTATTAAGCTTTCTGTTTTAAAACTTAAATTGTTAATACGTAACCTCATCGTTTGTACAGGCGCTATAATTGACTAAAACTCTAACTTTCCTCCTTCCTCTCAATAACATTAATTGTACAATGTTATTGATCTGTAATGCAAACAATTTATTAACAATATATTTACAAACACAAAAATAAAGTTGAGCATTAGTTAAAAGTATCATGCTTTCTTTGATACCAATAATTCTCCTTTAACATAAATGAGCATAACCTAAGTACTTGCATTAACCATATGATATATAAAATAATCTCCTATATTTATAATATATTTAATCATTGTTTATGTTAATTCTTAGTTTTAAAAAAGGCAGTAATAGTAATTTCTATATTGTCATAATTGTCAAAGATAATGTGACAAATTTGAAATTAGTTTATATTGTTTAATTCATTACTGCCACCTACAATTAAGTTATAAATAAAAAGAGAAAAAGAGGTGCAATAATATGTCACAAACAGAGACTAAAGAAAATAATGGGATTGGTCGTAAGGTACAGGCGTTCGGATCATTTTTAAGTAGTATGATTATGCCGAACATCGGTGCTTTTATCGCATGGGGCTTCATCGCCGCTATATTCATAGATGGGGGTTGGTGGCCAAATAAAGATTTAAGTCAATTGGCTGGACCAATGATTTCGTATTTAATACCATTACTGATTGCTTATAGTGGTGGACGTTTAATACATGAAATGCGTGGGGGTATTATCGCAGCTGTAGCAACTATGGGTGTAATCGTTGCTTTACCTGATACGCCAATGTTACTTGGCGCCATGATTATGGGACCACTCGTTGGCTGGTTAATGAAGAAAACCGATGAATTTATACAACCAAGAACGCCACAAGGTTTTGAAATGTTATTCAATAATTTCTCAGCTGGTATTTTAGGTTTTATTATGACAATTGTTGGATTTAAAATATTAGCTCCAATAATGGAATTTATTATGCATGTTTTATCTTTAGCTGTAGAAGCTTTAGTACATGCACATTTACTACCACTAGTAAGTATTATTGTAGAACCTGCTAAAATTGTATTCTTAAATAATGCAATTAATCACGGTGTGTTTACACCACTTGGTGCAGACCAAGCATCTTCTGCAGGACAATCAATACTATACACAATAGAATCTAACCCTGGTCCAGGTCTGGGAATCTTAGTCGCTTATATGATTTTCGGCACTGGGACAGCTAAAGCAACATCATATGGTGCTGGTATTATCCACTTCTTGGGGGGAATTCACGAAATTTACTTCCCATACGTGTTAATGCGTCCTTTATTATTCATAGCTGTAATTTTAGGTGGTATGACAGGTGTAGCAACATATTCTCTACTTGATTTTGGATTCAAGAGTCCCGCTTCACCAGGATCATTCATCGTTTATATGTTAAACGCGCCTAAGGGCGAATTTTTACACATGATAATCGGTGTATTACTTGCAGCAATTGTTTCATTTATCGTTGCTGCGATTATTTTAAAATTCACAAAAGAGCCTGAAGAAGACCTAGAGGCTGCTACTGAAAAAATGGAAGCTTCAAAAGGGAAAAAATCAAGTGTATCTTCTAAGTTAAAAGGGAATGAAGATAGTAATACGACTTCAACAACTGCTGCTACTGCAACTACTGCTGATACAGATAGTACAGACACACAATCTGAAGAAGATTTACTAGACAATTACGATACTGAAAATGTAGATGCTCATGATTATAGTAAAGTAAACCATGTAATATTCGCTTGTGATGCTGGTATGGGATCAAGCGCTATGGGAGCAAGTATGCTACGCAATAAATTTAAAAAAGCTGATATACAAGACGTAGATGTAACCAATACTGCAATCAATCAATTACCAAGCGATGCACAACTCGTTATTACACAAAAGAAACTTACTGATAGAGCGATTAAACAAGTACCAAATGCAATTCATATCTCAGTTGATAATTTCTTAAATTCACCTAGATATGATGAATTACTTGAAAATCTTAAATAATTAAACAATCACTATATAGAACAATACTGGAGGGTATGGCTATGTTTTTGAGTACGCGTGAAAAAGAAATTATCGAAATGTTAATTAAATATCACGGTCAATATGTCACTATTTACGACATTGCTCAACATCTAGCTGTATCCTCTCGTACTATTCATAGGGAATTAAAATCTATTGAATCTTTTTTATCGACATTTGATATCGAGCTTGAAAGAGTTACGAAAAAAGGTATACAACTGAAAACGACGGAGATGGCGTTAAATTCACTAAAACATGCATTATTAAATGAAAATACCATAGATTTATCACAAGAAGAACAAAAAGTAATCATTTTATATGCATTGATTCAAACAGATACTCCTATTAAACAATACGTTTTAGCACAAGAAATCGGTGTCTCTAATCAAACATTAACAAAACTTTTAGATGAATTAGAAACAGAACTTGATCTATACCAATTAACGCTGCAAAAAAAGCGTGGTGAAGGTATTCAATTACATGGTGCAGAATCAAAAAAACGTGAACTATTGAGCCAGTTGATGGTCAATAATCTAAACAGCACCAGTGTCTATTCAGTTATTGAAAATCATTTTGTATATCAATCTATTAACCAGTCACAATTGGCAATGGTTGATATGGACAAAATATTTCAAATTGAACGTATTTTAATGGACCACTTAGGTCAACTTCCCTACTCTTTAACAGAATCAAGTTATTTAACCTTAACTGTACACATTGTCTTAAGTATTGAACGAATGCTTAATAATCAATATGTTGCTTTAAATGACGACATTTATAACAGTGTTAAAGATTCTTTTGAACACGAGGTAGCAAAGGCCCTTGCCTTACACCTTGAACATATTTATGGTGTCCAGTTTAACCAAGCTGAAGTGACTTTTATCACTATTCACCTCAGAGGTGCGAAACGTAAAGAATCTGCCGAAGTATTTAAAGATAGTAAAGATGAATCAAAGATTGAGAAATTTATTCATTCTGTTTCACATTTTTCTCAACAATCGTTCAAAGATTTTAAAACGCTTAGTGAAGGATTAAAGTTGCACATTATACCAGCAATTAACCGTTTAAACGCTAATATTGAAACTTATAATCCATTAACTGAAATGATTCAACATAAGTACCCACGGCTATTTGAAAGTGTTCATCGTGCCTTACTACAAACCTGGCCAAATTTTAATTTTCCAGATAGTGAAATTGCATTTATTGTGCTTCATTTTGGTGGTGCTTTACAAAATCAAAATAGCGCCTTTTACAATGTACTCGTAGTATGTAGTAGTGGCATTGGAACTAGTAGATTACTGGCAACACGGTTACAACAAACATTTAGTGATATACAAAATACTACTCAAGCATCAGTTGGTGATTTAAATGATATTGATGCTACACAATTTGATGCGATTATTTCCACTGTAGATTTAGATATCGCCTTACCATATATTACGGTAAATCCTTTACTGCCTGACGCAGATGTAAATCACGTATCAGCTTTTTTAAACACACAGCACAAACAACCAAAGATCCAAACATATGAAACGAATAATAGTAACATTTTAAATCCTGAAGAAAAATTAACATACATCAGAAAAGGACTAGAAATAATTGATTCTGTAAATGTAGATTATACTTCAGTTTCGAACTGGACAACTTATTTAACCAACACATTATTGGAACATCAAATCATCACGGAAGGCCAGTCATTCGCTGAACTGATTAAGCAACACATGGATCGACAAGGGTTTGTTTTAGACCCTTATCCAATCGCAATTCCTCATTTGAAAAGTGAGATTATTAAAAAACCTTTTATATTAATAACCATTTTAAATGAACCTATTTTGCTTAATAGTAATCAAAATGACAATCTTTCCGTGAGATATTTGTTAAGCATGTTCGTTCCCCCTGATGATACAATGGCACAACTTGTAAGTGATATTTCAGGAAAATTGGTCGAACATCTAGATAATATTGATGGATTTATGGAACAACCAGAACAACTTCAAGCATTACTTAAGCAAAGTTATCTTATGCAATTACAAAAATTATTAAATATGGAGTGAAGTAAAATGAGCGAATTATTTAGCAATGAAAACATTTTTATCAACCAAACAGTTAAAGATCAAAACGAAGCAATTGAAAAAGCAGGCCAAGCTTTAGTATCAAGTGGTGCTGTAACAGAAGCGTATATTCAAGCAATGAAAGATCGCGAGCAAGTAGTAACAACATTTATGGGCAATGGTTTAGCTATCCCTCACGGTACTGATGAAGCTAAAGCTAGTGTTTTAAAATCAGGTTTAACTTTAATTCAAATACCTGAGGGTGTTGACTGGGACGGCGAAGTTGTTAAAGTTGTCGTAGGTATTGCAGGTAAAGATGGTGAACATTTAGACTTACTTTCTAAAATAGCTATTACGTTTAGCGAAGAAGAAAACGTAGAACGTATTATTCAAGCTTCATCAGCAGAGGAAATCAAACAAGTCTTTGAGGAGGCTGATGCATAATGAAAGCTTTACATTTTGGTGCTGGAAATATAGGTAGAGGTTTTATCGGTTATATTCTTGCTGATAATGATATAAAAGTAACTTTTGCAGATGTTAATACTGAAATCATCACTGCTTTGGATCAACATCATGAATACGATGTCATTTTAGCTGATGAATCTAAAACAACAACACGTGTGCATAATGTAGATGCGATCAACTCTGGTGCACCTTCAGAAAGTTTAAAACAAGCAGTTTTAGAAGCCGATTTAATTACAACTGCAGTTGGTGTCAACATCTTGCCTATAATCGCAAAATCATTTGCTACTTATTTAACAGAAAAAGAAACACCTGTTAATATTGTTGCATGTGAGAATGCAATTATGGCAACCAATACTTTAGAAAAAGCAATTTTAGATATTACAGGTCCACTACCTGAACACATTCATTTTGCTAATTCTGCAGTTGATCGTATTGTTCCATTACAAACCAATGATAACCTTTTAGATGTGGTCGTTGAACCTTTCTATGAATGGGTAATAGAGAAAGACGCTTGGTTTGGTCCAGAACTTAATCATATTAAATATGTAGATAATTTAACTCCTTACATTGAGCGTAAGTTACTTACAGTGAATACTGGTCATGCTTACCTTGCTTATGCAGGTAGATATTTTGGACAACCAACTATTCTAGATGCGGTTAACGATGCAGACATTAAACATGATTTAGAACGTGTTCTTAAAGAAACCAGTCAATACATTACCAAACAGTTTGATTTTAACGAAAACGAACAAGCTCAATATGTCCAAAAAATTATTGAGCGTTTTAAAAATCCAAACTTATCTGATGAAGTTACACGTGTAGGACGAGGTACAATGCGTAAAATCGGGCCACAAGATAGAATCATTAAACCGTTAAATTATTTATATCAAAATAATTTAAAACATGATGCATTAGTTAAAACTGCTGCTTTATTACTAAAATATGATGATGCAAATGATCAAGAAACAGTAGAAAAAAATGATTATATTCAAGAACATGGTCTTGAAGCATTCTTAAAAGAATTTGCTAAAACAGATGAACAATTAACTCAAGAAATCGTTCAAGCATACAATGTATTATAAATGTAAGAAGGCATCGCTATTAAAATAGTAACGGTTCAGAACATAAACAAACCTTAGGTGGTACTTGAACTGAACCCCTAAAGAGGGAACTTAATAAAAACACTATGTTCTAGGCTGCTAATTCCCTGTATTTTACAGGGGCTAAGTAGCCTAGTTTTTGTTGAATTCGATTACTATTATAGTTTTTAATGTAATTTTCGACAATATCTATTACAATGTGATTAGAGCTATTAAGCTCATTGTTGATGTAGAAGGTTTCACACTTTAGCGAGGAATGAAAACTTTCTATCGGGGCATTATCAGCAGGTGTTCCCTTTCGGGACATGCTTCTGATAATGCCTTTTTCTTCGCATAATTGATAGTGAGAATACGACGTGTAAACACTACCTTGATCACTATGTAGTATGCAATCCTCAGGTATATCAATTAGATTTAATGTATCATTAACTAAACTTTAGTCCTATTTGTTATCTATTTTATACGCTACAATTTCTCCGTTATAAACATCCATAATCGAAGATAAATACAACATTGTATTACCGAAAGGTAAATAAGTAATATCAGTTGTTAATACTTCCATTGGTTGGTTAGCTTTAAACTGTCTTTGTAATAAATTATCTGTTTTATAATAAGGTTCACCAATTTTTTTAGATTTTTTAGGTCTAACTCGGCAGTTCAGATTATACTCTCGCATGATTCTATGAACTCTTTTATGATTAATTGATACTGAATACAATTGATTAATCAATGCTGTAATTTTGCGATAACCGTAGGTGAAATTATTTTCTTCACATAATTCAATAACCTTTTGAGTCACTTTATCTTTTTCATTGTTCTTATGTTTCCATCTATAGTATGTCGATTTAGGTATTTCTAAAACATCCAGTATCATTCTGATTGAATACTTATGCTTTAATTGATCAACTAATTCTACAATTACTTTTGGTACCACTTCCTTGTACTTTTTTTAAATATCTAATTCAATATCTTTTTTCTTATTATCTAACTTTAATTGTTCTACTTCTGATAATTCTTCCACTCCTTTGCCATAAGCATATTGCTTGCCTCTTTGTTGATAAAATCTATAAGTTTCACCATTTTTATACCATTACCACCAAGTTTTTACCTGTGTTCTGTTTTTGATATTTAATGCTTCCATAATTTCTTTTACAGTATATCCATCTTCTTTCATTTCAATAGTTTTATATTTTGTTTCTATTGAATAAGACATTATTTTCATAGAAAAAACACCTCCGTATGATTCATTTTAAATGAATTCAACGAAAGTGTTTTTATTTTATTCCCGTTATTTGGGGTCAGTTCAACTATCACCTAAGGTTTGTTTATTTATATTTGTATATTTATTTTTCAAAATAGCATGGGTCTTTTAGAGCAAAGTTCTACTTATATCAATTGAGTTATTCAACATAGTAAACGCCACCACTGTTTAATTTATATATACTATACTCTTTTCAGTGTAATATTTGGATCGACTACTGTGGGAAGAGCACTAGCCAAATACTTCAGACTTAGGCAGTGTCCGTGGGAAACGTGAATAAAAAACTGCAACAAAGTCAAAGAATCTGTCGACAGTCTGAGCTATTGCTTTTTTACATAATTAAATGTTTATTAATTTATGTTTTAAAACAATAATAATAACCCAGCGCATCGTTTTTATATGATGTGCTGGGCGACTTGAATTAAATATTTAGGTCTTGATTATATTTAATTAATAACTATTTATCTAATCCCATTTTATCTTGAACTACATCAGCAATTGTATTGGCAAATCGCTGCGCATCTTCATCAGTTGATGCTTCAACCATTACTCGCACTAATGGTTCTGTTCCAGAAGGTCTTACTAAAATACGACCTTCACCATTCATTTCTACTTCTACTTTAGTCATTATTTCTTGCACATCAATATTCTCTTCCACACGATATTTATCTGTTACACGAACATTAACTAATGATTGTGGATATTTTTTCATTTGACTTGCAAGTTGACTTAAACTTTTACCAGTCATTTTTATAATACTAGCTAGTTGAACACCTGTTAACAAACCGTCTCCAGTCGTATTATAATCCATTAATACAATATGGCCTGACTGTTCTCCACCTAAATTGTAGTTACCTCTTCTCATTTCTTCTACAACGTAGCGATCTCCAACTTTAGTTTTGTTAGATTGGATACCTTCGTTTTCTAAAGCTTTATAGAACCCTAAGTTACTCATTACAGTAGAAACAATCATATTATTATTTAACTCATGATTTTTGCTCATCGCTTGACCAATAATAAACATGATTTGGTCACCATCGACAATATTACCTTTTTCGTCTACTGCAATTAATCTGTCACCATCACCATCAAAAGCTAAACCAAAGTCACATTCTGATTCGACAACTTCTTTAGCTAATGTTTCAGGATGCGTAGAACCAACATCTTTATTAATATTATAACCATTTGGTTTACAGCCAACTGTCACTGTATCAGCTTCTAAATCACCGAATAAAAACGGTGCTAAAGAAGATGTAGAACCATTTGCACCATCTAATGCAATCTTCATTCCATCTAAGTTCACATCAACAGTTGATTTTAAATAGCTAATGTATTTTTGTGCACCTTCAAAATAATCAGAGTAAGGTACAATATCTTCGCCAACAGGTCGAGGTAAATCAGGATTTTCTTGGTCTAATAATTCTTCTATTTCCTGTTCTTGATCATCTGATAATTTGAAGCCATCAGAACCAAAGAATTTAATACCATTGTCTGGAACTGGGTTATGAGAAGCAGATATCATGACACCTAATTCGGCTTCCATTTCTCGTGTTAAATATGCTACACCTGGCGTTGAAATAACGCCTAAACGCATAACTTCTGCGCCGATGGAAATTAGTCCTGCAATTAAAGCAGATTCTAACATCTCTCCTGAAACACGAGTATCTCTACCAACTAGTACTTTAGGGTGCTTCTCATCTTTATTATGTGCTAAAACATAGCCGCCATAGCGCCCTAGTTTAAACGCAAGTTCAGGTGTTAATTCTTTATTTGCTACTCCCCTTACGCCATCTGTACCAAAATATTTTGCCATTATTTATATCTCCTTTATTTATACAAATCTATTTAACTGTAATTTTAGCTGTAGTACCACTTGGATTAATTTTTGTCACATCTTTAGGTACTTTAAACTTCACATTTTTTTCAGTAGTATCTGAGATATTATCTAAATTTACATTTGCAGTAATTTCATCAATATCTTCTAAGTCATCCTTATTACCATAAATTTCTACTTCTTCATCTTCTAAACTTATATTGTCTAATTCACGATTATTTGATAATGATCCTACTGCTTTTGTTTTTACTTTAACTTTTTTACTATAATCTTCTACCTTAACGCTCAAGTTTACCTCATTCGGTTGTATTGAAACGTCAATTTTATTAAGATTTCTATCAAACGCAGTAATTTTTGCTACATCTGTAGTATTTTTAGCAATTTTACTCTTATTTTTATATGTTGCTTTTAAATATGCTATTTTATCAATTTGATCTTGTCCACCAGTCACTTTAACTGTCTCTGGTGAAACGCTTTGCTCACTAATTTTATAGTCTGAATCTAAGTCATTATTACTTACATCCGGTTCTACTTTTAATGTTTTGCTCACACGTTCTTCAAGATTTACAGTGGCCTCTTTCGGTTTAACACTATAATCAATGTCTTTATTCAATCCATTGACCTGGAATTGCGTCGTATGCTTTCCTGCTTTTTCACCACTTAAATCTAAGACTGCTTTAATATTTTCACCATTCTCAGCTTTTAAAACCTGTGATTGAGGACCTGAAATTTCCACATCAACTTTATCAGGCACTTCACTAGCATATAATGATTTATTATTATACTTAACTTGCACCGGAACTTCCTGAATCGTTTCGGAAGACTTTTGGCCTAAGTTATCAGCATTAAATATATTTCCAAACATATTGTTAACTGATAGGAAAAACACAAGGGCTAACACAAGGGCGATTAATCTCAATCCCCATTTACTTTCTAACATATTACTTCACACCTTTCTCATGAAAGTGTGTACCAAACCAATGTTCAGCTAATAATTCTTCAAATGCTTCGTTTGAAATATCTTTTCTTAATTTACCGTCAAACGTAACAGAAATAGATCCAGTTTCTTCTGAAACGATAACAGTAAAAGCGTCTGATACTTCTGATATACCTACTGCAGCTCTATGTCTTGTCCCTAAACTTTTAGCAATTTTAGCGCTATCAGATAACGGCAAATAACTCGCAGCACTAGCAATCTTATTCTCTTGAATTATCATTGCACCATCATGTAATGGCGTGTTTGGTATAAAAACATTTGTTAATAGTTCTTGTGATATTTCTGAATTCATTGCGATGCCTGTTTCAATATAATCTTGTAACCCTGTTTCATTTTCAAATACAATCAATGCACCTATACGGCGTTTAGCCATATATTGTACTGCTTTTGATACAGAAGATATTAACTTGCCTTCATCACTATTTAAATTCGTTGAATAACGTTTAAATAAGCTACCTCTACCAAGTTGTTCCAAGGCACGGCGAATTTCTGGTTGGAATATCACGATTAGAGCTAACACCCCCCATTGAATAACTAAATCAAAAAGACGGGATGTAGCTGTTAAGTTCAGCATTTTACTCAATTGTTGACCAATTACTATTACAACAATACCTTTTAATAGTTGAATGGCTTTGGTACCTTTAAAAACTGTAATGAGAAGATAAAGTACATACCATACTATGAGTAAGTCGAGTACACTTGCAATTATTTTAACTGTACTCCAGTTATCAAAAAAGTTGGATAATTCCATAACATCTCCTCCGGTTATCTGTTCCCATGTTATATATTATACCAATCATAACACTAACTGTCATATTTAGTATTTAAATTTTTAGCAAAATCAAAAGGAGCGAAATTGAAATCATATTTTAAAAATATGATTTCATTATCTCGCCCCAACAAAACTGACTGACACAAAACATAAAAAATACTTTCTGATAGCAGTCAGCTATTCCAATATTACATTGTAGTTAAGTACTTGGCTTATTTCTCTATGTTATAGACATAATTTCAACTGAATTATAGTAATGTTTCCCCGAAGAAACTACCTACTAAACCTACTGCTTGCTCTGCCGTGTCATTATTATGATCGATTAGTGGATTAACCTCCACTAAATCCATAGAAGTAATGAGATTAGAATTATGTAACAACTCTAATGCAAAATGACTTTCTCTATACGTTAAACCTCCAAGCACTCTAGTACCTGTTCCTGGTGTTTCAACAGGATCTAAGGCATCAACATCAAGTGATAAATGAATGCCATCTGTTTTAGGTTTTAAATAAGCTATTGTTTCTTCAATCACTTTTTTAATACCAAATCGGTCAACTTCAGCCATCGTAAACGTTTTAATATTATGTTCTTTTATGTAGCGTCTTTCGCCCTCATCTAAATCTCTCATACCAATAAGCACAATATTTTCAGGTTTAACTTTCGGTGAATAATCCGAAATATCAACCAAACGCTCATCACCATCACCTGCAAGCACCCGTAACGGCATACCATGAATATTTCCTGAAGGTGATTCTTCAGGTACATTTAAGTCGCCATGTGCATCATACCAAATAACACCTAAATTCTCATAGTACTTACTAACACCTGATATAGAACCAATTGCAATTGAATGGTCTCCCCCTAGCACTAATGGAAAATGATTATGTTCAATGCTAGTTGATACCGCATCACTTAATATATTTGATGTTTCTATGATTTCCTCTATATTACGTAAGCCCTCTTGCTCTGAATTAAACTTTTCTAAATCTAATTTAGGTACTGCAATATTACCAGAATCTTTAACAGATAGACCAATTGCTTTAATACGGTCCTCAATTCCAGCATATCGAATCGCATCTGGACCAAGGTTTACCCCTAATTTCCTTTGCCCAAATGTTGCTGGTACTCCAATAATTTCTACTGTTTTATTCATTTTTAAAACCCCTTTGTTGTTATATGTTTCTAGAATAATCTAAAGACATTAACATTTCAAGCGTTGTTAAAATAGCTTTTTCTCTTCATTTCAGTCTTTTTACATATAAAATCAATATAGTGATTTATCATTCAAAACAAATCCTTTTAGTATCGATTTTTATTATTTTACTAAACAGTAAAATGTATAAATAAAAAAACAAACTTTATTCAAAGTTCTAACTATAATAGGGATTTGTAATAGGGATTTGTACTTCATGCTTATATTATTACTTTATATAAGCAAAATTGAGTAAATAACATAAGTATTTATTTTAAAAGTGAAATATAATTTTATATAAAAAAAGCACTTCTCTTGTGAGAAGTGCTTACTAGTGAGCCATAGTGGGCTCGAACCACTGACCCTCTGATTAAAAGTCAGATGCTCTACCAACTGAGCTAATGGCTCTAATGGCTGGGCTAGCTGGATTCGAACCAGCGCGTGATGGAGTCAAAGTCCATTGCCTTACCGCTTGGCTATAGCCCATAAATGGTGGAGGGGGGCAGATTCGAACTGCCGAACCCGAAGGAGCGGATTTACAGTCCGCCGCGTTTAGCCACTTCGCTACCCCTCCGTACTATTTAATTAAAAATGGTGGAGGATGACGGGTTCGAACCGCCGACCCTCTGCTTGTAAGGCAGATGCTCTCCCAGCTGAGCTAATCCTCCAAATATGTAATGACCCCGACGGGACTCGAACCCGTGTTACCGCCGTGAAAGGGCGGTGTCTTAACCGCTTGACCACGGGGCCATATGGCTCCACAGGTAGGACTCGAACCTACGACCGATCGGTTAACAGCCGATAGCTCTACCACTGAGCTACTGTGGAATAATTTAATTGCCTGGCAACGTCCTACTCTTGCGGAACGTAAGTCCGACTACCATCGGCGCTAAAGAGCTTAACTTCTGTGTTCGGCATGGGAA
>NZ_JBOIHZ010000008.1:0-112006 GCF_051408735.1 Staphylococcus sp. AS1337 | reverse complement strand
ATCAAACTCTCCATAAATGAATTATGATGTTTGATTAGCTCATAAAATACTAATTTGTGTTATCTCTAACACTTGTTTTGAACCAACAATTTAATGTTGTGTTCGGAATTAACGTTGACATATTGCAATTCAGTTTTCAATGTTCATTAATGTGTTACAAGAAATTATTTTATCATTAAGTTTTTGTTAAGTCAATGATAATTTTTTTATTTTTTATTAAGTTTGTTTCGTTTTTCTCAACTCAACATTTACTATTATATAACTTACAAATGAGATTCACAAGCGTTAATTTTACACTTTTTAAAATTCATTTTGTTTCAATTGATGTTGCAATGCGTCTTGTTTTGACGACTTTTATATAGTATCAAGATTATTCCATATCGTCAATAATTATTGAGAATCTTTTTAGTTGAATTTTACCTTTATATTCACTATTTAGTAAATAGATGTACATGTTTTTAAAATGGTGTAATAACATTGTATAACTAATTACTCATTTTACTATAATTTCTCATTTTCGCTGGTCAGTAAATGTATTTTCTATATACAATCTATCTCCTATATTTTAAATAATCATATATTTTTAATAATACCTGTTTCTACTTATAGAAAGAATTGAAAACAAAAAGAAACCGAGATATCTAATATCTCGGTTTCTAACTTTGTACAAGACAACAACTAACTGGTACAAGTTGAACTTATTTAACAGTCCATTTAATTGATAATCAATTATAAGCTTAAAGATGCTAAATATCCATTTCAAACATAATTGGTTTTTCTGTGCATAAAAAGTAAATTATTTCCATAATATGTTTACTCACTTTCAATTTAGTTCCTTCATAGCTATTAAATTAATCATTACTTCAACTATGGTTACGATTATTCTTTTTTATCTTGGCAATCTTTGCATAAACCATAAATTTCCATACGATGATGCGTTACATTAAAGTCTGTTACGTGTTGAGCTAATTGTTCTACCTCATCTAGTTGTGGATAATGAAAGTCTACGATTTTACCACAATCTTCACATATAACATGGTAATGATTGTGTGTACTGAAATCAAAACGACTTGATGAATCTCCATACGGTAATTCTTTAACTATCCCTATTTCTTTGAAGACACGTAAATTATTATATATAGTAGCAACACTTATATTTGGAAAATCAGGTGAAAGTGCTTGATAAATTTCATCGGCTGTAGGATGTGACTCTGAAGCAATTAAGAATTTAAGAATTGCTTGTCTTTGTGGGGTTATTCTCACGCCATTATTTCTTAAAGATGCAATTGAATCTTCTAGTTGATGTTCAACTGTTTCCATCTCTGCACTCATTTCCCTCACCATCTTTCTATTTAAGAATTATTATTACTTAATATTAATATAACTGTTAAATTAGGGAAATGTCAATATTCTTAGTTTAAACTCGTTAATATCCACTCTTTGGATCAACTAAATTCTCAATTAGCTTATTATTATTGAGAATAGATGTTAGGTTTTCAATAAAAATCTCTGTTACTTCTGCTTTGTTTTCTGAGTTATTACCAGTAATATGAGCTGTAATCGTAACATTCTCTAATTCATATAGTGGGTTTTCTGAAGTTAATGGTTCATTTTCAAATACATCTAAATATGCATGTCTAATCAATTTTTCATTTAAAACTTCAACTAAAACTTCTTCTTTTACAATAGTTCCCCTACCTACATTAATAAATAATGCTTCGTTTTTCATCAATTCAAAATGATTTTTTGTGAGTAGATGTATTGTTTCATTTGTTTCGGGGAGTGTGTTAACAATAATATCCGCTTCAGATATAACTTTCTTTAAATCTTTAATAGCGTATGTTTTACTAAAGCCATCTACATCATGAGCACTTGTATTTATTCCAAGTACTTCCATATTCATAGTATTAGCTATTTTAGCGGTATTTTGTGCGATACTGCCTGTACCTAGAAATAATAAACGTTGGCCACTTAATCTTTTACCACTCATTTTTGAATCATAATGCTTATTAATTTGATTTAAATAGGAAGTTCTCATTTTTTTATAATCATCTAAGATATATGCAAAGATAAACTCTGACATCTGTTTTGCATGTACACCTTTACCATTTGTAAGTTTTATATTATTTTCGTCAATAAATTTTAACGGAAGTTTATTGACTCCTGTAGAGTACCAGGCTATCCATTTTAAATTTGGACAATCACTTAAAAATGCAGCATCTAAGTCACTATCGTAACCAAACAATATATCTAAAGTTTGTTTATCTTCAGTATTGATACTAGAAACACCCGTTGTAAATACAAAGTCGACATTGGGAAAGCGTTCAATTAAATCAGTTTCTAGATCATCCATCCTCATTAAACTTACAGCTTTCATTTTAAATCACCCCAATATATCTTTTAGTTCTTCTATTTGAGTTTTCACTTTAACTTTATTAATTACATCTATAATAATTCCATTTTCATCTAAAACAAAAGTAGTTCTTACAATACCCATAGACTCTTTACCAAAAGATTTTTTCAATTGGTATACACCAACTTCTTCAGAAAGTTTATAATCTTCGTCTACCAATAAATCAAAATTCAACTCTAACTTATTGCTAAAATTTTGGTGTTTCTTTTTACTATCTCCACTAATTCCATAAACATTTACATTTAATTCATTGAACATTTCAAGGTTGTCTCTAAAATCACAAGCTTCTGTTGTACATGTCGGTGTATTATCCCTCGGGTAAAAATAAAGCACAGCCTTTTTGCCTTTAATACTTTCATTTGATATTAACTCACCATTCTGATTTTCTAATTCAAATTTTGGAAACTGACTTCCTTTTTTTAACATTTCATTCACCCTATTTCTTTTTATTCTTTAATTTATGATACGATAATAGTCGCAAATATTAAATAAAAAGAGGTTGATAACTATGAAATTTACTGAAAGTGAAAATCTTCAGAAATTATCTGATGAATATATTTTAGGTGGTGTTAATTCACCTTCACGTTCATATAAAGCAGTTGGTGGTGGCGCACCAGTAATGATGCGTTCTGGACAAGGCGCATATCTTTATGATGTAGATGGAAACAAATATATTGATTACTTACAAGCATATGGTCCTATTATCACTGGGCATGCTCACCCACATATTACTAAAGCGATTCAAGAACAAGCAGCATTAGGCGTGTTATATGGGACGCCTACTGAATTAGAAATTGAATTTGCCAAGAAATTACGTGGAGCAATTCCTTCATTAGAGAAAATTAGGTTTGTTAACTCTGGTACCGAAGCTGTAATGACTACTATACGTGTTGCACGTGCTTATACAAATCGAACAAAAATCATCAAGTTTGCCGGACAATATCACGGACACTCAGATTTAGTATTAGTAGCTGCTGGTAGCGGCCCATCACAATTAGGCTCTCCTGATTCTGCTGGTGTACCTTTAAGTGTTGCTCAAGAGGTTATTACTGTGCCTTACAATGATATTGACGCTTACAAAGAAGCTATAGATTATTGGGGCGACGAAATTGCTGCAGTTCTTGTTGAACCGATTGTCGGAAATTTTGGTATGGTGAAACCACAACCCAACTTCTTAGAACAAGTGAATGAAATATCACATAACAATGGTAGTTTAGTAATATATGATGAGGTGATAACTGCATTTAGATTCCATTTTGGTGGAGCTCAAGATTTGTATAATGTTTATCCTGATTTAACTGCATTTGGCAAAATTATCGGAGGCGGTCTACCAATTGGTGGATACGGCGGTAAACAAGACATCATGGAACAAGTTGCCCCATTAGGACCTGCATATCAAGCTGGTACGATGGCTGGAAATCCTTTATCTATGAAAGCAGGTATTGCGTTATTAGAAGTACTAGAACAAGAAGGTGTTTATGAAAAATTAGATAACTTAGGTAAACGTTTAGAAGATGGTCTACTTTCATTAATAGAAAAGCATAATATCACAGCGACAGTTAATAGAGTATATGGTGCTTTGACACTCTATTTTACAGAAGAAACTGTAGTCCACTATGATCAGGCGGAAAATTCTGACGGAGAGGCATTCGCTAAATTCTTTAAATTGATGCTAAATCAAGGTATAAACCTAGCACCTTCTAAATTCGAAGCTTGGTTCTTAACAACGGAACATACTGAAGAAGAAATAGATGTAACATTAAAAGCAGCTGATTACGCTTTTAGTCAAATGAAATAAACTTGAATTTTAGCTCCAATCATTGTATAACAAGTATAAATACATTTATTAAGGAGCGGTACATTTGAAATTAGGAGCCCGTATTCTCAAGACAGGTATAGCCATTATACTTGCTTTGTTTATCGCTTCTCTATTACCTGATGAAGCTGGTTTAAAAGCAATCGCTGGAGTCAGTGCAGTCGTTGCTATGCAACCAAGCGTTTTTCGATCTATAAAAACTGTTTCTGACCAAGCGCTTGGTAATGTCGTTGGAGCATTACTTGCTGTAGCAATGGTTACGGTATTTGGAGATAACGTCATAATTATGGGTGTTACTGTCATACTTTTAATTGCTATACTTTTCCGTTTCAATTTAGCACATGTTGCTACATTAGCGAGTGTTACAGCGTTAATTATTATGGGACAGCACTCAGGAGATTTTTATGTTTCTGCATTTTATAGATTTGTACTAGTTATGATTGGTGTAATTAGTTCTTCAACAGTTAATCTATTATTCTTACCACCAAAATTTGAGTCGAAAATTTATTACAACTCCTTGAATATATGTTCTGATATTTTTGTATGGTTTAAACTCGTATTGAACGATACATCAGAATATCACCATATTAAGGAAGATAGAGGTGTAATAAGCGGTCGTATTAAGAGACTTGAACAAACATTTAGTTATTATGAAGAAGAACGACCATTTACTAAAAAACAAGTATATGCGCAAAATCGTAAAAAGATTCTTTTTAAAGAAGTCGTCCGCAGTACTCGTCATGCATATGAGGTACTAAAAAAAATGAATCGCTATCAAAACGATTTACACAATTTAAATCATGAGTTATTACTACAAATTAAATTAGAACTAGATACACTAATTGCATATCATGAACAAATATTTATAAGTCTATCTAAAAAAGCTAAATATGATGTCAGTCAATTTGATAGTCAAATAGAGAATCCACAGAAAAAAGAACTTATGAATGCTTTCCAAAAAGAAATAATTAAAAACCCATATCAAACGGTATACTCCTATGCTAATATTATGCAAATTATATCTGCTATAGAAGAATATCGCTATACACTAGAACACTTAGACAGATTACGCATCAGTTTCTTCTCATATCATAATAACGATAATGAAATTGATATTTTAGATGAAGATTTCGACTTATAAAAAAAGCCCGAGGTTGTGTCATTACAACAGCCTCGGGCTTTTTTATATCATTTATTTAAATCAGCAGCAGAAAAGTAGCATTTTATAGATTTTGTATACTATAAAGATGTTCATAAACACCTTTTTTAGCTAATAACGCTTCATGTGTACCTGTTTCGACAATCTCTCCGTTTTCAACTACCACAATTTTATCAGCATGTGTAATAGTTGAAAGTCTATGTGCAACTATCAATGTCGTACGATTTTCACTTAAAATATTTAATGCATCCTGTATAATAGATTCACTCTCTAAATCTAATGCACTTGTAGCTTCATCTAAAATAATAATAGGTGGGTTGTTTAAGAAAATACGAGCAATAGATACGCGTTGCTTCTGTCCGCCGGAAAGTTTTACGCCTCTTTCTCCAACTTCTGTATCATAGCCTTCAGATAATTCCATGATAAAGTCATGAGCGTTTGCCATTTTGGCAGCTTTTATTACTTCTTCATCTGTGGCATCAGGACGACCTAATAAGATATTCTCTTTTATTGTATCTGAAAACAAGATGTTATCTTGTTGGACTAAACCTATTTGATTTCTTAAACTTCCAGTTAAATATGATTTGATGTTAGTACCATCAATTTTTATTTCACCATCTGTTACATCGTAGAACCTTGGAATCAAATTGATTAAAGTAGATTTTCCTCCACCACTCATACCAACAAATGCCACAGTTTCACCTTGGTTAATTTCTAAATTTATATTATTTAAAATTGTTGATTCTTCTGAGTTATATTTAAAACTTACATCATTTAACTCAATATGCCCTTTATTAATTTCAAGTGGTAATGCACCTTTTTTATTTTTAATGTCATAACCTTCATCCATTAATTGGAAAACACGGTCCATTGAAGCAAAACTTTGTGTCAACGTCGTAAATGAAGATACAAGTCGACGTAACGGACCAAATAATTGCTCTAAATAGCCGACAAATGCAGCCAAAGTCCCAACAGTTATTGAGCCATTGATAGCTAAAAATGCACCTGATCCAATAACAATTAATGGTCCTATATCAGTTACTGTATTAATCGCTGAGAAGGAATAAGCATTCCAACGTGTGTGATTAAATGCTCTTTGCAAGAAATTACGGTTATGTTTATCAAAATTTTGGGCTTCATTATCTTCAATGGCAAAACTTTTAATAACGGACATACCTTGTACACGTTCATGTAAAAAACCTTGAACTTCCGCTAATGCTTGTGATCTCTTTCTAGTTAAACTTCTTAGACGACCGAAGAAAAAGTAAACAGTTAGTATATACACTGGGAAAATCACAAGTGCTGCTAGTGTTAATTTAACATCTAAGAAAAACATAATGGAAAGTGCAATCACAATTGTGATACAGTCCAGCCAGATATTCATCAACCCTGTTAAAATAAAATCTTTTGTTTGCTCGACATCATTGATAACTCTAGATATAACCTGTCCTGCTTGGTTGTTTGCATAAAATCTGGAACTTAATGCTTGTAAATGGTTATAAAGTCTTCTACGTATATCATATAAAATCTTATTGCTTGTCCACTGTGCTAAATATTGTCTTAAAAATTCAATTGGTGGTCGTACAATTACAAAAATAAATACTGCAATTCCCAAAGCAATAGCTAATCTTGTAAATTTCTCTTCTACCGAAATTGAATTATTATTAATAATATCGTCAATAACATATTTTATTAATAATGGAATCAACATCGGAATCCCAAATTTTAAAATACCAACAAGTATCGTAGCAATGATTCGCCATTTATATGGTTTTACAAATTGTAAATATCTACGAATCATATATTTCATTCCTCCCCCAAACTATATAGCAAATGAAACAGCCTACGTTGAGCTATCAACGAGGCTGTAGTAAACGCGTTATCTTAGTTTGCTTATCATTTCATTTGCGCGCATACGATTATTTATATTAAACATGTTTTGCCATGCCTAATTAGCTCATACGCATATCACTATAAATGATAATGTAATTAAAAACATTAAAAGTGCTTAATAATTTCTAATTTTTTTATATCGTTCACGCCAAACTTTTATAAAATCGGGAGCAAACGGACCTTTCTTCTGTTCAATCCATTGTTGTAAAATATCAACATTACGTCTTAAAATCACATCGATATCTGAAGAATAATTCATTTGTCTCATATGCTGTTCATACTCATCTTCATCTAATAAATGATACTTACCGTTTGGATAAACTTTAATATCTAAATCATAGTCAATGTATTTTAACGCCTCTTCATCACAAACAAACGGTGATGACAAGTTACAATAATAATACACACCATCTTCTCTAAACATACATATAACATTAAACCAATATTCAGAATGGAAATAAACAATTGCTGGTTCTCTAGTTATCCATGTGCGACTATCACTTTCAGTAACAAGCGTATGATCATTTCCACCAATTACAACATGTTCCGTACCTTTTAATATAGTAGTTTCAGACCAAACACGATGTATATTACCATCATGTTTATAACTTTGAATCTTAATTGTCTGACCTTCTTTAGGTATGGATTCTTTTACCATGCTCCACACCACCTTTTCTTAATTTCACAATATAAATTATAACATAAGTATGGATTCAACAACGAGTCTAACCATGTGTTGAAATGAATTTAAATATTTTCGACATACTCACAGGAAAATTAAACATTTCTTTCTCATTAACGTGCATCCATGTCATATTTTCAGGTAAATCAACATCCATTTTATTAATTACTTTATTCGCTAAGTATACTTCAATATCCCATGTAATATGAGTAAATTGATGTTTCAATTTATAAATAGGTGCTTGGGAAAATTGAAGTTTTGTATTTAGTTTCGTATTAATATTTTCCGCTTCATCCGCTTCATACATTGGAAATTCCCACATATTATTTAACAATTTCTGCATTCTTTTTTCTATTAGTAATTGATTATCTTCATTTCTAACAATGTATACATGTTGCTTTACATGTTTCTTTTTAATTTTTGTTGTTTTTACAGGTAAGTCCTCGACAGTCCCTTTTTCAAATGCTTCACAATTCTCTTGTACAGGACAAAATAAACACAGTGGATTTTTAGGTGTACAAACTAAAGCTCCTAATTCCATCATAGCCTGATTAAATGTACCAGAATCTTGTTCAACATATGGTTGTAATTCTTTTTCATATGCTTTTCTTGTTGATTGCAATTTAATATCTTTAGTATCATTATTTAACCTTGACCATACTCTAAAGACATTACCGTCTACAGTTGCTAAAGGTAAATTAAATGCAATACTCATCACTGCAGCTTGTGTATACGGTCCCACACCCTTCAATTCACCAAATACTTCTGGTGAATTAGGCACTTGTCCACGATAGTTTGCGTGGACATCTTTAATTGCAGTATGAAAATTTCTCGCTCTACTATAATAACCTAAACCTTCCCAATACTTTAGCACTTCATCTTCTTCTGCATTACTTAAATCTTCAATTGTAGGAAAACGATTAATAAATCTATGATAATAATCTATAACTGTTTTTACTTGTGTTTGTTGCAACATGACTTCACTTAACCAGATATAATAAGGATTTGAAGTTTCTCTCCATGGCATTTCACGTTGATTGATTTCAAACCATGTTACAAGATTGTTTTTAAATTTCTGTTCATTAAACATTTTCCACATCTCTTTCTTTAGTTTAGTAAAAGTTTTTTATGATTAACATAGTATGTTATTTTTAAAATTATGCATATTCGATTATAATGAATATAATATTGACATGAAAAGAGTGAATACTTATGGATACAGGAACACATATAGTCATGGGTATCGGACTCACTGCATTAGCTACCCAAGACCCAGCTATGGCTGGTTCTTTTGCAGCAACAGCTACAACGTTAGTAGTTGGTTCATTAATACCTGATGGTGACACGGTTTTTAAATTAAAAGATAATGCTACTTATATATCCAATCATAGAGGGATAACACATTCAATACCTTTTACAATTCTATGGCCTTTATTAATCACACTTTTCATTTTCACATTTTTTAAAAATGTAGATACTACACATGTTTGGTTATGGGCTCAACTTGCTGTATTTCTTCATGTATTTGTAGATATCTTCAATTCTTATGGTACACAAGCCCTTAGACCCATTACTAATAAATGGATTCAGTTAAGCGTAATCAATACTTTTGATCCTATTATTTTCATATTATGGTGCGTAGGAATATTATTTTGGTTAATTGGTATTCATCCATATGTCGCTTTCTTCCCTATCATCGCTATTCTTGTAGTATATTATATGATACGTTTTAGAATGCAAGCGATAATTAAACAACAAGCATTGAAACAAATTAAGCAAGAACATAACCCTGTAAAAGTTTTTGTAGCACCAACTATTCGTTTTATGCAATGGCGTGTTGCTATTCAAACTGAAAAACACGATTATGTAGGAAGAAGTTACGGACGTAATATAGTCTTCAGTGATAAAGGTAAACGGCAGTCATTTACTAATGATGATTTAATGCAATATGTAAAAAATGATAAAAACATAAGAACTTTCCTTAATTTTTCTTCTATTTATCGTTGGCAAGCCAAAAAATTAGAGGATGGTACTACTGAAATAAGGCTAGTTGATTTACGCTATTTAAAAAATGGTCACTATTCTTTTGTTGCTATTGCTCACTTAGATAAAAATATGCAGATAGACCATTCATACATTGGTTGGGTATTTAGCGAAGATAAATTACAACGTAAATTATTTGCAAAGTAAAAATCAATATTTCATTAATAAAACTGGAGGCACACGTTATTTTTTAACGGTTGCCTCCAGTTTTCTGTTTCATTTACAAATATTATTTTTAAAACAACGAAAATAATACTTTAAATTAGAAGTCATCTATAATTTGAATTTTCCATACTATTAAGGTTATACATTTAATATTCTGGTGTATGTTGTTCTTCTTCATTTTGTTGATTTTCTTGTGTTGTCTCTTCCTTATTTGAAAGTGATTCCGCATAAACATATTTTTTATGTGCTATTATTCTATACAATGCATAGATAAATACACACATAATTGCTAAAAACAAAACAAAATATAAATGATATGGAATATTATTCAAACTCAATGCACCTAACACTACAGATTGTGAAATACCTTCAACCAAATAGAACAAAGGATTCAACATTAAAATATGCAACCATATGGAGGTGTCACTGTTAGGAATAAAAATAATTGGTACAGTAAAGAACATAATGAATGTAACAACATAGAATATGATATCAACTTTACTTTGTATGATTGAAATTAAACCTAAAAGAGTAGATATAACTACTATAAACAGCATAGTCATAACAACATAAAATAATGCAGAATAAATAGAACTTTCAATATTAACAGGCGTTGCTAAGATAATAATTATGAGTGTAATAAACATAGTTATACTTGTAACAATCGCAATAAGAATATTTTGGTAAATAGGGTTTAAATTAAATAATTTCACTATAAAATAATCGGTTTTAAATGTGTTATAGCTTTGGTATATCGCAATCCAAATAAACACAAAACAGACTAATGAAGATAATCTAAAATAACCACGTGCTTGCTTAATTTCTTCAGTACCACTTAAGTGAAATATCAACATCATTATAAGTAACATAGCAATGCTTACCACAAACGGTATTACTAACCACATCCACTTTGACTTCAAATGATGATATGCATGTTTCATTAAATATGGCGTATTTTTAAAATAGCTAATCATACTATCAATCATCTTTTACACCTACAATTCAATATAAATCCATTTATTATTCTTTAAATCTGCCATGAAAAAACCATCGCCTGATTTAGTAATCCAGAAGTTATTTTCAATATCAAATTTGTCTTTCAATTCTTTTTTATCTTTAATAGGGAAAGTGAAACCAGTTAATTTATTTTGATCGTCAAAAATCATAGCAATTGGTTGTTGTACAATTGGTACATTAAAGCGATTATCTTTCCCGTTTTCAGGTACAAGTGAGTCTGTTACTTTATTATGCTTTTTATGCAAATGACTGTTAAAAAACTCATTGTAATTACTATAATTTGTATGCATATATGGTGATAATGATTTCAAACTATGCTCTTCAAATAATCCCGCTGGATCAAAATAGCGTAATTTATTTTTGGCAATTTTATAATTGGTATTATCTACAACAACACGGTAGTTTTTAGAATTTTCACCAGTGATAGTTACGAATGAATATTGATCTGCATTCATTTTCTTACCATTTTTCATGTTCTCTAAATTAACAGCATCATTTAATACAATACCATACGCCAATTTCTCTTCATATGGATTTTTCTGTTGATTTTGAATAGAAGCCTGGTCTTGATTTTCACCAATCTCAAGTTTACCTAAATCATTAAACATCAATAATGCCATAAATAACAGACCCATAAAGAAAACCGTAAACAAAGTCCAAAAACGAACCAACGCAACAGGTGGCTTTGCATGTTTATAACGTTCAATTCTTCTAAAATTGTAAGTCAATTCTGGAATTCTTGTTCTACTTTTTTTCCAGTCCACATCAAAATTGTCTTTCTCTTCTTCACTCTTTAATGATTGTCTATCCTTTTCATGTTCTTTAAACATAGGCAATACTTGTTTGATTGAACCTTCCATTCTTAATTGTCCGTGGGAAATCCATGCTAAATAATTACTAGCTCTTGAAATACGATTTATATCATCATCTATCATAACTATTGTTAAGTTATTATTTATGTATTCATCTGTTAATTCAATTGCTTTTTCAAAATAACTTTCATCCAAATTATGTAAGATTTGATTCATGATAATAATGCTAGCTTTAGACGTTCTAGCTAACGTAAATTGCAATTGAGCATACTGTTGATCGGTTAAAGAATTAATTGGTGCATTTGTTACATCATGAAGATGTGAAAACTTTATTATTTGTTCTACTTTATGTTCAGAAGTGTTGTATTGGAATAATGTAATTGCATTTTTTACATAATCATTTACAGATAAAGATAACAACGATTTATCTTCGATATCCGCGAAAAACATATCTGTCTTTCTCACAACTTTACCCTTATCTGGTTTGATTTCACCGCTCAACAAACGACCTATCAATGATTTAGAGGAATCGATTTCACCAATTATACCTAAGGCTTCACCTTGATAGATATGTAGGTTAATATTATTCAATTCTATATCTTCTGCATCATAACCAAAGGGTTGATACCATTTTTTGGATTTTCTATTTCTATAATAATGCGTTACATTCAGTAACTTTAATATAATTGAACTACCCATCCTATCTTCATCCTTCTATAATTTTAATAATGCAATAGGTAAACCTTCTTCAGGTTCTGCACTTTTAATTCTAAAGCCCCATGCAAATACACCTTTTAGTCTTTCAACTTTAAAATAGCTTCCTGTACCATCATTTAATTTGTATATTTTTCCTAGTTCAATTTTTGTTCTATCAACTAAGTAGCTTTCTGCAATTATAACTTTACTTTGATAGACATCATATTCATTTAAAATACCATTCATTTCTGCTTTTCTCATTTTTTCTTTGTAACCTTGGATTTCGTGACGTAATTCTATTTCACTCATTTCACTCAATTTCTTCTGTTCCATCGACAATACCACTCTCTTCTAATTTACCTTTAATTTTATCATATTTATAGCCTTTTCTCATGAGACCTTCAATCGTTTTATTAATCAATTTTCTGCCCGAATATTTTCTAGACTGTTTGTTATATACTTTCTCTAATTCTTGTTGTAATAAACCATCTAATTCTTCTTCTGGCTGAGAAAAATCTAATTCATCTATAACTTCTTTAATCTTTTCAAATGAGTATCCTTTTTGCATTAATGACTGAGTTAATTTTTCTTTTCTCTTTACTACTGGACCCTTTTTTTGTTTTAAAATCTTATTCGCTACTTTAACAACCGCTTCTAATGGTTGTTCTGCTTCATATTTGTCTACATAATCATCTATGATAATTTGCTCGACACCAGCTTCACGTAATTTTTCTTTGAATATACCCGGACCTTTGTCAGTAGTTAAAATCATAGTGTTTTTTAAGCTATTAGCGTAATCATTATGGTCAATCAAACGTTGATCATGACAGTATTCTATTACCTTTGCTATTACAGATTCTGAAATTTCTTTTTTTTGTAAATGTTGTATAACTTCATGATCTGTTCTTTTCCGATAAGATATATATTGAATCGCTGTATTTACAGCTTGTCTATATTGATCATAATTTTGAATTTTTTCCATATCTTGCGCTTCGACAATTTGGCCTTTTTTTAAATTGAAATGAATATACGTGTCCATATCTATACCCATTTCAAATTCACCATCTAAATATAAATTAAAGCGTTCTTTATTCTTTTTCTGAACTTCTATTTTAGTAATTTTAGGCATAATCCTCACTCCACTTATTAGGATAACTTATATTGTTTATTAATGGAATTATAGTGTCTAGCATATTTAAAATTAATCTTAATTCATAATATGTATTACTAAATTATAGCATTAATAGCGTAAAAAATTTTATGAATATATCATAAATCCAAACGAATAATTAGTACGAATAACATAAAACAGTTTTCATATACTTTCTCCAAAATAAAGAAAAGCAGCAATATGATATCCATTTAGTACTAGATATCATATTGCTGCTTTATTTAGTTAAACACCTAATTCTTGTATAGCATTTTCATATTGTTCATTTGTAATATAATCTTGTTGTTTCATTTTTTCCAAATCTGTTTTAACTCGATTAATAAAATTCCCTGACATATCATTTATGTCATACACACTTGGTGCATTAATTTTACTTGCTAAGATCGCGCTTTGTAAAACTGATATTTGTGGTAAATTAGGGTTGTTCTTATCTGTTGTTACCCCAAAATAATGATTCGCTGCAGATTCTACAGTATACTGATCGCTACCAAAATATATATTATTCATATAAAAACTTAATACTTCATTTTTATCATAATTTTTTTCTACTCTATGCGCGACAAATAATTCTTTGACTTTCCTAGTAAAAGACTGTTCATTATCGTAGTAATAATTTTTCACTACTTGTTGGGTGATGGTACTTCCACCCTGAACACTTTTATCGCTTATTGTTGAAAAAAGTGCCCTTGAAGTTCCTTTGAAATCAAATCCATGATGCTTATAAAATCGTTCATCTTCCATAGCGATAAATGCACCTTTTGTATAATTAGGCATATTTGAAGCAGAAACAAAGCTTTCTTTGTCTTCAATTGTTTTTAATTCATCAACATCTGCTCGTAAAGACAGAGCATACATTGCACCTATAAAAACCCCTATTATGAGAATGATTGGCATTAATAGTTTAAATAACAACCCGATGCCTTTTTTCTTTTTCTTTGGCTTACTAACAGGTTGTGAGTAAGTATTGTGGTGCGGTATGTTCGACCCTTTTGCTTTATATTGTTTATTTTCTTTATATCGATCGCTTCTTTTCATGCGGTAGCTCCTTTATGTTGCTCTCATATCATTATAAGTGAGTTTATCAATAGTTAAAACGTTTATCTAGAGCTAATTGTAAAAATCAGTCCAAGGGTGTATGCCATACTCAACATGAAGTTTTACATTATGAACAAACCACATAAAATAACTTACATTTCCATAAAAAAACTGGAAAAACAGAGACACTTACATATTATTTCATGATAAATTTAAAAATATCACTTATCAATATGCGTTATCATAAGTTTTTCCAGTTATGGAAAAGTAAACCACTATTTTATTTAATTAATGTTACTCTTAGTCGTTAAGTTGATTTACAATCTCTCTATTAAAATCATCTAAATCATCTGGTGTACGACTCGTAACGATATTTTTATCTACCACTACAGATTCGTCGACAACTTGTGCACCGGCATTAGCCAAATCTTTACGGACGTTTAATACTGCAGTTAGTGTACGACCATTTAGGTCATCAGTATCTATTAGAATTTGTGGTCCGTGGCAAATTGCAAAGGTTGGAACATCATTTTTAGTAAAGTATTTCGCAAATGTACCATATCTACCTTCAGAATCTCCACGCAAATGATCAGGTGAAAATCCACCAGGAATTAATAATCCATCGTAATCTTCAGGATTAGCATCTGCAATACTTAAATCTACTGTAACTTTTTCACCGTGTTTACCGACTACTTCACTATTTGCTTCATCGCCAATTACAACTGTTTCATGTCCTGCTTCTTCAATTGCTTCTTTAGGACTTGTTAATTCGCTATCTTCAAATTCATTCGTTACTATGATTGCTACTTTTTTCGCCATGTATAATCACCTTTCTCTATTTAAGCTCTACATACTATATAGACTAAATAACTAGGATTTAAACATAGTTTCTTATTTTCATTTACTTATTTGTTGTTTGAGTCAGAAGTGCTTGAAACAGTTTTAACTTTTTCTTCTAGTTGATCGAGTAAGCCAATCCACTCATCAATATCTTCCACTTTGACTTCATCTGGATTAACATGGTCAATGTCATCGATAAATTTTTCTAATCTAGCCTTTATTTGATCAATCGTTTGATTTTCATCCATTTTTAAAAATGACTCCTTTTTTTATGATAGTTATATCCTAACATGGATTTGACAAATTTTGGTATAGTCTTAATAATATTAAATTGAATGTCTGATTTGTTTTATGTTTCCATTCCTCAAAAAATCATACATACGTTATTTTATAAATCACATCACTACTTACTAAATTAATTTATTTATTATGCTATGCTGCGATTACTAAAATTCATTTATTTTCAATTATCCTAAGTACAAAGTTAATAAAAAGGAAGTTTAATTTATGCTAAATCTACACACTACTAATTCAAAGAAACCAATTTCACTAAACAATGACCCTTGGGAAGCTTACAATGACATGCAAGAACACAATCGTTTAACGTTGAGCAATATAGAGTTTACTACGACCAATTTATGTAATATGCGTTGTAGTCACTGTGCTGTTGGTTATACATTGCAAACAGCCGATCCTGATCCACTGCCTATGGACTTAATTTATCGTCGTCTGGATGAAATACCAGATCTTAAAACGATGTCAATTACCGGTGGAGAACCTATGTTTTCTAAGAAATCTATTAAAAATGTCGTTAAACCATTATTAAAATATGCTTATGACCGTGGTGTATACACACAAATGAATTCAAATCTTACATTACCACTAGATCGCTATTTAGATATCGCTGAATATATAGACGTTATGCACATTTCCCACAATTGGGGTACCATCGATGAATTTACAGACGTTGGTTTCGGAGCCATGGATAAGCAACCGCCTTTAAAAGCAAAACTTAAATTATATGATCAGATGCTTACAAATTCTAGCACTCTTTCTGATCAAGGTATGTTTGTTTCAGCTGAAACTATGTTAAATCAAAGTACTGTACCATATCTTGAAAAGATTCATAAAGAAATCGTTAATGATATGAAATGTCAACGACATGAAATTCACCCGATGTATCCTGCAGATTTTGCAAGTCAATTGGATGTATTATCACTTAAAGACATGAAAGCAGCGATACACCAACTTTTAGATTTACGTGATCCAGACTTATGGATGCTATTTGGTACGCTACCAATTTATCCATGTATTAATGACGAAAATGACCAAGCGTTACTTCAACGTTTGCGTGATACGCCAAATGTCACAATGCGCAATGACCCGGATGGTAGAAACAGATTAAACGTTAATGTGTTTACAGGTAATGTGATTGTCACAGATTTTGGAGACGAAAACGGTACTATTTCAAATATTAAAAATGATAAATTACCCGATGTATTTAACCATTGGTTAAACTCTTCGCTCGCACAATCCCTCAATTGTCATTGTTCATCATTTAGTTGTCTTGGTCCTAATGTTCTTGTAAAAAACATGTATTATCCAAACACTGATTTTAAAGAAAAAGAAAAAGATATGCACTCATTACATACAATGCTTTAAATACTAATCAAATGTATCGCATTGTTTTAATTCAATTATAAAAATAGGACGAACTCGAGTTATACTAATATGATAAAAAAACGGCTAGGATCATTAATGCTCCTAGCCGCTTTTTTATTATTATATTAGATTTCGTTGTTGCAATCCCTATTTCATATTTTGAGCATTTGCTAAAAAAGCTATGGTTTCTTTACTTTCATTTCTACGTTCTTTTCTACGTTTCACTCGTGCAAGCGCCGTGTCATGAAACCACATTTCAGTTTGTGTCTCTGGATAAACTTGAGGTACTTCTTGTGGTTTACCATCCGCATCTAGTGCAACAAAAGTTAAGAAACTTAACGCTGCTAAATGACGCTCATTTCTTATAATATCTTCTATAATGATTTGTACACAAACCTCCATAGATGATTGTCCTGCATATGACACCATAGCTTCATAGGACACAATATCACCGGTCTTAATCGGTTTTAAAAAATCGACAGAATCTGTTGAAGCTGTTACTACTTGAGAATTACTATGTTTCGTTGCTGTTATTGCAGAAATTTCGTCCACATTTGCCATCAACATACCTCCAAACATTGTATGCAAATGGTTTGTATCTTGCGGAAATACTTGTCGTTCCTTAATACTTCTTGATTCAGACATTGACTTACGCTTTACATTTCCCATAATATAATCCATTCCTTTGCTTTGAACTAATAAAAATCAGTGTTCTGAAATGACATCAAAACACTGTAAATTTATTTATTAATCGTTATATCTTATTTTGCCCAATTTCCCTGTTCAAACACTAGTTCTTTTTCACCATTTTGTGTAATACCATAAATAGTTAAATCACGACTACCAATCATAAAATCGACATGCACCAATGAGTCATTAAGTCCGTGTTCTATTTTTTCATCTGTTGTCATTTCTGTACCGCCTTCAATATTGAAAGCATATGCCGCACCTAAAGCAATATGACATGAAGCATTTTCATCAAATAATGTATTATAATAAATCGTGTTTCTGTTTGAAATCGGTGAATCATCAGGTACAAGCGCTACTTCTCCTAAACGTTTTGCGCCCTCATCAGTATTTAATAAGTCGCGTAATACTGCCTCGCCTTTTTCAGCTTTAAAGTCAACTACAGCACCATCTTTAAATGTTAACGTGAAATTATCAATAATATTGCCATTATGACTTAAAGGCAATTTATTCGTAACATAGCCATTAACTTTCAATCGATGTGGTGCAGTGAAAACTTCTTCTGTAGGTATGTTAGCTACAAAAGCTTGTCCTTCACTTGTATAACTCGTAGCGTCTTCCCAAATATGCCCTTCAGGTAAACCAATCTCTAAATCTGTACCTTCTGACACATAATGAAAAGCTTTATAGTTTTTAAGTTGCAACCTTTTAGCATGTTGGCTTAAATTGCCCACGTGTTTTTGCCAATTCGTAACTGGATCGTTACCATCTATACGCACAATATCTAGCACTTCATCAATAAATTTACAGTATGCGTCTGTTTCAGATAGTTCTGGATAGACACGTTTTGCCCATGCTTTAGATGGAAATGCTGCTACACACCAAGGAAATTGATTTTTTTGGCTCGCTTCCATATATCCTTTATATGCCATTGAATACTCTCGTTGAAATGCGGATAATTTATCTCCATCTATACCACTTAATAAATCAGGATCTTTAGTAATTAACGCAAGATTCGCTGCACCTCTTTTAACATAATCCATGCGTTGTTCAACTTCGTATGATTTAACTTCATTTTTCTCAAAATGTTCTACTGTCTCATACTCAAATTTCAAGCGCGACAATCTGTCATCACTATATTCGACTTTAACGTCAGAGGCACCACGTTGATAAGCAGCTTCTACTATGTAATGTGTTAACTCAAGCGCATCAACGCTCGAACGAATAAATACTGGTTGATTTTTTTGAACATTCATACCTACACCTACTAAAAGTTCGGCATATTGTTTAAGTTTATCTTGTAATTGAGTCATATGTACTCACTCCATTCCTATTGACGAATCTGACCAAGTGCCTCTGCAATAGCTGATGCTTCACTTGGCGTAAATGACGCCTTTGATGTAACATAATCGTAAATTTCACGAATTTCTTGCTCATTCGCTGTTTTAAACTTTTCTGGATCAATCACGCTTTGATTCACAAGATTTAAGCGTCCTCTTATTTCATCTATCATTTGCTCATTATTATTTGCCAAATTATTCACCTCTTTTTTTCTCATTTTATCAAATTTAATTACCTTGTAAAACTTTTATCATAATTCCCCCTTTAGAAATGATTAAAAAAGCTTTAAAATGGGAATGAGGATTATATAAATTTGGAGGTACTCATATGACAACTGTAGCATTCGTGTGTCTAGGTAACATATGTCGCTCACCTATGGCAGAAGCCATTATGCGACAAAAATTACTAGATAGAAACATTAAAGATATCAATGTATCCTCTAAAGGTACAGGGAAATGGAATTTAGGAGAACCTCCTCATGAAGGGACTCAAGCAATTCTAAACTCGCATAACATACCATTCAATGGTATGATTAGCGAATTGTTTCAACCTAATGATGACTTTGACTATATCATTGCAATGGATCAAAGTAACGTAGATAATATTAAACAAATCAATCCTAACATTAAAGGTCAATTATATAAATTGTTAGACTTTAGTGATATGGACGAAACTGATGTGCCAGACCCTTATTATACAAATAATTTCGAAGGTGTTTATAAAATGGTACAATCATCTTGTGATAATTTAATTAATTTTATAATTAAAGATGCAAACTTAAGAGAGGGGTAAAATATAATGCAAAACAAATTAATTCCAGGAATATTAATAGGTGCCATCATCGGAGGTGCAGCAACATTAGCAGACAAATCAACAAGACAGTCTTTAAAGCAGTCTATTAAAGATAGAAAAGAAGGCAACCGTCCTCAAAAACCATCTGCACTTAATAATATAAAAGATGAAGTATTTTATTGGAAAGATGTTGTTGAAGAAATCAGACGCAATAATCCTGAATTAGAACGCTCAATAAAAGAAGCTAAAAACACATTTGTCGAACGTAAAAACAATCGTTTAAACAGCTAATGCAGTTTCTGAAATAAACATGAGGTATTACATTGTATGTTGTTTATTATCATTAACAAACTAAAATTCCAAGTTTGTAATTCTATACACAGTAATAATTGATATTTAAATACTAAGTATTAGTCATTTTAATTTTTTAGATATCAATAACTCTAACTCGGGGCGAAACATGAAATCAGATTAAAATTTTGATTTCTGTCTCGCTCCTTTTTATATTATTTTATAATTTACAATATTATCTAGAATTATTCTTTTCATTTTTACAGCAAGAATATTGCAACACATATTTACCTTATTATCATTTTAAAGTATATTAAAAATATAAATACATAAGGAGTTTTGATATGTCTAAAAAAGAAAAAACTAATTCTAACTTTTTAAATTCTGCTAAAGAGATGGAAAATAAGAACTCAAACGAAAATAGTGGTGAACAGATTAAACGTGATCGTACATATATTACACCTGACGAATTCAAATCAAAATCACCCAAAAAGGACAGTCAAGCGTTCTTTGTATCACGTATTAACAAACCAGCAAAATATACCAAAGATTCTAATTTTTTCTCTTATTTGGTATATAGAATAGGAAAAGATGACGCATCTGGTTTATCAGCCCAACTGTCTTATTACTTCATGTTATCCCTATTCCCAATGCTATTATTTTTATTATCAATAGTTCCTGTAGTTGGTGTAAAACAATCTACTATTAGAGATATGATTAAAGATCATGTGCCACCTACTTATGCTTCACAGGTAGCTGATATCATTGGCGATATCATGAGTAATGCTAGTGGTAGTATTTTATCTGTAGGTTTAATCTTAGCATTGTGGTCAGCATCAAATGGAATGACTGCATTAATGAATTCATTTAACGTTGCCTACGATGTTGAAGATAGTAGAAATTTTATTGTTTCAAAATTATTTAGTGTTTTATTTACATTAGCTATGATAATTGTTATGCCAGTAGCACTGGTATTACCGACATTCGGTCAACAAATTGGCGATTTTTTATTCGGGCCACTCGGTCTAGGCGAACAAGTGAAATGGATATTTGACACGATTCGTTATGTACTTCCAGTAATTGTAGTCTTGATTGCATTCATGGTCTTATATAGCTTAGCACCAAATGTTAAAATTAAGTTAATGTCTGTCATACCTGGCGCTATCTTTGCAACTATCGTTTTCTTAGCTGGTTCATACTTATTTGGTATATATATATCTAATTTTTCCAATTATTCTAAAACGTACGGTAGTATCGCTGGTATTATTATATTGATGCTTTGGTTATATATCACTGGTTTTATTATCATTATAGGTGCTGAAATCAATGCAATTTTTCATCAAAGAAAAGTTGTTGGTAAGACACCTGAAGAACAAACTTTTGCTGAAATCAAGCAAAATCATACTCCTTCTGAACAACAAGAATCTAATTCAGAAGATGTAAATTTAGCTACTGATTCTAATGATAGCAAAGAAAATAATCAATAAATTTTAACAACAATATAATACCTTTAGTTACGGTAGTGGGATGAAAATCCAATTTATTTAAAAAAATTTCGTCGCTCTTATCCGCAAAAAATGACTAGCTTAATAGATATAAAGTGATTACTTGAGCTGTAGTTCAGGCACAAGTCCTACTAACTCAATATACTGATTATGACTGACTTGGCTCATCTTTATATAAAAATAAAGGCTAAAACACAACGTATTAAATGATTACGTTTCTGTTTTAGCCTTTATTTATTAAATACTTTGTAATTTATTGAATTAAGTTGTGTTGAAAAGCGTAAATAACAGCTTGCGTTCTATCTTGTACTTCTAATTTACTCAAAATATTACTTACATGTGTTTTAACGGTTTTAATTGTAATATGTGAGGCGCTTGCTATTTCTTGGTTTGAGTAGCCTTTTGCAATTAATAATAAGATTTCCATCTCACGCTCTGTTAACATTTCATATAATTCTGCACGTTGTTTCATCCTATTTCTCATCTTAACTAAAACTTCTGCTTCAAAAACTGATTCATTATTATGGGTTTTTCTTATTGCTTCTGCAATATCACTAGCGCTCGTTGTTTTTAAAATGTAACTATCTACACCAGAATCAAGCGCACGGTATACTTCATTATCTTCTATATAACTCGTAAGCATGACTACCTTCATATGAGGTAAATCTTTTTTTACTTGTTCAGTTGCTTCAACACCGTCCATATCATCCATTAGTAAATCCATTAATATTAAATCCGGATTCAATTGGTGTGCCTTTTCAATTGCTTCCTTTCCGGATTTCCCTTCTCCTACAACATCAATATCTGGTTGTGTTGATAAATAGCTAGATATTCCAATTCGGACCATTTCATGGTCATCCACAAATAAAACTTTAATCGGCATATGAATCCTCCTTATTTAATGGGGCTTTAACTTCAATTCTGGTACCTGCGTCAGGTAGTGACACAATATGAAACGTTGCGCCAATCTCAAGTGCACGTTCACGCATATTTTTTAAGCCATAACTTTGTTCTACTTTATCATCTACATTAAAGCCTTTACCATTATCTTGTATTCTCAATAATAAATAATCATCTCTATTGAATAACTCTATAGTCACTTTAGTTCCTTTCGAATGCCTTAATGTATTCGATATAGCTTCTTGTGTGATTCTAAACAAATGATCTTCGATACCTTTAGGTACTTTAAATTCTTCTATATCATGTATAACTTTCATCGGTACTTTTTTCTGTAAATCTACAACCAAATCTTTAATACCTTCACCAAGTGATTTATCTTTCAAGCCTAAAGGTCTTAAATGTAATAATAAAGCTCTCATTTCTAGCTGAGAATCTTGTATCATTTTTTCTAGTACTGGAATTTGTTGATCTAATGGTGCTTCTAATTTTGTTTCTTTTATCGCTGATAACATCATGCTAGCTGCGAACAACTGTTGACTCACCGAATCATGTAGTTCGCGTGCTAACCTTTGTCGTTCATCTTCAATAATTTTTTTCACTTTTACATCATTAATATTATATGATTCATTTGTTAAATTTTGCGTTTTCATCCTTAATTTATGTACTTCTTGATTTAAAGGGACTAACGTTTGATATAACTCAATGGTTTCGTTATACAATTCTATATTTTGATCATTTATACCTACAGTTTGCCCTTCTATTGACCTTTCTATTTGGTCTTTTAACCAATGGTTTTGCTGGTTTATTTTATAAGCTAATACAGAACCTACAATAATACAGAGCAAAATAACCATTAGATTTAAAAATAATAAGACGGGTATACCAAATATTTGCGTATAAAACATACCTTGAAAATACATGATGTTAACAAATACTTTATCAATAAAAAATATGGCAAAAAATGTACTATAAACTAATATCAACATTGAACCTATTGCTCTAATATAGTGATTCATTTATAAATCACCTCAACATCACCTAAGAAGGACGAAACATAAATGTTTACAGCATAGTTATCCTCTTTAGTTTCCTCAATAATTTTGATATTATTGTTCTCGACTTTATAAGATGTCTCATTTACATAGGCATTGCCATATAGTGTCGTGAAATGCAAGATTATATTGTAGTTCAATGGGACGATAATTTGTACTTTCCCAATAATATGACGGATAACTAGAGTATTATTCTCTTTAATATTTGCTGCTTTCGACATATCGATATGGATGTCTCCAATACCATGTTGTACCTGTATGTCTTCCCATTTATATACATATACAGGCGTACGTTGTTCACCAAACCATTTTTGCTTTATAAAGTCTGGCGTATCGACCTCTTCTTCAGTAGCGGTTATTTTTAAAGGTCTAAATCTATATATAATGTATCTCACAATAAGTACTATTAAAAATACAAACAAGATTATAATCGTGTATTTATTAGACAGCAACGTAAATGCAATCAACAATACCCCTATCCAAAACGAGAGTAACCCACGTACTTTATGAAAATAAATATAACCTACATAAACTAAAATACAACCAAGTAATAAAACAAGTAAAAAGCCAATTTTTTCAAAGAAAATATAGTAAAAATTGGCAATAATCATCAATGCTGTAAAAACAATAAGCATCTCTGTCGATATATATTTATGAGTCATGTTTCGCCACCTTTCTTCAAGCGACTAAACTAATGCGTTCGATTAAATCACACTCAGTTTCGATATTTGCTCTTTCAACTGCTTGTTGTGATAGATCGGATTCGATTCGAGCGTAGTCTGCTTCCATTTCATTTAAGTCATTTTTTATTCTATCTATTTCGATATCCTCAATCTCTTGAGCACAATAAATGTAATCTTCATCTATCATATCAATATACTTATTTTCTAATGATAAGGTTAAATTATCAATTAATTTCTCTACATAAACTTTTCTTTCTAGTAAGTAATTTATGTACATTTCAATACTTCTTAATTTTTTATCTAAATACTGTCTATATTCTACTAAACTAGTATAGAAAGTGTTTTTTGTCATTTTTTCTAAGTAAGTCTTAATATAATTCATAGAATCACCTCATGATTGATTAGCTTCTATTATAAAAAATATCCGGAACCTTTAATATAGGCTCCGGAACCATCTTATATTAGGACTTTAGACCGAAGCACTATCTAATCTATTTTAGTAGTTAATACTGGTCCATCTTTTGTCACAATGACAGTATGTTCAATTTGAGCCACAAAACTTTTATCTTTTGTTTCAAACGCCCATTCATTCTTCCCTTCAGTAACGTATGTTGCTTTTGTAGAAATAAATGGTTCTACTGCTATGACTGTACCTTCTTTCAGTAAAGTTTTATCTTTTGGTTCGTAATAGTTCATCACGTGGTTTGGTGCTTCATGTAATGATTGTCCAACACCATGACCAGTTAAGTTTTTAATTACAGTAAGATTATTTTTACGTGCAGTCGCATGCACTGCTTTACCGATTTGGCTAAGCTTTGCACCGGGTTTAATTCTTGTCATTGCTGCTTCAAAAGCCTCTAGTGCTACGTCACAAACTTTTTGTTTCAATGGATTATCAGCTTCACCAACAACAAATGAAATTCCTGTATCCGCATAATAACCATTTTTTAAGGCTGACACATCAATGTTTACCAAATCACCTTCGTTTATTTTGCGCTTCCCAGGAATACCGTGAGCAACTTCTTCGTTTACACTGATACATGTTTGACCTGGAAAGTTTTCATCGTGAATAGGTGCTGAGATTGCACCATGTTCTTCAAATAATACTTTTGCTATATCATCTAACTCTTTAGTAGTTACGCCTGGTTTAGTGGCAGCTTGCATTTTATCTCTTATTAAAGCACATATGTAACCAATATCTTTTAAAGCTGTTAATTCTTCTTCTGTTTTTACGATCATATTATCCCGTTCCTTTATATATATTATATTCTCCCTTATTATAGCAGAATTTTTTTGATATAATAAATTAGAAAATTTTAACATGTATAGTTTAACATTTTATGGAACTAATGACATGACTACTTTTAATATTTCATGTTGGTTTGACTACTATACATACCATTAGGAGTTTTTCTATGAATGACATTTGGTATAAAAAGATTATTGGTGCACGAACAATCAAAACAGGATTAGCTACATTTTTAACAGCATTTTTCTGCTTGGCTTTAGACTTAAACCCTATTTTTGCAATTTTAACAGCAATTGTTACGATTGAACCGACTGCTAAAGCTTCTCTGAAAAAAGGCTATCGAAGACTGCCAGCAACAATTATTGGCGCTTTATTTGCCGTAGTATTTACATTTATCTTCGGTGACCAATCACCTTTTGCCTATGCTTTTAGTGCAACATTTACAATTATTTTGTGTACAAAATTAAATTTACACGTAGGTACAACAGTTGCAACGCTGACAGCAATGGCTATGATTCCAGGCATTCACGATGCTTATTTCTTTAACTTCTTTTCCAGACTTTTAACGGCTATCATCGGCCTTGTAACTGCTGGCCTTGTAAACTTTATAATTTTACCGCCAAAGTATTATGAACAATTAGAATCTTCAATTAATACTTCAGAACGTAAAATGTATGCTCTGTTTAATTTAAGGATGCGTCAACTCTTACTTGGTAAATTTACCAAAAACGCACCTTATCGCCAGTTAAATGCTTTAATTGACATTAATCAAAAAGTGGAAATGTTACTAGCTTACCAAAAAGATGAACTTAGTTACCATAAGCATAATGACTCCGATTGGTTACGATTAAAATCATTAACTACTCGATCACACACAAATAGATTATTTATAACTCATTTATCAAATTTAGTCTACTTACCAAAAGATACTAATGTAACATTTACGCATGAGGAAAAACTGGCTATCCTTTATATTGCACAGAGTATAAATAACATCTATGCTACTGGACATTTTGAACGCCAACCACGCCACGCTTCATTGCTAAAGACATCAGTCAAAGGTTTAGATGAATTTGACGAAAACCAAATTAAGAGTCACATCATTTATGAAATTCTATTAATTTATCGCATATTAGATCATCGTTTCGCTTAATAACATTATAATTAAAATCTCTATATGCTTTCGTTTTTCCAACTAATTATACATATAAAAAAGAGTGGTACAGAAATTATTTTAGCCAAAAATAATTTCTGTACCACTCTTTTTTATCAACAGTAAATCACGCTATCGTATTAACATAAATTTTTAATACACTTTATTCAAAACATTTATCGTAAAGTCTTTAAATTTAATTATTTTTTTGTACACGCTCAACAATTACTCTTTTAGCAGCTTCTTCTTCTGTATTATCCACTTGCTTCGGCTCAAATTCTATACCTTTACGCTCACACGCTTTCTCTAATAAGTAATCTGTAATTTCATGGTTTTTTGGTAAAATTGGGCCATGTAAATACGTACCTAATAGATTTTTATAATGGATTCCTTCTGCTGCTTCATCATCGTTATTACCATAACCATGTGTTACTTTGCCTAATGTACCATATGGATGATATGTGCGACCGCCGTGATTTTCAAAGCCAACAATTGTGCCGAAAGTCTCGCTTTGTATAACGATATCACCAGCAAGACGTTCTTTTTGTGATTCTGTATAAAAATCCAATATACCTAAGCCCGCAAGTTCTGTACCATCAGGAGTAATATATTTACTACCCAAAAATTGGTATCCTCCACAAATTGTTAGACCTGGCATTCCATCTTCTATTGCTTCTTTTAAAATTTCTTTAATTTTACTCAACTCTTTTGTTGCAAGGGCTTGTTCTCTATCACTTCCACCACCAATAAAGAATATATCACACCCATCTAATGTAACACCTTCTGTTTCGTTAACATCTACAACATTCAATTTAATATTTCTTAATTTGGCACGTTGTTTTAGTGCTATAATGTTACCTATGTCACTATATAAATTTAATTTGTCTGGCATAAAATGATAAATAGTTAATTCATTCATTTCACTTTGACCTCCTCAAATGAGTGGTTTAATTGTTCTAGCATTGGTGCAAGTGAAGTGTAATTTGGAATGGCCACGGTGAAACTTCCATTATAATCCATTGTTTTAGCCGTTGCTTTATATATATCCTTTTCCAAAATAATCGGCACGTTAACACCAGCAAGTTTCAATCGTAATTGCAATTCCTCAGCACGTGTACCTGTAACAATAATTGCTTCAATTTGCTGTCTAGTTAACTTTTCAAAGTCTGCATCATATATCCATGATGTATCCCTACCATCTGCTGCATTATCATTTAAACTCAACACATAAATTTTACTACCAGTTAATTGTTCTCCCACAGATAAACTTGCATTCATTCCAGAAGGGTTTTTCGCAAGATTTATCATTGCTTCTTTACTACCTTTTTTAAAATACTGCATACGTCCATTGTCCGAAGTATAAGTTTCAAAACCTTGTCGTATACCTTCATCATCTAAGCCTAATTCTCTTAAAACTGTGTATGCTGCTATCGCATTATACGCATTAAAATCACCAGCTATTTTCATATTAAATGTAGTTGTTCCTACATCTAAATTAATAAATGGTGTAAGCGTAAATTGAGATACTTCGTATTTTGCATCTTCACGTTTAAATCCACATTCGCAATGGTAGTGCCCGATTTGGTTATATTGTACATAATCATAATGTAATAATCGACCACAGTTTGGACAATAACGACTTTCATTCATTGTACTTTGCTCAAATTCATGTGCATGTGCTTTCATCCCATAATAAACAACTGTATCACTAGCTATTTTTAATCTACTAACAAATGGATCATCCGCATTCAATAGCAACTTAATTCCCTTATTATTGATTGCATTTGCTATGTTATTAACCATAATATCGATTTCACCAAAACGATCCATTTGATCTCGGAAGAAATTCGTAACAACCATCATTGTCGGTGTTACTTCATTAAGTACTCTTGGAATTGACCCTTCATCTATCTCAATAACTGCAATTTTTGTATCTTTGTTATTTTGCAAAATAAAGGCTGATGTTATACCTGCAGCCATATTTGCACCTTCATTATTATGTATGATTTCTATATCATTAGCTCTTAATGTATGACCGATTAAGTTCGAAGTTGTAGTCTTCCCATTTGTACCACTAATAAAGACAATCTCATCAACTTTAGAAGCTAATTTTCGTAATATATTTTTATCTATTCTTCTAGCAACTTGACCTGGTAAATCTGTACCTTTTTTACCGGCAGCTCTACTCGCTTGCCTAGCCATTTTTGCTAATCGGGTTGCAGTCCAATGTCTCATATACTTCCTCCTCTACTATTCACTAGAATATTATAACATGATTATGTTGTATTCCAAACAATTCTAAATCTAAATTACCGTCACATTTTTACTAATGTTATTGTGTATAATTTACTACTATGAATAGTTTTGATATACTTAAAAAAAAGCATTGGAGGTTTATTAATTATGTTAAATGAAGACTTATTGTATGCGTTAAATGAACAAATGAATCATGAATTTTATGCAGCTCATGCATATATGGCTATGGCTGCTTTTTGTGATGATAATTCTTATGAAGGGTTTGCTAACTTCTATATTCAACAAGCTAAAGAAGAACGTTTCCATGGTAAAAAAATATACGACTACATTAACGACCGTGGCGGCCATGCACTATTTAGTTCAATCCCTGCACCAAAAACAGAATTTTCAAGTATTTTAGAAACATTTAAAGATGGTTTAGCACAAGAACAAGATGTTACACGTAGATTCTATAACTTATCTGATTTAGCCAATAAAGCTAAAGACTACGCAACAATTTCATTCTTAAATTGGTTCTTAGATGAACAAGTTGAAGAAGAAGCTATGTTTGAAACACATATCGATTATTTAAATCGTATTGGTGATGATAGTAATACACTCTATCTTTATGAAAAAGAATTAGCTGCACGTTCTTTCGACGAGGAAGTTTAAAGTTTAAGTCTCATCTTACATTTAACCTACTTATAAGATATTTATGCTGTTAAAATACCATAGCATAAATATCTTTTTTTACACTCAATGCCCTAATTTGGTAAATCATAAAAGGCGCAGATTAGAAATCAAATTTTTGTTAAATTGATTTTTACTCCACTCCCTCTTTTTATATTTTTTCACAATATAATATTCTTTAAACTAATTACAAAAACGACTTTGAATAGTTCTGTAAACTTGACTAGTTTGCTATATTTATATAAAGTCATTACATATTAATATTAAGAAAGGGACCATGTAACATGAATTCAGAGGCCTTTATTGCACTAGATTTTGAAACCGCAAATGGAAAACGTACGAGTATTTGTTCAGTTGGGATGGTTAAAGTTATTAATCATCAAATAACGGAAACATTTTATACGCTCATTAATCCTAATGACTTCTTTTCAAAACAAAATATTGCGGTTCATGGTATTCATCCCGAGGAAGTTGCAGATGCTCCTACTTTTAAAACTGTGTACCCATACATGTTAAAATTTATAGGTGATTTACCCGTAGTAGCTCATAATGCAGCTTTTGATATGACTGTATTACATGAAAGTATTAAATCATTAGGGATTGAAACACCGTGCATGACTTATTTTTGTTCACTTCAATTATCACGAAGAACAATTCATCATCACCGTTATGGCTTAAACTATATGATGCAATATTATAATTTAGATTTCCATGGACATCACGATGCTCTAAACGACGCTAAAGCTTGTGCTATGATTACATTTAGACTTTTAAAACATTATGACAATTTACCCAGTATGCTTAGGGTATACGGTAAAGATCTTAGAGATAAAGACTAAACACTATTAAGACATATAAATTGTTAAAGCTATATAAATTAAACTCATTTAAATATAGTCATAAATTGTCATATTTTCGAATGTCGCCTTTTCTAGGTTCCCTACGGTTACACCTATAAGTCTAATAGGTGTATCGGAATCTTTTAGCTCAGTGTATAAACTATATGCAACATTATAAATATCGGTTTCGTTCCGTACGGGATCACGTAAGCTGCGTTGCTTTGATAATGTTTCAAATTTAAATGTCTTTATTTTAACGGTTACTGTTTTACCCGATTTATGCAATTTAGCTAACCTTTCTGCTGTTTTATTACTTAATTCCCAAACTTTTTGTAATATTTCATCATCATCGTTCATATCTGTAGCAAATGTTCGCTCTGTGCCGACAGATTTTCTAATCCTCGTTGATTTAACCGGATTATTGTCTATCCCTCTCGCCTTATTATATAAACCGTGCCCCCTTTTACCAAACAGCCTAATAAGCTCTCGCTCGCTTTGATTATATAAATCTTGCCCCGTATATATATGATGCTCATGCATTTTTTCTTTCGAAGCTTTACCTACCCCCGGAAAATCACCAATATCTAACTCCATCAATATTTTGTGTACATTATGATAATCAATTACAGTTAAGCCGTTTGGTTTGTTCATCCCACTAGCTAACTTTGCCAGAAACTTATTATAAGAGACGCCTGCAGATGAAGTGAGTTGTGTCGCTTCAAAAATATCTCTTCGTATATATTGTGCAATATGAGAAGCAGGTAAATCCGGTCTGACAAGATGTGTAATATCTAGATAGGCCTCATCCAATGAAAGTGGCTCAACTATATCAGTATAACTTTTAAATATATTCATGATCTGTTCTGACGCTTCCCTATAAGCTTCAAACCGAGGTCTCACATAATAACCATTTGGACAAAGTTTATGAGCCTGAGCGGTGGGCATTGCAGAATGGACACCATATTTCCTTGCTTCATAAGACGCTGTAGAAACAACGCCTCTACCACTTGCTTTACCACCTACAATAACTGGTTTCCCCTTTAAATTGGGATTATCTCTCATTTCAACCTGCGCAAAAAAATAATCCATATCAATATGAATGATTCTTCTCTCTGACAATGACCTCACCTCCTCTTTTTACTATTTTTCAAATTTCACATTACTTATATTTTACAATTTACTATATTCTAATTCTTCAAATTTGCTCATTAAAAAAGAGTTAGTTCTAGCTATTAAAATACATACTGAACGTATCGTCAATATGTATTTTAATAGCAGAAGCCTAACTCTCTAATTAAAAACAATTTATGTTAAATATATGCTATTTTGCTTCTGTTTGTAAGTCTTGAAGTGAAGCTTTAGTGTAAAATATAATACCGTCTTCTGTGTCTTCAATCAATTGCACATTTTTATTAAAAGCACCTGATAGAAAGTACAAATCCAACACACAGTATCCTATGTGGAAACATGCTATAAATATAAGCGATGAATATGCAAAGAAAGAAAATAATATGAATAGCGCACTTGTAATGATGACTAATGGAGCTAACATGATGCTGATGTACTGCCATTTTTTGAAATAAACATTTGGCATATGTGTTGTCATTAAACCTAAACGAATACGATACGTAGGTTTATTACCCTTTGCAAACATTCGAAACATAATGTTGTGAATAAATTCATGTAAAAAGTATACAACTGCAAAACCTATTATGCCAAGCAACAAATTTAAAACAATATTCTGTTCAATAATATGTGTCATAGAATAAGCTAATTTATAAGATACTAAAATGCTAATCATCACAATTGTAAATTGAAATAAGATAAAGCCTTCAAGCGCCTTTTTGCTCGAAAATAAATCAATTTTGAACATCAGTCAACCCTCCATGTCATTCGTTATTACCTAGAGTATACAACGATTATCTCCACTAATAAAGGGCTTTTCAAGAAAGTTAGTTGCTTGTAATTAAATTTTAACAAACTTACTCGATTTGCAATAATCTGCAATACTCAGTAAACAACTAATTAATTAATTTCACAATTACTATATATAATAAAACATCCCATTCACTTAATGATTTAAATCTAAAGTCTCTCAAATTGTGCAACAGTCTCAACATGTGTTGTATGTGGAAACATATCTACGGGTGTTATTTGCGTTAATTTATAATGACGTGCTAGTAATTGAGCATCACGTTGCTGTGTCGATGGATTGCAGGAAATGTAGACGATCTTTTTGGGTTTTAATTCCAATAATGTTTCCAAAAATGTTTCGTCACACCCTTTGCGAGGTGGATCAACCATTACTATATCTGGTTTAATTCCTTCTAATTCCCATTTTAAGATAACATCTTCGGCCTTGCCACAGACAAAAGTAGTATTTTCAAATTGGTTTATAGTCGCATTTAACTGCGCATCCTTAATCGCTTCAGGAACAACTTCAACTCCATAAACATGTTTCGCTTTTGGAGCCATGTATAATCCTATAGTACCAATACCGCAATACGTATCAAGCACAACTTCTTCACCTTGTAGTTCAGCATATTCTATAGCACGCTGATATAACTTTTCAGTTTGAATGGAGTTAATTTGATAAAATGATTGGTCATTTATTTTGAATGTAACATCAGATAATGTATCTTCAATCTCATCTTTTCCATATAAAGTATATGAATTGTCTCCCATAATTACATTAGAATGTGTTGTATTTATATTTTGTTTAATACTGACAATTTCTGGAAAGTCAGCCACTAATCTATCTGTTATGATGTCACTTTGTTTAAATTTTTTGCCATTTGTGACAAAGATAACCATTAATTCTCTCGAATGGTGTCCAGTTCTAATAACTACATGACGCATTAATCCTTGCTTCTGACGTTCATTATAAATACTCACATTAAGTTCATTAAACCATACTTTAACTTTATTTATTACGTCTTGATGTAAACTATCTTGTATTAAACATTCATCCATGTCGATTATGTCATGACTACGTTGACGATAAAATCCAGTTATTACTTCATGCTCATTATTTTTACCTACTGGAATTTGTGATTTATTTCTGTAATACCAAGGATTATCCATTCCAATTGTATCGTGTATAACTACGTCTTTAAATCCTGCTTTTCTTTGAAATAAATTTATCACTTGTTCTTTTTTCATATCTAATTGTGATTGATAAGTCATATGCTGTAACTGGCAACCACCACATTTATAATAATAGACACAAGGTGGTTCTACACGCGACTCACTTTGCTCTTTAATAGTCATTAATTTACCTATTGCAAAATTTTTCTTCACTTTAATCACTTTAAATTCAATAATTTCATCAATTAATGCATTAGGAACAAAAACAGGATAACGATCGAATTTCACAACACCATGACCTTCGTGCGTTAAATCTATAACTTTACCCTCTACGACTTCATTTTTTTGAATTGTGTTCATTATTTAACCCCACATTAAAAGAGGTTAGGGAATATTTATAGACTGACCTAACCTCGTAGTTTATTCTATATTTTATTGTTCAACTATTTCTTCATTTTGTATATCACTTGGTGTAAACACTTCAATATGTTGCTTCAAATTCAAGAAATTACCTGGTAGTTTACCACCATATTCGCCATCTACATTAAGTTGCATATCAGTAAATGAGGAAATACTTATAGATTTCGCCTTTTTATAATGTACCTTTGGATGTTTCGTATGCTCACCTCTTGAAGCTAAAGTCATTATATGACCTAGTTCTGCAAGATTCGCCTTTTCAACGATAATCAAAGTAAAACAACCATCATCTAATTTTGCATCAGGTACTAATTTCTCAAAACCTGCCATTGAATTTGTCAAACCAAGTAAAAATAAAAGTGCTTCGCCTTGAAATAATTCGTCATCATATTCAATGCGGATATCTACTGCTTTCATCTGCGGTAACATTTCAAACCCTTTTATATAATATGCAAACGGTCCAACAATTGATTTTAATTTACTCGGTGTTTCATACGATACTTGAGTTAATTGTCCTCCTGCGGCTAAATTAATAAAATAGCGACTATTCATTTTCCCTATATCTACACGCGTAATGTGACCTTCAATGATAACATCAATCGCACTCATTATATCAGTAGGTAAATGTAACGCACGACCAAAATCATTAACAGTGCCCATTGGAATGATACCTAAACTCGGTCTATTGCCTTTTTCTGCTATACCATTGATAACTTCGTTTAAAGTGCCATCACCACCAGCGGCTATGAGTACATCGTAATTTTGTTCTAAACAACGTGTTGCTTCTGTTGTAGCATCTCCGGCTTTTTCAGTTGCGTAAGCACTTGTTTCAAAACCTGCTTTTTCTAATTTAATTAAAACATCTGGTAAGGTGCGTTTAAAAAGTTCTTTTCCAGATGTTGGGTTATAAATGATTCTAGCTCGTTTTCTCATAATTTATCCCTCAACTTCGTATACTCATTACCTATATTAAATGATTTACATAGATGATAAAAGCATTTTAGGTTAAATTTTAAAAGAAAATATATAACCATCCCTGACAATGACTAGTATTGTTTGGACTATGAGGTTCACCTGAGCTTGCGCTCATGCATAAGCCCTACTAACTCTTAAAAACGGAACACCTGAGTTTGTTCTCATATGTAAGAACCACTAACTTAACAAATTAAGAAGTGGCTCTTTAGAGAAGTGCGACTTTAGCTGTTTCAAATATAATGATTAAGGCTGAGACAATTAAATTGTCCCAGCCCACTAGTATTAGTAATAAAAGATTCAGCACATATGATAATAATTTTGCAATTAATAAATATCTATGCGTGAACTATTATCTTTTATCTAATTCTTGTTTCAATAATTGATTGACTAGTTGTGGATTTGCTTGACCTTTCGAAGCTTTCATAATTTGACCAACTAAGAAGCCCATCGCTTTACCCTTACCATTTTTATAGTCTTCAATTGATTGTTCATTATTATCTAATGCTTCATTTACAAACTTCAGAAGCGTTGCCTCATCCGAGATTTGAACTAAGCCTTTATCTTCCATAATTTGCTTGGCATCCCCACCATTTTCGGCAAGTTCTGGGAATACTTTTTTAGCAATTTTACTACTCATTGTGCCGTCTTCGATTAATTTAATCATTCCAGCTAAGTTTTCAGGTGTAAGTTTAGTATCTAATAATTCAATTTGGTTTTTATTTAAATACTCGTTCACCCCGCCCATTAACCAGTTAGATGTTAATTTGACGTCAGCACCTTGTGCTACAGCACCTTCGAAGAAATCTGACATTTCTTTAGTAAGCGTAAGTACATGTGCATCATAAGCTGGTAAACCAAATTGGTTAACATATTTTTCTTTTCTTTCATCTGGTAATTCTGGAATTGTTTGGCGAACACGCTCTTTCCACTCATCATCAACGTATAAAGGAACAATATCTGGTTCCGGGAAGTAACGATAGTCATCAGAACCTTCTTTAACACGCATTAATAATGTTTTACCATTAGATTCATCAAATCTACGTGTTTCTTGAAGAATTTCCCCACCATTTAACAACTCTTCTTCCTGGCGTTTTTCTTCATATTCTAGACCTTTACGAACATACGTAAATGAATTTAGGTTTTTAAGTTCTGCTTTTGTACCAAACTCTTCTTGACCATATGGACGTAAAGAAATATTAGCATCACAACGTAGTGAACCTTCTTCCATTTTACAATCAGAAACGCCTGTGTATTGAATAATAGAACGTAATTTTTCTAAGTACGCGTACGCTTCTTGTGGAGAACGAATGTCTGGTTCAGATACGATTTCAATTAATGGTGTACCTTGTCTATTTAAATCAACTAAAGAATAACCATCTTTATGTGTTGATTTACCAGCATCTTCCTCCATGTGTAAACGTGTGATACCAATACGTTTTGTCTCTCCATCAACCTCGATATCAATATAGCCATTTTCACCAATTGGTTGGTCGAACTGTGATATTTGATATGCTTTTGGATTATCTGGATAGAAATAGTTTTTACGGTCAAATTTTGATTCCGTAGCAATTTCCATATTTAATGCCATTGATGCTCTCATAGCCCAATCAACTGCACGTTTATTTACTACTGGCAAGACACCAGGATATGCAAGGTCAATTACATTTGTATTTGAGTTTGGTTTCGCTCCAAAATGCGCTGGTGATGATGAGAACATTTTAGAATCTGTTTTCAACTCAACATGGACTTCTAGCCCAATAACTGTTTCAAAATGCATGATTTCCACTCCTTATAATTTTTCGTATTCATTATGAAAATTGAATTGTGTTTCGTATTGGTAAGCGACACGGTACAATGTTTTTTCATCAAAAGGTTTACCGATAAATTGTAAGCCAATTGGTCGACCATTTGAGTGCCCACACGGTACAGATATACCTGGTAACCCTGCTAAGTTTACAGGCGTTGTTAGTAAATCGTTCGCATACATTGTAAGTGGATCATCAATCTCTTCACCTAAATTAAATGCAGTAGTTGGTGTAGTAGGTCCTACTACAACATCATAATTTTCAAAAATACGATCAAAGTCATTTTTAATTAAAGTTCTAACTTTTTGTGATTTTTTGTAGAAAGCATCATAATACCCTGAGCTTAATGCAAATGTACCTAAGAAGATACGACGTTTAACTTCTTCACCAAAACCTTCACTTCTGGACATTTTATATAATTCCTCTAATGAATTGGCTTCAGGTGAATGATAGCCATATCTTATACCATCAAAACGAGATAAGTTAGATGATGCTTCTGAAGATGCAATAACATAATAAGATGGAATACCATACTTCGTATTAGGTAATGAAACTTCTTCAACTGTTGCACCTAATGATTTCAGTGTTTCGACTGCTTCTTTAACTGAATTTTTAACCTCATCAGAAATACCTTCGCCTAAATATTCACTTGGTAAAGCTACTTTAAGACCTTTGATGTCTTTTCCTATGTCAGCTGTATAATCAGCTTCTTCAACAGGAGCACTTGTTGAATCATTTTCGTCAACACCTGTAATCGCCTCTAGCACTAGTGCATTATCTTTAACCGTACGTGTCAATGGACCAATTTGATCTAATGATGATGCAAATGCAACAAGACCAAAACGAGATACACGTCCATATGTTGGTTTTAGACCTACGATACCACAGTATGCAGCTGGTTGACGGATTGAGCCACCAGTATCTGAACCTAAACTAAACGGTACTAAGCCTGCTGCTACAGCTGCTGCTGAACCACCAGATGAGCCACCTGGAACCGCGGTATGATCGAATGGATTCACTGTTTTTTTGTAATAAGATGTTTCTGTTGAACCACCCATTGCAAATTCATCCATATTCAATTTACCGATAAGTACCGCATTTTCATTATGTAACTTGTTCATTACAGTTGATTCATAAATCGGTACAAATCCTTCTAACATTTTACTAGCACAAGTTGTTTCCACACCTTCGGTAATAATGTTATCTTTAATTCCCATAGGGATACCGAATAACTTACCTTCCATTTGATCCTTAGCTTGTAATTCATCAAGCTCTTGTGCTTTCTTAATTGCATTTTCTTTATCTAACGCAAGAAATGATTTAATAGTTGGATCCGTTTCTTCAATTGCATCGTAAATGTCATTAACAATTTGTGATGGTTTTATTTCTTTGTTTTTGATTAAGCTGATTAAATTCTCCACAGATTCATAACGGATCGTCATCTTAAGCGTCCTCCTCATTCATGATAGATGGCACTTTAAATTGTCCATCTTCCGTCTCTTTAGCATTTTTTAATGCAAGTTCTTGGGGAATGCCCTCGACTGCTTTATCTTCACGTAATACATTTTGTAAATCTAATACATGATATGTTGGTTCAATATTACTTGTATCCGCTGTATCTATTTGGTTAGCAAAGTTTAAAATACTTTCTAAAGTGTTTTGCATTTCTGCAGTTTCATCTTCAGTAATTTGAAGTCTTGCTAAATTAGCGATGTGTTCAACTTCTTCTCGTGTAACTTTAGCCATAAAATAAAAGCCTCCTTTTTACTCATTCATTACAAAATTGTACCAAAATTCCGGTCAAAAATCTAAGTTTTTCAATAATATACGCAAATTAAACCGTTTTAATTTACTAAAATGTACCATTTACTTTTTTAATTATAATGGATTCATTAGCTTTATCTATAGGTTAGTCGTTTTAAATTGCATATTAAATCACAAAATTTTATAACGAGTGTATCATTACAACAAAATTATGTAAGCGCTTAATGGTGTGTTGAGAAAAGCAATATATCTTTTAAAAATAAAAATAGCACTACTCTATTTATGAATTTCATTGTATAATCATTCATGTACAACAATTTAATAGATAAAGACAAAGGGAGATGATGAACCATGCTGATTTTGGGCACTTCATTAGCTAATCAGGTTCATGCGAGTTGGCAAACTTATATTATGATTATAATATATTTCATTATACTACTCGTTATTGGTTATTATGGGTATAAACAGTCTACAAGTAATTTAAGTGAATTTATGCTTGGAGGCAGAAGTATTGGTCCTTATGTCACCGCTCTTTCAGCTGGTGCATCAGATATGAGTGGTTGGATGATTATGGGATTACCTGGTTCTGTATATAGTACAGGGCTTTCAGCAATGTGGATAACAATCGGTCTCTCATTAGGCGCATATGTGAACTACTTTGTCGTAGCGCCTAGGTTGAGAGTTTATACTGAACTTGCAGGCGATGCGATTACATTACCAGATTTTTTCAAAAATAGACTGAATGATCAAAATAATTATATAAAAATTATTTCTGGTTTAATTATCGTAGTTTTCTTCACGCTGTATACACACTCTGGTTTTGTTTCAGGGGGCAAATTATTCGAAAGTGCTTTTGGTTTGAACTATCACTGGGGGCTTATTATAGTAGCTGCTATTGTCATTTTTTATACTTTTTTTGGAGGTTACTTAGCTGTTTCTATTACAGATTTCTTCCAAGGAGTTATCATGTTAATTGCCATGGTCATGGTACCCATTGTTGCTCTCATAGAGCTCAGTGGTTTGGATACATTTAGACAAGTAGCTGAAATGAAACCAACAAATATGAACTTATTTAAAGGTACAACAGTACTAGGGATTATTTCATTATTTGCTTGGGGCTTAGGCTATTTTGGTCAGCCACATATCATTGTTAGGTTTATGTCTATTAAAACACATAAATTGTTACCTAAAGCAAGGCGACTTGGCATTAGTTGGATGGTTATAGGTTTGTTAGGTGCTGTAGCAGTTGGGCTTACTGGTATTGCCTTTATTTCTGAACGCAATATTCAATTAGAAGATCCTGAAACCCTGTTTATTGTCATGAGCCAAATTTTATTCCACCCTCTTGTAGGTGGTTTCTTATTAGCAGCGATATTGGCTGCAATTATGAGCACAATATCATCTCAGTTACTTGTAACCTCTAGTTCATTAACTGAAGATTTTTATAAATTAATTCGTGGAGAAGATAAAGCCCGAGAACACGAAAAAGAATTCGTCTTAGTTGGTAGGTTATCTGTATTGTTAGTTGCCATTGTTGCTATTTGGATTGCTTGGTCACCAAATGATACTATTTTAAATTTAGTCGGAAATGCATGGGCAGGATTTGGCGCTGCTTTCAGTCCTTTAGTCATCTTCTCACTATACTGGAAAGGTTTATCACATGCAGGGGCTTTATCTGGAATGATTACAGGTGCATTAGTTGTTATTATTTGGATTGCTTGGATAAAACCTTTAGCTAATATCAATGAAATATTTGGTATGTATGAAATCATACCTGGTTTCTTGGCAAGTGTGATTGTAACTTACCTTGTTAGTAAATATACTAAAAAACCTGGAGATTTTGTCGAAAAAGATCTCAATAAGGTTAAACAAATTATTAAAGAATAAACATTTTCTAATTATTTATATAATGTAAAGACGCCCTTCAAGATTGATATAAAGTTACCATCTTGAAGGGCGTTAATTTAATATATTCTATTTACTAATTATTATTTTTATAAATATGAACTTGCGGTTCTTTATCATCTTTTGATTTACTGATTAAGGCTTTTGGATTATTACCATCCTTAATATGAATTTCATATTCATCAATACCATCAAAATATTTTTCTGCTTGTTCTGTCACATACTGGGTGATGCCAATTGTTTCTGCTTTACCATAGTAATCAATTGGTACATCTACAGACAATTGTTTTGCTTCTTTTTTATCAAATTTCACCGTTCCAACTGCTTGAGTAAAGTTATTAAAATAAGTTTGCAAGTCATCATTAAACTGTTTAAAATCATTATTTAAGTTTTCATCTAAATCAGCCGCTTCTTGTGAAGGTAATAAGACTGTCTTTTGATTAATATCTTTCCAGTCATTGATACGAGTTTTACTTTCTTCAACAGTTGTACCTGCAATAAACTCTCCAGGTACAATAGAATTTTCACCAGTTTGTCTGTAGATTGCAAAATGGATTGGTATTTCTTTTAATTCTTTATGCTCACGAATTCTAGATAGAATTTCTCCTGCCATTTGCTTGCCTTGCTTTTTAATTTCTTTATCATCTAAATCTTCACTATAAGTTTCGCCATCTTTTTCTTTTTGATAATAGTATGTACTATTCATTGCTAAACCTATTGTCATACCTTTGATTTTTTTACCTTTAGTATCACCGCTACCATAAAAATCCTGTTCTAAAATGTTAGATAAATAGGCTGGTGAATTTTTAGCGATTTTTTCAGGGTCTGTCTCACCATTATGAGAAGGATTAAGCCCTAAATTCTCATTTGCTTTTTTCTCTTTACGCTCATCTTCATCCATCTTATCTACTTCAGATTTCGTATACTTTGGACTTAAAAATGCATTAATTGTGGATTTATCTAAGTATTGGCCATCTTGATATAAATATTCGTCAGTTGGAAATACACTTTTACTTAAATCTAAAAGCCCATTTTCAAAGTCTTCTCCATTATAACTATTAGCCATATTATCTTGTAATAATCCTCGAGCCTGACTTTCTTTAAAAGGTAAAATTGTTCTGTAGTTATCACCTTGTACATTTTTATCAGTTGCGATTTCTTTTACAGAACCTGATTCTTGTTGCTGTTCATTATCCTTTGATTTTTCTTTTGGTTTCTCTTCGTTTTGACCACATGCTGATAATACAAAAATTGCTGAAATGATTAATATTATCGTTCTTTTCATGCATTATCTCCTCTATCCCTCAATTTCTTTTTGTTTCTGAACAAAGTCTTCTTCAGACCAAATGTCGGTACCGAATTTTTCTGCTTTAGTTAGCTTAGATCCAGCATCCTCACCTGCAATGACCAAATCTGTACTTTTAGTAACACTATTTGTTACTTTTGCACCTTGTAACGCTAACCATTTTGATGCTTCATTTCGTGTCATTTGATACAGCTTACCAGTAAGGACAATTGTTTTATCTTTAAATTCAGGATGTCCTTCAAGTTCACTTGTCTTAACACCTTTATAAGTCATATTAACATTTTTAGCTTTTAATTTTTCAATAAGTGCACGAATATCTTCATTTTCTAAATAAGTCACTACTGATTGTGCTAATTTATGTCCAATATCGTGGATTGCTATCAAATCTTCTTCTGTAACATCAAACAACTTATCCATGGTACTATATTTTTCTGCAATGACTTGGCTTGCTTTCACACCTAGATGTCTTATACCTAATCCAAATAATAATTGTTCAAGAGAATTAGATTTTGCTAACTCGATAGCTTTAAGCAGGTTATCGATTTTTTTCTCACCCATGCGATCAAGTGGTTCTAGGTCCGATTTCGTAAGGTAGAAAATATCAGCTACATCTTTTATCAGTTCATTTTCATATAATTGTTGAATAATTTTTGTGCCTAGACCGTCAATGTTCATAGCTTGTCTAGAAACAAAATGTATTAAACCTTCTACTAATTGCGCTTGGCATTTCGGATTGATACAGCGTAATGCAACCTCGCCTTCAATCCTTACTAACTCATGATCACAACTAGGACAATGTGTAGGCATATTATATTGTTCTGCATTTTCAGGACGTCTATCTAACACACTCTTGATAACTTCAGGGATAATATCTCCAGCTTTTTTAATGACAACACTGTCACCAATTCTAATATCTTTCTCATGTATCAAATCTTCATTATGTAACGAAGCGCGAGAAACAGTTGTTCCTGCAACTTTTACCGGTTCCAGTATTGCAGTTGGTGTCACAACACCCGTTCTACCAATACTTAACTCAATATCTAACAACTCTGTTATTACTTCTTCTGCAGGGAATTTATATGCAATAGCCCAACGCGGTGATTTTTGGGTAAATCCAAGTTCTTCTTGTTGTTCTAAAGCATTCACTTTAATAACAATACCATCAATATCATATGGCAAATCTTCTCGTTGCTCTGTCCATTTTTCGATATATGCCAACACTTCGTCTATCGTTTGAACACGTTGGCGTGCTTGATTTGTTTTAAATCCTAATTGGTCTAACTCATCTAACGCTTCGCTTTGAGTATCTGCATTAAATTGCGTAAAATCATTCACACTATATAGAAAGACGCTTAATTTACGTTTAGCTGCAAGTTTAGAATCTAATTGTCTTAGCGAACCTGCAGCTGCGTTTCTTGGATTTGCAAAAGGCTGTTCATCATTTTCTGCCTTAGCTTCATTCAAATTAAAAAATGATTTTCTAGGCATATACGCCTCACCACGAACTTCAAATGTTCTAGGTTCATTAATTTTTAAAGGAATAGCGTGAATGGTTTTTAAGTTTTCTGTTATATCTTCACCTGTTGTACCATCGCCACGTGTTAACCCTTGGACAAATCTTCCATTTTCATATTTTAATGACACAGCTAAACCATCTATCTTTAATTCACACATATACTCCACATCACCAATGTTGTCACGTATACGTTGATCAAACTTCCTTAAATCTTCCTCGTTAAATGCATTACCTAAACTAAGCATAGGGGTATCGTGTTGCACTTTCTCAAATGTCGATTGCGCACTACCACCTACTCTCACTGTAGGTGAATCCTCTGTTCGATATTCAGGATGAGTTGTTTCAATATCTATTAATTCGTGTAACAACTTATCGTACTCGCTATCTGGCACGGATGGATTATCTTGAACATAATATTCATAACTATATTGATTTAATAATTCATGTAAGTCATTTACACGCGATTGCAAATCAGCCACTTGTTACTCCCCCTTCTTCTCAATTGGTGCGAATTGTGCTAGTAAACGTTTTGGTCCTTCTGATTTAAAGATAATATCTAATTCTACCGAACCATTTTTTTCTTTCACATTACTAACCATACCCTCACCCCAAGATTTATGCATCACTTTATCACCAACATTCCAATTAGTTGTTGCTTGAGCTTTTCTTGAAGCACTAGTTTTTTGGCTATGTGCTCTTTTAGCGGGTTGTTTCGTAGCTGATTGGAAACGATTTCCTTGACTTTGAGATGTAGATTTACGCTTAGACTCATTTTCTAATAAATCTTCAGGAATTTCTCTTAAGAATCTAGATGCCATATTAGACTGCGGTCTACCAAATAACATTCTAGATGTAGCATGTGTTAAGTATAATGTTTCTTCTGCACGTGTAATAGCCACATAACAAATACGTCTTTCTTCTTGCATTTCATGTTCATCATCGCTTTTAATCGCTCTAATATGTGGGAATAGCGATTCTTCCATCCCCATTATAAAAACAATCGGGAATTCTAAACCTTTAGCCGAATGCATTGTCATCAACGTTATACCATTTTCAATTTGTGCTTCATCTATATCAGCAACTAATGATAAGTCAGTAAGGAAATTTATCAAAGATTGTTCTTCTAACGGAGTATTTTCTTCATAATCTTTTGGTACAGACATGAACTCATCAATATTTTCTAATCTACTTCTAGATTCTAATGTTTGTTCACGCTCTAACATTTCACGATAACCTGATTTCTCTAATATTTCATTAACAATCTCTGTAATTTCTAAAAACTCTTGCTGTTTGATGATGTTTTGCATCGTATCATAAAAAGTTATGCATTCTTGTGTTACTTTTTTAGATAAACCTATAAAATCAACTTCTGCTAATGCATCAAACATGCTCAAATCATTTTGTACGGCATAAGCTTGAATTTTATCTACTGAAGATGGACCAATACCACGTTTTGGAATATTGATAACACGACGTAAGCTAATATCGTCATTACTGTTTGCAATTATTCTTAAGTAACTTAATAAATCTTTAATTTCTTTTCTATCATAGAACTTTTGCCCCCCGACCATAGTATAAGGGATATTAGATTTCATAAAGGTTTCTTCCAAAACACGTGATTGTGCATTGGTACGATATAGTATTGCCATATCTTGATATTTCTTACCATTTCGTTGATGCTTCATGATTTCACGTACAACATATTCTGCTTCATCGCGTTCAGTTGTTGCTTCGTAGTAATGAATTTTATCTCCATCTGTATTGCCTGTCCATAATCCCTTAGGTTTACGCTCTGAATTATTTTTAATAACTTCATTCGCTGCATTTAATATATTTTTAGTAGAACGATAATTTTGTTCTAAGAAAATTGTTTTTGCCTCAGGATAATCTTCTTCAAATGACAAGATGTTTTGGATATCTGCCCCACGCCAACCGTAAATTGATTGATCGGAATCTCCCACTACACATAAATTTTTGAATTTTGATGCTAATAATTTCACTAATGTGTATTGCGCTTTATTCGTATCTTGATACTCATCCACATGGATGTATTGGAATTTGTTTTGATAATAATCTAATACTTCTGGAACACGTTCAAATAATCGAATTGTCACCATAATTAAATCATCAAAGTCTAGCGCTTCATTTCTTGAAAGTTGACGTTGATAACCTTTATATACAGTCGCAACCATTTGCGTATGATAGTCATTTGCTTCTTTTTGCGCATCCTCAGGTGTCTTTAATTCATTTTTCAAATTACTAATTGCGCCTATAAACATTCTAGGTTCAAATTTTTTACTATCTATATTTTCATTTTTTAAAACATCTTTAATAACTGATTTTTGGTCAGTTGGATCAATAATTGTAAAGTTTCTTTCAATACCAATACGATCCGCGTCTCTTCTAAGAATTCTCACACACATTGAGTGGAACGTTGACATCCAAATAACTTCAGCTTGTTCACCAACTAAAGTTTGGACACGTTCTTTCATTTCCTTAGCTGCTTTATTTGTAAAAGTAATCGCTAAAACATTATACGGAGACACTCCTTTTTCATCCAACAAGTAAGCAATACGGTGTGTTAAGACACGTGTTTTACCTGAACCCGCGCCCGCCATTATAAGTAATGGGCCCTCTGTTGTACGTACTGCCTGGCTTTGTTCGTCATTCATTTTATTAACTAATGCATTCATTTATGTGTCTCCTTTATCTTAACTGTTTTTAGTGCTTTGCTTATATCTTCATAAATTATGTTGCCAACGATGATTGTATCAGCCACGGAAGCCATTGCTTCTGCTTCTTTATAATCACTAATACCACCACCATAAAATAATTGTGTATTCGATAATGAATCAGCTGCTGCTTTTACCATATCAACCTCTCCATAAAGTCCACTATATTCGATATACATAACCGGTAATTTATAAATATCATTAATCATTTGTGCATAAGCTTCAATATCTTCTGTTGTTATTTGTGTGTTAGCTTGTGTTAATTTTGCTGTCTTACAATCGGGATTTAGGACAACATAACCTTCGAACACTATTTCTTCAAAATCGATTAAATACCCATAATTTTTCAGTGCTTCTAAGAGCATACCATTATGAAATTTCACATCCATGCTATTTAACACTGTAGGTATAAAATATAAATCAAACCCTGGCACGATACTCTCTAAATTTGAAAATTCAAATACTAACGGTACGGAATGAGTATTAATTTTTTTCATTAAGTGTGAAACGTTATCTTCGGTAACATTATCTGTACCACCTATCATAATAGCATCGGTTCCAGACCTACAAATTAACTCTAAATCCTCGTCACTAATTGACTTTGCAGGATCTAATTTAAAAATATGTTTCCACTTTTTAATCTCATTCATAACATGTTACTCCTTCTTTTAGCATACATTTGATTATATCATTTTTATGCTATGAGTTCTAAAATGATGTAGAAAAAATCACCCCGAATTTTCGAAGTGATTTGTTTGTTTTAATTTCATTTTTCATTTAAACGATAGTAACTTTCTAAATTAGTATCTTGTTCATCAATAATTTTGGCAAGCGGTTTACCAACATAACGAAGATGCCATGCCTCATATGCATAACCTGTTTCATGTGATTGACCCTTTGGGTATCTAATAATAAAGCCATAGTCTGATGCATTTTGTTCTATCCAATGACCTTCTTTAGTTTTATCAAAATCTTTATGAAAGTCATCTAACGGTTTATTGGTGCCAACATCAAATGCAAGACCTGTTTGATGTTCTGAGTGCCCAGGTTTTGCAGTATATTGATGTGCAACTTTTTCACCATCTTTTTCCTCATATTCTTTCACTACTTTTTGTTGTTCACTATAACTTCGATAACCGCTAGAAAATTTTAAATCTAATTGATCTGTTTCACCTTTAGCTAATAATTTATTTAAATTTTGTTTCGCTATTTTATCTTCACCTGGTTGGTATTGTGGAGGGAGTTTATATTTTTTATTTACAATTACATGACCATTAACACGTGTAACTCCTTGTGTTTTATTAATAATTGGCAAGGCATTGGGAGGTTTTACAATACTCGATTTAGTTGGTGTGTATGAATTCGAAAATACTGCCAAAACAATTCCAAATATAAGGCCTAATAATATTATTATTATCAAACCAAATAACAATTTTTTGAACATAAAGTTACTTCCTTTCACTCAATTACACAAGTCAATTCATTGACTATTATATTTATTCGTTGTTACCTATCAATTACCTCACTTTATTTTTATAAACATTTAAATAAAGTTTCATAATATGAATACATTTGAAAAAGGCTTTTTAATAGTTTCAATGATATTTCTTAATAAAACAAAAAAGCTAACGCCAAAGATGTTAAACATCTTATCGTTAGCTCAAGTAAGCCTAATCTTTTATTTTCTAATTTGCGAAATCGTTAATCGGCCGTTTCTATATTCATGCGCTCTAGAATCATCGTATAAGCATCATTACCCCATTGCAATGATCTTTTCACACGTGAAATAGTTGCAGTTGATGCACCAGACTCTTGTTCAATGGTTGCATACGTATAGCCTTGTTTAATCATTTTTGCTACTTGTAACCGCTGTGATAATGACTGAATTTCATTAACAGTACATAAATCATCAAAGAACTGATAACATTCTTCTCTATTTTCTAGTGTTAAAATAGCATCAAACAATTCATCTAATGCTTTCCCTTTTAGTTTTTCTATTTGCATTTAAAACAACCCCTGTATTTTTCAATTTAATCTCAGTTTAACGTACTAATACATTAAAGTGTAACGATTTCACTTGAAAAATTCAATTATTCTAAACCGGCTCTTTGGAAAATTGTATCTACTTGGTTTAAATGGTGTTTAGGATTGAAGCATTCATCTAAATCTTCTTTAGTCAATAACTCTGTAATTGACTCATCTTGTTCAATTAAAGTTCTAAACGGTGTCTTTGTTTCCCAAGATTCCATAGCCTTTGGTTGTACTTTATCATATGCAACTTCACGAGCCAAACCTTTATTTATTAAAGCAAGTAATACTCGTTGTGAATAAATTAAACCAAATGTTTTATCGATATTATCAAGCATATTATCTTCAAATACTGTTAATCTTTCTACAATATTAGTGAAACGATTCAATCCATAATCTAATGCAATTGTAACATCTGGCAACATGATTCGTTCAGCAGATGAATGTGAGATATCACGTTCATGCCACAATGGCACGTTCTCATATGCAGTTGTTACGTAACCTCTAATTACACGTGCGATACCAGTAATGTTTTCTGAACCAATTGGATTACGTTTATGTGGCATTGCAGAAGAGCCTTTTTGACCTTTCGCAAATGCTTCTTCAACTTCACGAGTTTCAGTTTTTTGTAAGTTACGTATTTCTACAGCGAATTTTTCCATTGATGTACTAATTAAAGCAAGTGTCGCAATATAATAAGCATGTCGATCACGTTGTAATGTTTGTGTTGAAACTGGGGCTGCGTCTAGTCCTAAATGTTCACAAACATATGCTTCTATTTCAGGTGGAATATTTGCAAAAGTACCTACTGCACCACTCATTTTACCGACTTCTATTTCTTCTCTTACACGTTTAAAACGTTCTAAATTACGTTTCATTTCTGTGTACCATAGTGCCATCTTAACACCAAATGTTGTTGGTTCAGCATGTACACCATGTGTACGTCCCATCATTAATGTATATTTATAGTCTTTTGCTTTTTTCGCCAATACTTCAATAAAACGTTCTAAATCTTTTTCAATAATATCGTTTGCTTGTTTAATAACATAACTTAACGCAGTGTCTACAACATCTGTTGATGTCAAACCATAGTGTACCCATTTACGTTCTTCGCCAAGCGTTTCTGATACTTGTCTTGTAAATGCAACAACATCATGACGTGTTTCTTGTTCGATTTCTTGTGCACGCGCCACATCAACCTTAGCATTTTGACGTATTTTTTTAACATCTTCTGCAGGTATATCTCCTAATTTACTCCATGCTTCACACGCAAGGATTTCTACCTCTAACCACGCCTCATAGCGATTTTGATCAGTCCAAATATTAGACATTTCTTCTCTAGAATAACGTTCAATCATTGAAATAAGCTCCTATCATACATAATTTTTGTTAATATTACGCCTTAAAACATGTACATTAAAACATAATTTTAAATAAAAGTTCGTGTTTATCCTTTTCATTATTAGTTTAACAGAATTCTTATGAAAAGTATAAACCTTTTCAACTATCTACATAAAAAATTTAAGTGCCGATAAAAACAACCGTTATGGACATGTAATTCCATAACGGTTTACCAATCATTATTGTAAAATTTTACCAACGAATTCTATTTCTTGCTTATACACTTTAAAAGTTCCATCTTCATTCTCTTTATAAAGTGGTTTTTCAAAGCGCTTCACAGGTGTGTACCCTGCATCACGCATGCGTTGCAAACAATCTTGAATTGTTTCATTTTCTTCGACTTTAAATTTTTGCTGTTTTTTCATATGCTTTCAACTTCATCCGTATCATATTGTTTAAGTTTTTTACTTCTAACACCTTTCGCCCAGAAACCACCGTGAATTGTACGAGGTTCATACGCTACAATAAATGCTTTTTCATCTATTTGTTTAATGGTCTCTATTAACTTAAATTCAAAACGTCGTGGCGTTAAAATTTGTAAAATTAATCGATTTCCATCACGACCATATGCTGTATAGTGCGTTACACCGTAACCTAAATCTCTTAATTGTCGTGGTAAATCTAACTCATATTCAGATGAGGTAACGTTAACGACAGTATAACCTAGCGCTAATTTCTCTTCTATTTTCATACCTACAATAATCCCAATTGAAAACCCAAATGCATATGCAAATATATTTTGAATTTGATCTAAACTAGACATTACCATGCCTAATCCAACGACGTATACAAGAACTTCTAAAAAGCTGACAATTGCAGCTACATAGCGATAACCTTTAAGTGTTAATATTGTTCTCATTGTAAGACACGTTACATAGGCAACGTTTATAATAAAAATCGCTAAAACCATTAACCATGGGTTAGATGTTATCACTGACATGACCATTTTCCTTTCTGATATCAAATTCAAGTTATTTTACCAACATCTTTTTATTTTGTCACTAAAAATATTTGGAACTTAATCAATTTTTTGGCCAAGTATATCTTGTATATGCTAACTCTCTTTTATGTGCAGTTTTAATATAATGATTTTCTATTATAGTCTTTGCATCACTAGGTACTGATTTACCTTCTAAATAATCATCGATATCATTATAACTTACACCTAGCGCTTCTTCATCAGGTAACTGGGGTTTATCTTCTTCTAAATCAGCAGTTGGCACTTTTTCATAAAGATGTTTGGGCGCACCTAAAAATTTTAATAATTGCTTACCTTGTCTTTTATTTAAACCAAATAAAGGTGCAATATCTGCAGCGCCATCTCCATATTTAGTGTAAAAACCTGTTATATTCTCGGCAGAATGATCCGTACCTACAACGATGCCTTTTTTGTTAGATGCAATTGAAAATTGAACTTTCATACGCTCTCTAGCTTTCTCATTGCCTTTTTGAAAATCTGTCAAAATAATTCCAGCATCTTTAAGTGATTGTACACTTTGATCCACTGCAGGTTTAATATTTATAGTTTTGATTTCATCTGGCTGAATATAAGTTAATGCGTCTTCAACCTCTGAAGCATCTTTTTGCTCCCCATAAGGTAACTTGACCGCTATAAATTCACATGAATTACCTTCTTCTCTTAACTCTTCGACTGCCATTTGACACAATTTTCCTACTAATGTTGAATCTTGACCGCCTGAAATTCCTAATACTAATGCTTGTACAAAGGAATGGGATTGTACATAACTTTTTATAAAGTGAATAATCTGTTTTGTTTCAACTTTACTTTCTATCTCAGGTTTCACTTTCATTTCTCTAACAACAATATCTTGTAGGTTACTCATTTTCTTCCTCCATCTCTTTAACGTGTTCAGCAACTTCAAAAATACGTTTGTGTTTATTTTCCCAACATGCTGTACTTAAATCTACTGGGTACTCTTGTGGATTTAAATGACGTTTATTTTCATCCCATAAGTAATCAAGACTATTTCTTAAATACGTTTGTGCCTCACTCTCACTTGGCATTTCGTAAACTAGTTGACCATTTTTAAAAATATCGTGATGTAAATCTTTTGCGATAAATGTTTTTATAAATTTCATTTTATAGGTATGAACTGGATGGAACAGTTTTAATGGCGATTCTTCATATGGATCCTCATGATCAAGCGTAATGTAATCACCTTCAGCTTTATTCGTTTTTTTATTGATAATACGGTAAACATTTTTCTTACCTGGTGTTGTAACTTTTTCAGCATTATTAGAAAGCTTAATACGATCCACATACTCACCATTATTATCTTCTACTGCAACCAATTTATAAACTGCGCCTAATGCAGGTTGATCAAAACCAGTTATGAGTTTTGTTCCGACACCCCATGAATCGACTTTTGCGCCTTGTGATTTCAAACTAGTAATTGTCTGCTCGTCTAAATCATTCGAAGCGATAATTTTAGCGTTAGGGAAACCAGCTTCATCTAGCATACGACGTGCTTCTTTCGATAAATATGCTATGTCTCCGGAGTCCAAACGAATGCCCACGAAATTAATTTTATTGCCTAATTCTTTAGCAACTTTAATTGCTGTCGGCACACCAGATTTTAATGTATGGAACGTATCAACTAAGAACACACAATCTTTATGACGCTCAGCATATTTTTTAAACGCAATATATTCATCACCATATGTTTGTACCATGGCATGCGCATGTGTTCCTGAAACAGGGATACCAAATAGTTTTCCTGCTCGTACATTACTTGTAGAGTTAAATCCACCAATGTAAGCAGCTCGAGCTCCCCATAATGCTGCATCTGCTTCTTGTGCACGACGCGTACCAAATTCCATTAACATATCTTCATGTGCTACTTGTCTAATTCTACTCGCCTTTGTTGTTATTAATGTATGGAAATTAACGATATTTAATAGCATCGTTTCTATTAATTGTGCTTGTATTAAGGGCGCCTCGACTCTTAATAACGGTTCATTACCAAAGCAAAGTTCCCCTTCTTGCATTGAACGAATATTGCCAGTAAATTTTAAAGTTTTTAAATAACTTAGAAAATCTTGTTGGTAACCAATAGATTTTAAATAATCGATATCTGATTCTGAGAAGTGAAAACCGTTAATGTAATCAATGACACGTTTCAATCCGTTAAAAACAGCATACCCACTATCAAAAGGCATATTTCTAAAATATAAATCAAATACTGCCATACGTTCATGAATCCCATCATTCCAATAACTTTCTGCCATATTTATTTGATATAAATCGTTATGCAATACTAACGTATCGTCTTCAAATTGGTACACAACCATCTCTCCAATCGGCTTTTCCATTAGTTTAGCATAAATGAAAGCTTGATAGCACATGAAAGAGGACTTAAATATACTGGAAAATTCAACATAAGATTATATTTTTTTCATATACAATTTAATCTATGATTTAAATTTGTTTAAAATGTGACATGACTAACGACAATGTCGTGACATTTATATGATATAAGATTATAAAAACTCAAAAATGGTTTATAATATTTATTGAGGTGTTTATATGTTAAAAGAAGCAAAATCCTTCATCGACACGATGTATAAAGAATTAAATTATGATAACCAAAGTATTTCAAAAAGAATTAAAGAAGTTGAGTATGCCATTGAAGAAACCGGAACTTATGAACATACTGCAGAAGAATTAACTTATGGAACGAAAATGGCCTGGCGTAATTCCAATCGCTGTATTGGACGTTTTTTTTGGGATTCATTAACTGTTGTTGATGCAAGACACATACAATCTGAAAATGAGTTTATTAATGCAATCGAAAACCATATTGCAACAGCGACAAATAACGGAAAAATAAAACCCTATATCACAATATTCTCGAAGGATAATCCTCCTCAAATATTTAATAATCAATTAATCAGATATGCAGGTTATGAAGATATAGGCGACCCCGCAGAAAAAAGCATTACCCAACTTGCTGAACATCTTGGCTGGCATGGTTCACATACTGACTTCGATATTTTACCTTTAATTTATAAAATGCCTAATGATGCAATGAAATATCATGAATATCAACCACACTTAATCAAAGAAGTTATAATTGAACATGATCATTTTCCAAAATTACAGCAACTTGGATTAAAATGGTACGCGGTACCAATCATATCTAGCATGGATCTAAAGATTGGCGGTATTACATATCCAACTGCACCATTTAATGGTTGGTATATGGTAAATGAAATAGCTGTACGTAATTTTACAGATTCTTATCGTTATAATTTATTAGAAAGTGTTGCAGAAGCGTTTGAATTTGATACACTAAAGAATAATTCTTTCAATAAAGATCGCACACTTGTCGAATTGAATTATGCAGTTTATCACTCTTTTAAAAAATCTGGGGTATCTATTGTTGATCATCTCACTGCATCGAAGCAATTTGAAAGATTCGAATTAAATGAAACAAGAAATGGTAGAGAAGTTACTGGTAAATGGTCATGGCTAGCTCCTTCCCTGTCACCCACATTAGTATCCAATTATCATCACGGATATAAAAATGTTATGAAAGAGCCTAATTTCTTTTATAAAAAAACAGAAGCTAATGGTTGTCCATTTCATTAACGACCCTACCACACACATATAAACAAGGGGTAACGTCAAATGAAACTTTATTATTTAGGACCAAAAGGAACTTTTTCGTACTTAGCTGCAACACAATACCAATCAGAAACAGACATAGATTATGTATCAAAGTCTAATTTATATGAGGTAGTTGCGGCTGTATCTGAAGACAACGATAGCATAGCTGTTGTGCCAATTGAAAATTCAATAGAAGGTACTATCAATATCGTTGCAGATGCATTAACACAACAAAATATTTATGCACAAGGCGAACTGCATTTAGATATTCAATTTGCACTATATGGTGTTGATGGCGCTTCTGTGAACGATATTTCAAAAGTTTATTCTATTGGACCTGCCATTAGTCAAACTAGTAAATATATCCAATCATATGGTTTCGAGATTGATTACGTAGATAGCACAATTAAAAGCTTAGATATGATTAAGAATGGCGTCGGTGCTATTGCACCACTTGGCAGTGGAGAAACGTATGGTTATTCACCTATAGAGCAAAATATAGAAGATTATCCACATAACGTTACTCGCTTTTTAGTCGTTAGTAACCAACCACGTCATATAGAAAATGCTAGCGATACTATGTTACTTATAACTCCTCAGTTCGATAAACCAGGGTTATTAGCTAGTATATTAAATACGTTTGTATTGTTTAATATTAACTTATCTTGGATAGAGTCTAGACCATTAAAAACTCAACTAGGCATGTATCACTTTTTTGTCCAGGCAGACACACCAATAACAGAAGATTTATCTAAAGTAATTAAAATTCTCAATACTTTAGACTTCCAAGTTACTATAATAGGTTCATTTGAAAAATTGAATTAGCACAAGCTAATTAGCAACAGGATATTTCATAATTCAATATTTAATATAAATTAAAAAACGCTATTAAACTAGGTTGTTTATCGTCAAAAAAGACTATTCAATGGTAAATATCATAATACCGACATCGTCTCCTTTGACTTTGTCGGTATTTTTTGTCTATTTCATATTCGCTATGTTCTGAACAGCTGTTTATTTACAAACTAAATTGAATTAACTTATTACATTATTAAAAAAGCACACCGTATCACAGAGTTACGTTGAGTAACTTTGATACGATATGCTTTCTATATAATATAAATGATTCTTATTTTTTATTTCAATGGTAATGGTTTTGTAACATCAATACCTAACACTGGTGGTACTAAGAAATACACAACCAGGACAATTACAACTATACTTAATAAATTGACCCAAAAACCTACAGATGCCATCTTCTTGATGCTTATTCTACCCGTACCAAATACAATAGCATTTGGTGGTGTTCCAACTGGTAACATATATGCGCAATTGGCAGCCATGGCTGCTGGTACCATAAGTAACAACGGATGCACATTTACTGCAACAGAAAGTGTTGCCAAAATAGGTAAAATCATTGTAGCTGTTGCTGTATTTGATGTAATTTCAGTTAAGAATAAAACAAATATTGTGATTACAAGAACAATAATCAATGGACTTACACCTTCGATTAATTTCAATTGTTCACCAAGCCAATTTGCCAATCCGCTTTCTGAAATACCTTTTGCTAAAGCTAAACCCCCACCAAACAGTATTAAAACACCCCAAGGCAATTCTTTAGCAACTTCCCAATCTATAATCCTCTTATGTTTTTCTTTGTTATTAGCAGGAATAAGAAATAACAAAACAGATATAAACATTGCAATTGTGCCATCAGCAACTTCAGAAGTAACTGACCAATTTTTTAATAAAAATTCTCTACTGATCCACAGGAAACTGGCAAGTAAGAATACAACTGAAACGATTTTTTCTTCATACTTCATTTTACCTAATTCATTTAATTTTTCTTTAATCAATTTTTGTCCGCCAGGTAATTCTTTCATATCATGCTTAAATGCAACATAACGAATATATATCCAAACTAAGAAGAGTAATACAATTACTGTTGGCACACCAATAATCATCCATTTAGCAAAACTAATTTCTTCACCAAATGCTGATTGATATTGCCCTTTTAAAATTATCAAAGGCGGTGTGCCAATCAGTGTACCAAGTCCTCCAATTGTTCCTGCGTAACCAATTGCAAGCACAAGAGATTGTTCAAATTTAGATATACTTTCCGGTTTAGTATTTTGACTTTTTAATTCATTTGCTTCTTTTATAATCGCAAGACCAATAGGTATCATTATCATCACGGCCGCTGTATTAGAAACAAACATTGATAAAAATCCAGTAGCAATCATAAAGCCTAATAAAATCTTCCCAGTGCTTGTACCAAGTGTATTAATAATAGATAAAGCAACACGAGTATGTAAATTCCATCTTTCCATCGCTATAGCTAAAATAAAACCACCTAAGAATAAGAAAATAATATCATTACCGTATTGAGCTGAAACTTCTTCTGGATTCAACACATGTCCAATTGGTAATAAAATCAATGGCAACAAACTAGTTGCAGCAATGGGTATCGCTTCAGTAATCCACCAAGTCGCTATCCAAAGTGTGATTGCTAAAACATAAACACCCTTACCCGATAAATCATCCGGATGAAATAGTAATAACGTTAACGCAAATAACAATGGTCCCAATATTAAACCTGTTAATTGGCCGGCATTATATGACTTCTTTTCCTTTTTGTTTGAAAAAAACTTCAAATAATGTGATTGTCTCATATCCCCTTTATTCAAATCATTCATAATGTCTTCCCCCTTTTAATTATTATCTGAATATTCATAATAATTTATTAGAGTATAACATAATATATTTTAAATAGGGTTAGCATTTTTAATCGCTTACATAAAGAATATTTATGATTTTATTTCAAAAATATTATCATTCCACACGAACTTTTTTTATTTTAATATCACTATCTTTATTATTAAATAGTAGTAATGCTTCTATATCTTGTAAATGCATACTTTGTGATGAATGATCAAAAATATTATCAGCTATAAGTACAGCTTGATGTTTAACCTCGTTATAACTTTGAATGCGTATTGATTCTTCACCCATTTCTCCAATAAAACTATTTTGATAAATATTTAAATTACTGCCAGCTTGCGTCCCGCGCTCTATACCTTTTAAGTCTTTAGCATTTTTACCGTCTTTAACTGCTAAAAATCTTATACCACCAGCACAATTTTTAAATATATTGTGATGAATATAAGTATTTTTTGATTTCAGTGGTGTAAGTGCGTATTGATTCAATCCATCAAATGTATTATAGCGGATATGAATATTTTGATAATATTGATCATAGCGGCTGGCATGTGAGCCAATTGCACGATTCCAACTTTGCATTGTTGGTGTATCTGAATCACCAAAATAACAGCGCTCTATAATTACATTTTTAGTAATTGTTCCATCAGTAGCACCAAATTTAGGAAAAGCGCCCGGAACCTGTATATCTATCTGAACTGCTTCAGAGAAAAAACGAGTTCCATCTAGATCTCTAAAACCTAAAAACTTACAATTATTAATATATAATCCATTGATACCACATGCATCTAAGCAATGTCCTCCTACAACATCTTTAAAAGTTACATTTTGTATCTGAATATCTTCTGCGTGTCCCATGCACATCGTTGTATTATTATATGGATATTTGAAACCATTCATATCAAATGTCCCACCAGATATGTGAATATGACTGTTACCTTTATATCCATAATACAATTTAAATCTGCGTCCATTTTTCAACAATGTATCTTTTCCACATCTTTTAAGTACTGCCGCTTCATCTAGTAACAGCGTTGTTGAATCATATATAACCAGTGGTTTACGTATGTGATACTCACCTTCTGGTACGTATATAGTCGTTGGTTTATGCTTCTTAGCATAATTTAGCGCTTTTTGCATCGCTCTTGTATCTGCGTATTTACTTTTCCCTTTTAAACCAAATTGTTTTGCATTAATTATCATATGCTAATTCCTTTCTGAGCTATTACTTTATAATAAACAAAAATGATATCTTTCAAACGCATTTACGCTCCCTTTATTGATTGAGCGACTTAGTATATAATTACTTTTATATTGTTTATTGGGAGTGTTTTTATCTTATGAAAAAAAGCGCATTAATCGTAGTTGACTACTCGAATGACTTTGTAGCCGACAACGGAAAATTAACTTGTGGCCTTCCAGGTCAGCAAATTGAAAACTATATTGTTGAACGAATTGAAGTGTACAATAAAAAGCAACACGATATCTTTTTCATGATGGATTTACATTATGAAGAAAATAAATATCACCCAGAAAGTAATTTATTCCCTCCACATAATATTATTGGTACTGTTGGTAGAGAACTCTATGGCAAAGTGAATGATATCTATCAAAATATTTTGTTTAATGATCACATACATTACCTAGATAAAACACGTTATGATGCTTTCTGTGGGACCTCTTTAGATTTAATGCTAAGAGAGAGAAATATTACACAGTTGGAATTTGTCGGAGTATGTACAGATATTTGCGTGCTTCATTCAGCAATTAGCGCTTATAATCTAGGGTACGCAATAACCATTTCACATCGTGGGGTTGCTTCCTTTAATCCTTCGGGTCACGCATGGGCTTTAGATCATTTTAAAAATTCACTAGGTGCTGTAGTAGAATAAGTATGCAAAATCGTGCTAGAATAATAATAACTATATAAATAAGGAGAATTTAGATATGGCAAAAACTTATATTTTCGGACATAAAAATCCAGACACAGACGCAATTTCATCTGCTATTATCATGGCAGATTTCGAACAACAAACAGGTAACACTGAAGCTACAGCATACCGTTTAGGCGAAGTAGGACCTGAAACACAATATGCTTTAGATCATTTTAATGTAACTGCACCAGCGTTACTTAATGATGATTTATCCGATCAAAAAGTAATATTAGTAGACCATAATGAATTCCAACAAAGTGCTGATTCAATTAATGATGCTACAATTCACCACGTGGTCGATCATCACAGAATTTCTAACTTTGAAACGGCAGCACCATTATACTACCGTTCTGAACCAGTTGGTTGTACAGCTACAATTTTATACAAAATGTATCAAGAACGTGGTTTTGAAATCAAACCAGAAATTGCTGGATTAATGGTATCAGCAATTATCTCAGATAGCCTATTGTTCAAATCACCTACTTGTACAGAAGAAGATGTAAAAGCGGCTGAAGCATTAAAATCAATTGCTGGTGTTGACTTAGAAACTTATGGTTTAGAAATGTTAAAAGCTGGCGCTTCTACTAAAGAAAAATCAGCAACAGACATTTTAACTATGGATGCGAAGTCATTCAACATGGGTGACTATGTAACTCGTATCGCACAAGTTAATACTGTTGATATTGATGAAGTATTTGCACGTCAAGAAGAATTGGAAAAAGAAATGTTAGAAGTAAGCGCTAATGAAAAATATGATTTATTTGTATTAGTTGTTACAGACATTATTAATAGCGACTCTAAAATCTTAGTAGTTGGTGCTGAAAAAGATAAAGTTGGCATTGCTTTCAATGTAGAGCTTGATAATAATACTGCATTTTTACCTGGTGTTGTATCACGTAAAAAACAAGTAGTTCCACAAATCACAGAGGCTTTAAACTAGTAAAACGCCTTTAAGTTAGTACAGTTTTAAGGTGATTTTAATTAAATATCTAGATTTAAAAATTCATTATACTGGAGCATAGTTCATATGTTCCAGTTTTTTATCACTTATACCTACGAAACGCATCTATCATACTAGGAGGAATATATTTGAATTCAATAGAGCAAACTTTCCACAATAGTACTCAATATTTTAAAACACACGTTACTAAAGATTTAAAATTCAGAAGAAAACAACTTAAGCTTTTAGGTAAAAGTATCAAAAATCATGAAGATACCTTATTAGAGGCTTTTCAAAAAGATTTAGGTAAGAATAAAGTTGAAGCTTATGCTACAGAAATCGGCTTCACTTTAAAAAATATTAAAAATGCTCGTAAAGAACTAAAAAATTGGGCTAAAAGGAAACAAGTCAATACGCCTATTTATATGTTTCCAACTAAAAGCTATATCCTAAAAGAGCCTTATGGCACAGTTTTAATAATTGGACCTTTTAATTATCCCTTCCAATTATTAATTGAGCCACTTATTGGCGCTATAGCAGCTGGAAATACTGCCATACTCAAACCTTCTGAATTCACGCCAAACATCTCAGAAGTTATTAAACATATAATCGAAGATGTATTCGATCCTGAATATATTAGTATTTGTGAAGGTGATGCTGAAACTACGCAATCATTAATCCAATTACCATTTGACTATATCTTTTTCACAGGTAGCGAACAAGTTGGTAAAATTGTGTATCAGGCAGCAAGTAAAAATTTAACTCCTGTAACGTTAGAACTTGGCGGTAAATCTCCAGTAATTGTTGATGAAACAGCAAATATTAAAGTCGCAAGTGAACGTATCAGTTTTGGAAAATTTACAAATGCTGGACAAACTTGTGTTGCTCCTGACTATGTACTTGTGAATCGTAAAGTGAAGGATGAATTAATCGCTGCGCTAAAAAAAACCATTACCGAATTTTACGGTAACGACATTCAGGAAAGCCCTGATTTTGGACGTATTGTTAACCATAAACACTTTAGTCGTTTAGATAATTTATTAAAGATTCATCATGCTGAGATTGCCTTTGGTGGTAAGTCAAACGAAGATGAAAGGTACATTGCTCCTACACTATTAGATGGTATTACTTTTAATGCTAAAATAATGGAAGACGAAATTTTCGGTCCTATTTTACCAATCATTACGTATGATGATTTTGATGAAGCTATTGATTTTATACGTTCCAAACCTAAACCGCTAAGCTTATATTTGTTTAGCGAAGATGAAAATGCAACAGAACGTGTATTAAATGAAATATCATTTGGTGGTGGCGCAATTAACGATACCTTGATGCAATTGGCAAATTCAAACTTACCATTTGGTGGTGTTGGCGCATCTGGTATTGGTCAATACCATGGTAAATACAGTTTCGATACATTTAGTCATGATAAATCATATATTTTTAAATCAACTCGACTTGAATCTAGTTTATTGTTTCCACCATACAAAGGTAAATTTAAATATATTAAGACCTTCTTTAATAAGTAACTCTGTTTATGAAAGTTCTATAACATAAAAATGCGCCTTCCCATTACATTTGGGAAAGGCGCATTTTTATGTTATTAAGTTAGTAATTGAGTCATTTAACAAACTTCCAAGTTTATATTTCTTTTAAAAACTGTACACAAACACCTTCAGGCGCAGTGTGTTTATCGTCTACTTTCTCTAGTTCACCTGTTACTTTATCACGTCTAAATACAGTAAGCGCATAATCACCTTCTTGGTGTGCACATACTAAATAATCATCTGAATCAGTAATGTTAAAATCACGTGGAAACTCACCGCCACTTGATACAATATCCACTAATGAAATCATGTCGCCTTCATCAGCTACTTTGAAAATAGCAATACTATCGTGACCTCGATTACTAATATATAAGAATTTTTGATCTTTTGATAATCTTACTGCTGCTAATTTTGTATCGCCTTCAAAGTTTTCTGGAATCGTCAAATGACGTTCTATTTCTGTAAATTTACCATCTTCATATTTTACTGTACTTACAATATTTGATATTTCATGAACTACATAGGCATATTCCCCATTTTCATGGAAGGTAATATGTCTAGGTCCATCACCTGGTTCAAAATCAAACACAGCATATTCACTGTATCCTTCATCGCCAAACTCATATGTCACTAATTTGTCCGTACCTAAGTCCATCGCCACTACATATTTTTTATCTGGTGTAATATCCATAAAATGAATATGTGCATGATCTTGTCGCTCTGACGGACCAGTTGGGAAATCATGTGCTAATTCCTGTATAAGTCGAACAATTTCTCCCGTATGTGGATTTGCTTCATATATACGTGCTAATCCTGCACCATAAACAGTTTCAAAAATATATTTACCATCTGGTGATACTGCAACATAACAACCAGTACCAGCTGTAGACGCTAAACATTTATTAATGAGACTTAAATTGCCATCTTCCTCTATTTTAAGACTAGCGATACCACAATTGTCGCCCTCTCTATTTATTGCATATAAAAATGAATTATGTTGATTTAAATAAGTTGAGGCTTCTAGTTCATAACCAGTTTCAACCTCAATTATTTTCCCTGTTTGTTCATCAAGTTGGAAACGGTAGATCCCTTTACCTTCTTTTTTTGTATAAGTACCGATATAACCTATCGTCATTATGAAAACCCCTCCATATTATGATAGTTTCATTTTAATAGAGATTTATTACAAATACAATATAATGAATTATCACTTCACTAAATCGAACATATGTTCTATAATGATATTGAGGTGATAAAATGATTTCGAAAGAATTTAAGAACGAAACTGATTATAGAAATATCCCTAGAGAATATTTAAATCCAAATATACCCAAAGGTCGTGGCATGGTTAAATGGCAACCCTTCGCTACCTTACCAGAACAATTCGAAACTATACAGCAATATTTGATTGATCAAAATAAAATTGATCGCCCAACACTATCGGACGATCAATTGAATGAACTTAACTTACAACTTCATCAAGCACTACATACAGAACAACATATTACAATTGAATATTACCAATCCGGATGGCTAGAACACATAACATTAAAAATTAAGAATATAGACATGGTTCATATGTATTTAGAAGGCTATTCGCTAAACAACTCAGAAATTATTAAATTATCACTTTTTGATATCACTCGCATTAATCCATATAATCCATAACTCCTACGTTCTTATACTACAAAATCTCATACTTAGACTTATTTCACTAATATAACTTTGGGGAGTTCAACTAAGCTCATGTTTATTACGAAAGAACAACTAATTGTCTCATCAAATAATCACTACCGATATTCATAAAAAAATAGAACACTCTAAAGTGTTCTATTAATAATTTAATTATTAGATTCGATATCTGAAACAATCTCTTTTGTTTTGCTTTCGATATCTTCAAAGTCTTTTTTGAAAATATAAGCGAACACAACTGCACCAATTCCTGCTGCTAATGATACAGTTAGGATTGTACCGAATACAAATTTAAATAAACCTTTAATAAAATTCCACATTCTGTTTCACCTCAATAAATTATTAACATATCCGTTATTAATGATAGCATACTTGAAAGCATCAATAAATATATACCCGCTTTTCACTACTTTAATTTACATATTATTATAGTAATAATATGATATTATTGTAGTAATGCTTTAAGTTATAATTAAAGACTGTATATTAATTACTACCTTTAATACTTTAATAATAACAGAACTCTTAGAAATATTACATTTATTAGTCATATGGAAAAATAGTGGGAAAGAAATCTAATTTATTTAAAACTATTTCGCAGTTCCATCCCAGCAAAATTCACTAGAATTAATATGGATAAATAGTTAATCTGAGCTGGCGCTCATGCAAATGTTCCACTAACTCTATATAATAATTAAGGCTGAGACAATTAATTTGTCCCAGCCACTTAGTCAATTACTTACCCCACCAAGTACTCATTGCATCTCTAACAGCATCATAATAATTTGCCATTGCAATCACCTCATTTTAATTTGAAAATAAATAACCAGTCGTCGTTGTTATACTTATAATAACGACAAGCATCGCATAATACAATTAACATGGGGTTACAATAAAGTTACAAATTTGTAAGATTACACAACTAAAATGGGAGTTTTACATTATGCAAAAAGTAAAAACAGATATATTAACTCACCGCGGGTCACATTTTGATTTAGGTGTACAAACTGCTCAATGGATGCAACAAACACCATTATTAAAAAATAGAGAAAAAGAATGGAAAAAACGTATGCCTCGCTTCGATATCCACATAAAGGAAACATATGATATCTTCCAAACCTACGCACCTCAAATTTGGGAAGAAATCAGAGGTATGCAAGAAGTCCTTAATCTACCAACAAACCAAATGATATTAAACTTTGCACACTATCGTTTTACACCACTAAAAAATAGTGGCTGTACGGTGTATTTAGGACAAGACTACATGGTAAGAAATTATGACTATCACCCTGCAACTTATGATGGTCGTTATCAGCTTTTCCAACCAAATGATGGAGGTCTAGCACAAATTGGCCCAACATCTCGCGTGACTGGTAGAATGGATGGTATGAATGAAGCTGGACTATCTATGGGATATAACTTTATGCATAGAAAACATCCAGGCGATGGCTTCGTATGCTATATGATTGGTAGACTCATTTTACAATATTGTAAAGACGTGTCAGAGGCAATTCAATTATTGAAAGAAATTCCACACAGAAGCTCATTTAGCTATATTGTCATGGATAAGCACTTAAATCACGCCATAATCGAAGTTTCTCCTAGATCACTTGATGTAAGGTATGATCATACATGTACGAACCATTTCAAATTGCTAACTCATGAAAATAGAAACTATACAAAAGAGTCTAAAGAACGTTTAGATAGACTTTTAAAACAAACACCGAATGGTCTGGATAAAATGCACGCATTTGAATTATTTAATAATCCAGAATTTGAAATATATAGTAAATTATTTAAAAGTTGGTCTGGTACAATTCATACAACTATGTATGAACCACAGTCGCTTAAAGCATACATGACTTTAGGTGAAAATAATACACCTGCAGTAATTGATTTTCAACAATGGCTAAACGGACATTCACTAGATATTCATTCCCTTTATGGACATATAGACACTGATTTGACCTTTGCCAGTTATTAAATATATGTCAAACATGATAATAAGTTAGAAAAATAGCTATGAAGTCATCTATCAATATAGATTTCTCCATAGCTATTATAATATACAGTCTATTAATTAATATGAATATCACCGTGTACAGTATAGAATTCTAAAATATTATCACCTTCTCCAACTCTATCGTTATCAAAACTCTTATTATTGACTTTTTCTACGCCATCATCAGGATTTAATTTCAATAACGTATTATCTGGTTTTTTATTGTAAGACATAATAATATCACCATTTTGACTAGAAGCTTTAAATGCAGAATCAATGTCCATACGATCTAATTGGATATGACCACTTTGGGCAAGCAACACAGAGTTTTTAATTAATGCATTTTCAGCATATATACTCGCTTCTTTTGTTTTAATATTAGCATTAACAATTTTACTATCACTAATATGTATAGGTGATTTCAAACCTCTATACAACAATTGTTCAATTTCTGAATTTTGCACATAAACACGACTACCAGTTCTATCGTTCATATTAAAGTCGACTTTATCAGCTTCGATATTTTGAAGTTTAATATTACGTGCCTTGCTCGAAACTTTCAATTCCTTTAATTTCTCATTTGGTATGGTGATTTTCATTTCAGCCTTAATTTGTCTAAATGGGTTATAATTCAAGCCATAATTATCAACTCGATTACTGGTTTCTTTCAACTTTAATGATTGCTTATCTTTATCTATATCTACTTTCTGTTGGCCTTTATAATGAATTGCAAACTTATTTCCCTTTGTAATCGTTACATTACTAGAGCGGCTGTCAATATCTAAATGCTTTACTTCCACATCATTATACGTTTTATCAATAACATTAAGTTTATTGTTTTGCTTTTCAAAACCAAACCAAGTAATACAGCCTAAGGTAAAACACACGATAAATAATGCTAAACCACTAAAAAATAATTTCCTCATTCATTTGCACTTCCTTTAATCGTTTTGATATTCCAACGTAAGTATTTTAGTATCAAACGATAAACGAATTGAGCTAATTTCGCAATGGTCACAAATAATACAATACCTAAACCAGTAAATGAAAACGCAAAAAGATAATTACTAATTGCTAAACTGAACATATTATATAATGAGCCATGAATAATTAATAAAATCGGGCTAATTGCTAAAAACAATGCAACTAAAAGTAACACGAACATAAAACTGCCAATAAATATCATTGGTATCAAGATAATGATTAAAGACAAAATTCCCATACCTAGTGAGGCCATAATAGCTCTAAGAATTGATTTAGCATTTGGCCTATACTCTGCAGAAACAATTGCATTCTTTGCTTTAATTTCTTTTCCAATTTTTTTAGGTGATTCTAATGCACCTATAATTTGATATTCATTTTTCCCCTCTCTTTCTTGATCAAAGAAGTATTGCTCATACTCATACATGACGCTATCTCGTTCTGCGCTTGGTATGCTATTTAATTCTTGTTCAAGTTCATTCAAGAAAGTGATTTTATCCAAGTTATCTACCGCCATTCTAATTCTAGATTCGAATCAAAATATTTTATGTAATATCTAAGAATAACGTATTGCATAAGATTGTCATTCATTAGATTTTTAAATCCTTCATTTTTTGTAGAATTCAATTTTCTTTATTTTATCATGTTTACACACAATAGATAACTTTATTTGATTAACTTTGTCTCTATAAATAATAACTTTATATGATTTATGTAACTGCTTATTCTTATAATGTTCACCTAATTTATTAATTACGCTTTGTATATCACCATCTATACTTGCATTAAAATTAGTCTCAATTGTCGTATCTTTAAGGAGCGTGATACCTTTCATGTAACCGTCTTTTTTATTGACTTTAAATGTTAAATGAGGTTCGTGCCCTTTTATATAAAAACTATAATTTTTCATTACGATATGATTATATGCTGTATATTTTTGGTCATCTATTTGTGTGTCTAATTTCATATTATCGATAGTTAACTGAGATAAATTCGTAGATTGCGTATTATTAATGTAATTCACAATTAAGATAGTCCCTGTCCCCATTGCCATAAAGAGAGTAAATATTAATAATTTAAATGGTCTATGTAAATTCAATATTGTTGTCACACTCCATATATTTAATAAAAGACAAATTTGATATTTTTAATTATCAGGTTAACTTGAAATCAAATTTATTTTTTCTAAGTATTTAAAATTTTCTTTCATATTAAAAATTGATATAATAATAACTAATACGCTAAAGGGGGAAATATTATGACAAGTTTAGAAACTTATTTCAAAAACAGTCAACCGCTTGATCAATATATCGAAGCTATGACTGAAAACAAAGAGAATTTGTTAACGATTTACAATTCTTTCTCTTTACCAGAAGAGGATAATCGAATTGAAAAAATTAAATCATTAAACTATTCCAAAGTCTTAGTCATCACAGAAGATTGGTGTGGGGATGCCATGATGAATGTCCCAATTTTAAAACATATTAGTGAAACTTTAAATTTAGAAGTTCGAGTATTCCACCGCGATGAGAACACTGATTTAATAGATCAGTATTTAACAAATGGAACCGCTCGTTCAATACCTATTTTCGTTTTCTTAAATGATGCTTATGAACAACAAACTGTTTGGGGGCCCCGTGCAAGACAAGTGCAGCATTTTGTAGATGAAGCACGTTCAAACGTCCCAGCAAAGGATGATCCAACTTTTGAAGACAAGTCTGCTGAAGCACATACAATTATGATGAATCGTTACAAAACTGATTCTCAATTATGGAAATATGTTTATGATTCCATATTGGATAAGTTAATCATAAAATAAAAAGACGTATGAATGATGCTGTTTAACTGCACATTCATACGTCTTTCTTTTAACTCTTTTATTAGTTATCCATTGTTAAATATCTTTCTTAGATGAATAGAATAAATTAACAATAAACAAGATAACGATTGACGCTGAAGTTATAAACCATTGCCAATTCGTAAATGTGTAATCACCTGAAGTTGTTTTTGAAGTTAAATAGCTAAATGGAATATATTTTAATGAATCTTGTATATTGTCTCCAATTTTAGGAATCATAGGCAAGAATGGTTCCGCAAATGGAACAATTAACACTAAGAATACACCAAGCGTAAATATAAGTGCTGTTTTAGGTACGATAAGTGAAAATAAATATAAAAGTAATCCAAAGAATAAATGGAACATTAAAAAGAACCATAATAGTTCAAAAATCTTTTTAGTTTTAATATTGTCCCCATCAACGAAACCTTGAACAATAAGTACAAACGCAACTAATACAGCTGTAATCAATACTGCAATTAAAATAATCGAAATCACTTTTGCAATAATATAACCAATACGGTTAGAAGTTTTATTCATGTAAAGTTGAATTGTACCTTGTGAAATATCACGTGTAATTGTTTTGATTACAAATAGCAAGCCCATAATTGAAAAGAACCAACTACCTATTGTAAGTAATGTATTGCCATTCATTTCATCTGCCTGTTGTAAAAATAAAATTATGAAGCCAACCATTGGTAACAATGTTAGAAGCAACGCTAAATACGTTAATGGACTTTTAAAAATGCTGAACATATCATATTTTACGAGTTGTAAACTATTCATTATTGACCACCTTTCTGATTAATATTGAAGTAAGTATCACGCAATGAACTTTTACGTGTTTCAATAAATTTCGGATAAACGTCTTTGTTCGCTAAACCTTTAAGAACATTTTTATAACTATTTTGAGCTTTTATAATAATTTCTCCGCTCGCTTGTTGTGTTTGAATTACATCAAACTCTTCATTTAAGAATGTTGCAGCAGTATCGAAATCATTATCTTCAAACAGTAGTACTGTAGAGTCAGAAGGTGTTCCTTCTTTCATATCTACATCTTGAACAAATTTACCGTCTCGTAAGAATACTGCTCTATCGCAAATTAATTCTATATCCTCCAACTTATGACTAGAAATTAAAATTTTCATTTCTAATTCTTTCACAAGTGATTGAATTGTTTTTAAAACATCAATTGAACCATCTGGATCCATACCATTTGTAGGTTCATCAAGAATTAAATACTTCGGCTTATTCATTAATGAAACAGCGATTGCCAACTTTTGTTTCATACCCATAGAGTATTTTTTAACTTTTTTCTTAACATAAGGTCTCATACCAAATGCATCGATAATTTGGTCTGCATATTTTTTGTCGAATCCTTTACCTAAAACATTCGCAAAAAGTTTTAAATTATATAATCCTGATTTATTATCATACAATTTGGGATGTTCAATTAGGTAACCGATATTTTCTTTATTACCTGTTTTTACATCCCCTTCATAATTGATAATATTTCCATTCATAACTTTCATAAGTGTTGTTTTACCGACACCATTTTTACCTATCAAGCCAACAATTTGGCTCTGACCAAAATCAAAATCAATATGGTCTAAAACATTGTTACTACCATACGTTTTAGTAATATTCTTTAATTCCATAAATGCGCCTCCCTTTGAGATTAATTTATTTTTTTATATTGAATGAAATAATTAGTAATAAAAAACAGAATACTCATTACTAAAAATCCATAGTTAAACATCGGTTCTAAATAATCCAATTCTCTTAAATTAAAGTTAAATACTGCGATAAGACCAACAGCAACCAGTATGACAAAAACCGGTATAATAATAAACATCGTTAGTAAATATATCAAATAAGAAATATACTCAGATTTTTGTTCAGTATACCTTTTAAATGCTATAGGTATAGCAAAGAAGTTAATTGTTATGTAAGAGTAAGGCACCATAACATTCAAATTTAATTGGTCCGCAGAAACGTTAGAATCCGGTATATTGTATAGAGATAATATAGCTGCTCCTATTAATGTAAACATAATTATCGTTACATAGTTTGCATTAAGTAGAGCGTTTTTTGAAACTGGTAAACTCGCAAAAAAATCGTATGACATTTTGTGTCCTAATTTACTATTGAATCTAAACGCATGTCCAGAATCAACGATAGATATGAACAATAATATCATCGCAACTGCTGAATAAATTGATTTAGTAAGTAAAGTATCATTTCCAATCACTAATTGTAATGGTGAAAATAACAATAACATCGAATAAATAATTATAGTCCATTTACGTAATTTTATATTTCTAATAAGTAAATTTTTCATCTAATGGCCCTCCTCACTATGAAATGCCATCATTTTCAAATTCAATTTTGTGTAGCCCTTTTTCGAGGAAAACCATTAATTCTTCAATTTTCGGTCTTGTTATTGCTACCTCATTACCAAATATTTCTTTAAATACATTTGCATGTGTTGTAAGCGCCGTATAGCCGGTTTTATTATATTCTATATAATATGCTAAGGACACCAACTCGTCGTCTATCTGATTTGAATCACCTTTTACAATTTGAAACTTATTCAGAATATCATCTAAAAAATCATTAAACACAATTTCACCATCTTTTAAATACACTAAGTAATCAGCAATTTTCTCTAAATCTGAAATAATGTGCGTGGAAATAAATACAGTTTTATTTTCATCGATGAGTTCTTGTTGAATGATATCTAAAACTTCATTTCGAACAATCGGGTCTAAACCAGAAGTAGGTTCGTCTAAAATAAATAATTCTGCATGATGGCTAAAAGCAATCGCAATAGATAATTTCATTTTCATACCTGTTGAGAAAGTTTTAAGCTTTTTATCCCGAACTAAATTAAATTTTTCAAGAAAATAATTGAAACGCGTATTATCCCACTTTTTGTAAAAAGGAGCGATATATTTTTCAATTTTGTTAACTGTCCACTTGTCATTTAAATACAGCTCTGAATAAATAAAACCTATTCTATTTTTGATTTCCTCAGCGTTGTCTTTCATCTGTTTATTAAAAACTAAGATTTCTCCTTGTTCTGGTTCAATTAAATCCATAATTAATCTAATGAGTGTCGTTTTGCCAACACCGTTTGCGCCAATAAATCCTGTGACAAACCCTTGAGGAACTTCAAAAGAAATATCATTCAACTTGAATTCTTTATGCTGATAATTAACAGCATCTAATTCTATAGCGTTCATTCCTCGTCCTCCTCAAAGATCATCTCCAGAATTTCTTGTAGCTCAGGCAATGACATGCCGATTGTCTTAGCTTCTTTACTCATTGATTTAGCTAATGACTCAATCACGATGAATTGTTTTTCTTTCAGAATGGAACTATCTTGTTCTTTTACAAATGTACCTTTACCTCTGATTGTAAAGACAAAGCCATCTTTTTCTAAGTCTTCGTATGCACGCTTAGTGGTTATCACGCTAACCCTTAAATCTTGCGCTAACTCACGCATAGAAGGTAAATGTTCACCTGGAACTACGTAGCCTTTTAAAATATTTTCTTTAATTTGTTGCTTGATTTGTTCATAAATAGGGCTTTCACTACTATTTTTCAAAAGTATTTTCACGGACGTCCTCCCTTGCAACTGTATATACACAATATATACAATATATACACACTTGTAAAGAGAAAATTAGAAATTAATTGCATACTTTTTAATTTTGTAAATTTGAAACACTAAATATTATTTTTGAGATTCATATACAAAATTAAAAGACTATATATGAAAGAAAACAAATTTTTGTCGTTTTCATAAATATAGTCTTTATAATAACTTTTACTTCTGTTAGTCATTTTTCTTTTTTCGTCTATTATTATTACGATTAATAAACGCGCAAACCATAAACATTATGGCTGCGATTAATAATTTTATGCCAGAACTTTCATGTCCTGTAGCTTGCAAGTAATACCCCACCACAAACAAGGCAATAGCAATAATTACAAATATCTTTGTTAAATGTTTCATCCATTTCACCTCAAAACAATTTTCATTATACCAAATTATGTTAAATATTTCTAAATCACTATTGTTTCATTTAATTTTATTGATTTTTATTTTCCCGCTATCATATTTCAAGCAATAAAATATATTGTTTGCAGTCATTAAAATATGATGATAAACTTATTAATGTATCCACGGATTATATTACACAACCCCAAGTCTGATGACGCAGACTTGGGGTTTTTTGTGTGTAAGGCCACCTATTTGTCTTTCCATTTATTTTCTAACCAAACACGGAATACAACAAGTAAGCTACCTGTTAACAAAGTTGTTATGATTTCTTGCCACCACGTGATCATACTACACCTCCCACAGAAAAAAGTACCATGTAGGATTTCGATGGCCTAACCATATTCTAACATAAAACAGAACATATGTTCGTATAAAACTGTAGTTTTTTTATTTTTCCGTCAAATCTTTGCGCTATGCTTTAATTTCAAGCTGTTTCGCGATAATATAATAGTATCCTGAAATAGTAAAGAGAGGTTGACCAACATATGAATCCTTTAGCTTTAGATTTGAATGAAAAACTATCTAAATCAAACCCAGAAATAGCAGATATGCTATCAGACCTTGGAAAATTAATGTATTATCCAAAAGGTATTTTATCTCAGTCTGCGGAAGCAAAATCTACAAAGTATAATGCAACAATTGGTATGGCTACTTACAAAGACAGTAAAATGTATGCTAATACATTAAATGATGTTTTTACAGAGCTTACTCCTGATGAAATCTTTCCATACGCTCCTCCTCAAGGTATTGAATCACTCCGTGATTTATGGCAACAAAAAATGTTAAAAGAAAACCCAGATTTAGATCCGAGTGACATAACTAGACCAATCCTTACTAATGCTTTAACACATGGTTTATCATTAGTAGCCGACATGTTTGTTGATAGTGGTGATACATTACTATTACCAGCTCATAATTGGGGAAATTATAAACTTGTATATAGCGCTAGACATAACGCTGATATCGAAACATATGATATCTTTGATGAAGATGGCCATTTTACAACTGATAACTTTGTTGATACTTTGGATAACTACCAAAAAGATAAAGTAGTTTTAATTTTAAACTATCCTAATAATCCAACAGGCTACACACCTACTAAAGAAGAAGTTAGTACAATAGTTGCTGCTATCAAAACATTAGCAGAACGTGGTACAAATGTTATTGCCTTGGTAGATGATGCTTATTATGGTTTATTTTATGAAGACGTATATACACAATCACTATTTACTGCTTTAACAAATTTACATTTAGATAATGTATTGCCAATCCGTTTAGATGGTGCTACAAAAGAATTCTTTGCTTGGGGGCTTCGAGTTGGATTCATTAGCTTTGGCGTCTCAAATGAAACGACTAAACACGTTCTTGAAGAAAAAGTAAAAGGATTAATTAGAAGTAACATCTCAAGTGGACCAATGCCTTCTCAAAGTGCTGTTAAATATGTTTTAGAACACCCTGAAACTTTCGAAAATGAAATACAACATAATATTGATATACTACAAGCGAGATATGAAATTACTAAGTCAGTAGTTTATGACGAGCAATATGCTCCTTATTGGCAAGTGTATGACTTTAATTCTGGATATTTCATGGCGTTAAAAGTTCATGGTGTAGATCCTGAACAATTGCGTTTACATTTAATAGAAACGTATTCAATTGGTATAATCGCATTAAATGGTACTGATATACGTATCGCGTTCAGTTGTGTCGAAAAAGACGACATCCCACATGTATTTGACACAATTGCAAAAGCAATCTCAGAATTACAAAAATAATTTATTAATTTAATATAAAATCAAAGAGGACAGCGAAAGTTTATTAATAAGCTTTCATTGTCCTCTTTTGTTTAAATTGCATACTCCTAGGGTCTTTGCAAATATAAGTTAACATTACTTACTAGTATCCGCCCCGTCGCGAGAGTGCCACAGTACCAACTTTTATTTAAAAGATTTTTGTGGTTCTAATCCAACATAAACAAGAATAACTATACATTAAAACAGCCCCAAACACCTATTTATGTTCGGAGCCGATTAAATTTATTATATCTATTGATGTTGTTTAAGTATACGTGACATTTCTTCAATTTTACCAGCATGTAGTGGAATATGAATTGCATTGAGTACTAATAATTCATTTAGTGTACTGCAACCAGCAATAGTTTCTGTCAATTCTTGTTCTAACTGTTCATCAGTTAAGCTTCTCGCACGGTCAGGTAATGTTTTTAAATGTTCAAATATTTCATCAACGGTAGGAATATCTTCATCTCCCCACTTTTCTGGTGAAGAACCATATCCAAATAAACTTGTATATTTAGCAATATCTACTTCGTTTTGTTCACATAGTGATAATGCACTTTCAAATATCGTAAGTACATGTCCATATTGCCAATGAATTGTATTTGGAAAGGCAGCAATCTTATCATCTAACACCTGTTCGTTACTCCAATTATCGTATCCTGATATTAAATAGTTAATACCTAAATCGATAACTTCATAAACTGTTGGTTTTGTCATAATTAAACTTCCTTTCGTCTTTCAAAAATTTAAGTACACTTAAAATCATGTATAAGAACCGCTTCTAATTATACTTACATACTTTACCCTAAACTATAATTAAATATTCACATAATAAAATGCTTTATAAAATCAAAATGATTTTTTCAAAATTTTTGTACTTAAAAATAAAAATCCTATCACTTCATTATAGGAAGTTAATACCAGTACAAAGATTAAAGCTGAGACAATTAAAAATTTGTCCCAGCCTCTATAGCTTTTACTATATATAATTTATTAATGTTATCAAAAGAAGTCCCATGCAATTTAATTAAATATCTATATTGAACTTTACATCATACCTGGCATTCCACCCATACCTGCTTGAGCGTCGTTACTACTTTCTTCTGGAATATTAGCAACCACTGCTTCTGTAGTAAGGAACATTGCAGCAACACTTGCAGCATGTTGTAGTGATGAGCGTGTTACTTTAGTAGGGTCAACAATACCAGCTTCTAACATGTTTACCCATTCATTCGTAGCCGCATTGAAACCAACGCCTACGTCTGCATTTTTAAGTCTTTCAACTATAATCGAACCTTCTAAACCAGCATTTTCAGCAATTTGGCGTACCGGTGCTTCTAAAGCTTTCAATACAATATTAATACCAGTTGCTATATCGCCTTCAGCTTCAATTTTAGAAACTTTATCGTAAATATTCATGAAGGCAGTTCCTCCACCAGCTACGATACCTTCTTCAACAGCAGCTCTTGTAGAGTTTAACGCATCTTCAATACGTAATTTACGTTCTTTCAATTCTGTTTCGCTTGCTGCACCAACTTTAATTACAGCTACTCCACCTGCTAATTTAGCTAAACGCTCTTGTAGTTTTTCTTTATCGAACTCAGAATCTGTTTCTTCAATTTGAGCTTTAATTTGGCTTACACGTGCATCGATATTATTTTGATCTCCATCACCATCAACAATAGTTGTATTATCTTTTGTAATTTCAGCTTTATTTGATGTACCTAACATATCAATTGTAGCGTCTTTAATATCTAATCCTAAATCATCTGTAATTACTTGTGCGCCTGTTAAAATCGCTAAGTCTTCTAACATTGCTTTACGACGATCACCGAAACCAGGAGCTTTAACAGCAACAGCAGTAAATGTACCACGCATACGGTTTAATACTATATTTGTTAATGCGTCACCTTCCACATCGTCAGCTACGATTAAGATTGGACGGTTTGATTGAACAACCTGTTCTAATAGCGGTAAAATGTCTTGGAATGATGAAATCTTTTTATCAGTTATTAAAATATAAGGTTTTTCAAGTTCTGCAACCATTTTATCTGAATCTGTTACCATGTACGGTGATTGATAACCTCGATCAAATTGCATACCTTCTACAACTTCTAATTCTGTGTTAAAACCACTGGATTCTTCAATGGTAATAACGCCGTCGTTACCAACTTTTTCCATAGCTTCAGAAATATATTTACCGATTTCTTCATCAGCAGCAGAAATTGAACCAACTTGAGCAATTTCATTTTTATTATCTACATTTTGAGAAATATCATGTAATGCATCAATAGCTACTTCTACAGCTTTATCAATACCTTGACGTAAACCTACTGGATTTGCACCACTAGTAACATTCTTCAATCCTTCTTGTATCATAGCTTGTGCTAAAACAGTCGCAGTTGTTGTCCCGTCACCAGCAATTTCATTTGTTTTGTTAGCTACTTCTTGAACTAATTTTGCACCCATGTTTTCATAAGGATCTTCTAACTCAATTTCTTTAGCAATTGTCACACCATCATTTGTGATAAGCGGTGATGTATATTCTTTATCCAATACTACATTACGCCCTTTTGGTCCAATTGTAACTTTAACGGCATTAGCTAATTTATCTACACCTCTTAACATAGATTGACGTGCGTCTTCAGAGAATTTTAAATCTTTCGCCATATTACTTATACCTCCATGATGTTTTATTGATTTATTTGAAATTATTAGAATTTATTTATGATTTTTTATGCTTCAATAATAGCTAAAATATCTTCTTCATTTACGATTAAATAAGTTTCGTCTCCACGTTTTACTTCTGTTCCAGCGAATTGTTGGAATACTACATTATCGCCTTCATTTACTTCAGGAGCAACTCGAGTACTATCTTCTAAAATACGCCCTGCACCTACTGCAATTACCGTACCTTCGTTGGATTTCTCTTTCGCGCTATCAGTTAATACAATACCGCTCTTTGTTGTTTGCTCTTGTTCTGATTTTTGAATAATTACTCGGTTACCTAATGGCTTTAACATTGCTTGTTCCTCCTCAAAAAGAATGAAATTTTTTAGCACTTAAAGTGAATGAGTGCTAATGTACTTCTATAATAATCAAAGTTGGTCAATAATTCAAGTTAAAACTATTCATCTAAATTTTGTATAAAACACTATTTTACGATAAAATAAGGTATCATTTAATTTTTGGAGGTTCATTATGTCTCGTTTATGGGTGTCCATATTGACATTGGTTATATATGGCCTAGCACAATTTGGTGTAATCATTTTACAATTGTCTGGTCTATTTAATAACTATAGCGGCAAAGAACTTGTCTTTGCGCAAATTTATACACAAGTTATATTATTTATTATTGCATCTTTCATAATTATTATAATTAATCATTTTATCGCTAACCCTACTTCTTTAGAACAGCAACCCAAAGAAAAGAAAAGATACGCTATTGGATGGGCGCTTGTTGGTTATTTTGTAGTAATGATTTATCAAATTATTGCTAATATGATTAATATCTATTTATTAGGCGCACCTCAATCTAGTCCAAACACAGAGAGACTGATGAAAGTAGCTCAAGAAATTCCTATATTCATTATATTAATTTCAGTAGTTGGTCCTATTTTAGAAGAATTTGTTTTTAGAAAAGTGATTTTCGGTGAAATTTATAATATGATTCAAGCAAATAAAACTATTAGATTTTTAATTGCAGGGATTGTGAGTTCAATTATTTTTAGTGCTGCCCATTCAGACCCTTCCTTTTTTATCATTTACTTTGGTATGGGTATGATTTTCTCAGCATTATATGTTTATACTAAACGAATTTGGGTTCCTATTTTAGTACATATTATGCAAAATGGTTTTGTAGTTATAATTCAAGTATTAGTAGGACCAGAAAAAATAAAAGAAATACAGGAATCTGCTTCATTTATTTTCAACTTTTTGTTTTAACCATTACCAAACATTTAAGGGAAGAAGCTGTGACATCATTTTATGTCATAACTTCTTCCCTTTTTTTATGTTTTGATTGTTATTTGCTATCTTTTTTATTTCTTCTATTGACGAAATATCCTAAGACCATACCAATAAAGATAATTATCATTGCTGTGATTAAAGCAAATAGTGTACGTTCAAATTTAACATCAATTTCATTTTTAGATTGTCCATTTGTAGTATGTGTCAATTCATCCTCACTACTTGAATGATATTCGTATTTACCCGATGATTGTTGTCTTTTAGGATTTTTTAAATCTGGCATTGAGCCAATTTCACCTGTAATCAATGCTAATACTTGGTTATCTAAATTTTTATAATAATCACTAGATTTTAAAACATTAAAATATTGGAATTTAAAATAATTTGTGCCTTTTTGTAATTCATTTAAAAATGCATTATCTGCAAAGGTTTGGCGTCTTAAAATCGACGAAATCTCTCTATCAGTTACTGTTTTAGCACTAGAACTCAGCTGCTTAACCTGATTAACTACAAAAGGATTATATTTAAACGAACCAGTAGACATTTGATCAAATCTATTTATTAATTGTTTTTCGTTCGATTGAGGTTTTTCGCTTTTGGCTAAATCACCATAACTCACTGAAGCTCCACCACTTGCAATCTTATGGTGACTAGAACTTCCATATTGATGCTCATTTTTATTATCATTATTGTGATTAATCGCATTGTTAGTTGTATTTGAATCATTATTATCGGTGTTAGGGCCTGAACTTAGAGTTCCATTTGAACCTCCTTGACCATTGGGTTTAGAAGGTCTTGTATTATCTACTTCAGGATTATTTGGAATGTTTGAACCACCATGACTACCGTCATTGGGGTTATTTGTATTACCTTCGTCATGAGGCGTGTCTGGGTCTTCTGAACCTCCACTACTTGGATTGTTTGGTTCATCTCCACTATTTGGCTTATCCGGATTTGGTTGATCATCTCCACCGTTTCCATTATCTGGCTTATCTGGATTTGGCTGATTGTCTCCTCCGTCTCCATTATCTGGCTTATCTGGATTTGGCTGATTGTCTCCTCCGTCTCCATTATCTGGCTTATCTGGATTTGGGTTATTATCTCCACCGTTTCCATTATCTGGCTTATCTGGATTTGGCTGATTGTCTCCTCCGTCTCCATTATCTGGCTTATCTGGATTTGGGTTATTATCTCCTCCATCACCATTATCTGGCTTATCCGGATTTGGTTGATTATCTCCACCGTTTCCATTATCTGGCTTATCTGGATTTGGGTTATTATCTCCTCCATCACCATTATCTGGCTTATCTGGATTTGGCTGATTGTCTCCTCCATCACCATTATCTGGCTTATCCGGATTTGGCTGATTGTCTCCTCCGTCTCCATTATCTGGCTTATCCGGATTTGGGTTATTATCTCCTCCATCACCATTATCTGGCTTATCTGGATTTGGTTGATTGTCTCCATCGTTTCCATTATCTGGCTTATCTGGATTTGGGTTATTATCTCCTCCATCACCATTATCTGGCTTATCTGGATTTGGTTGATTGTCTCCATCGTCCCCATTATCTGGCTTATCCGGATTTGGCTGATTGTCTCCATCGTCTCCATTATCTGGCTTATCCGGATTTGGCTGATTGTCTCCTCCGTCTCCATTATCTGGCTTATCCGGATTTGGTTGATTGTCTCCATCGTCCCCATTATCTGGCTTATCCGGATTTGGTTGATTGTCTCCATCGTCCCCATTATCTGGCTTATCTGGATTTGGTTGATTGTCTCCAGTGTCTGGCTTATCTGGATTTGGCTGATTGTCTCCATCGTCCCCATTATCTGGCTTATCTGGATTTGGCTGATTATCTCCTCCATCACCATTATCTGGCTTATCTGGATTTGGTTGATTGTCTCCATCGTCCCCATTATCTGGCTTATCCGGATTTGGCTGATTGTCTCCTCCGTCTCCATTATCTGGGCTGTCAGGGATCGGAGTATTATCTCCATTATTCGGTTCAGCTGAGGTTTGTTGATTGTCTGCGTTGTCTTCAGTACTTTGCTTATCTGTATTCGATTGATTTTGTTCAGTTAAATTACTATTATCTTCTAGTCTTTCAGCATTACTTAATGCATTATTGTTAGGATTTTGATTATCAGAAGTATTTTGTATTTCTTCATTATCTTGAACTGTTTCAGTTGAAACAATGTCACTACTTTGATTTGATTGAGCCTGATTAAGTTCTTCAGATTGCGGCATTTCACCTAAGCCGTTATCTAAGTCTAGATTAGTTGTATCATCGCTTTGTACTGTATTCCCTGCTCTTGAACTGTCTGTATGATTTTTAGGATCAGAATGAATTGGCTTTTTATTTGATTGGTTTGGATTTTCGTTTGTTAGTTTTTCATTAAGTTGTTGTTCAGAAGCATGAGTTTGGCTAGAAATTAATGTTGTGCTTAAAGCTATAGCAAAGCTGGACATCACAAGTTTATGCGAAAAATACCATTTCATAGATTCACCTCCAAAATTCATATTTTTTACATTTATATATAGTATATAAGAAAAAGACCTATTTTTCATCAAAACCAATTTATTGAAAACAAATATTAATCCTTTTGAAAATTTATGTAAACCCCTATTTACAAACTCTGATATAATTATTATACTTACTATATAAAATAAATTGATATAAAGGAGCATTCACAATGGGATTATTTAGTAAAAAAGACTCAACTTTAGAAACTTTTCAAAATGCAATAGAAACGAGACGTACTATTTATAGTTTAGATCAAGAGATTTCAATCTCTGATAGCGAAGTAGAAGATATTATCGAGCATGCTATTAAACATGTTCCATCATCATTTAACTCACAATCCACACGTATTGTATTACTTTTAAATGATAACCATAACAAATTCTGGGATATCACTAAACAAGAACTTAAAAACGCTATGGGCGAAGACCGTGATTTCCAAGCAACTTCTGACAAAGTAGATAACTTCAAACATTCTCATGGTACAATACTTTACTTTGAAGACCAAGATGTTATCGAAGGGTTACAAAATCAAATGCCTAACTATGCAGAAAATTTTGCCATCTGGTCTAGCCAAACAAATGCAATGCACCAATTTGCAATTTGGACAGCTTTAAGTACTGTAGGCGTTGGTGCTTCATTACAGCATTACAATCCACTTGTTGATGTTGCCGTTTCTGAAGCTTTTGAAATACCTAAAACATGGAAGCTTGTAGCGCAAATGCCTTTCGGTAATGTTCGTGATGAGGCTGGAGAGAAAGAATTCCATGATATAAGCAAACGTTTTTTAGTTAGAAAATAATCACTTTTACCTAGTTCATTAGTATTTAATTGAGAAATAAGAGGTCGAGCATATAAATGCTTCGACCTCTTTTAATATCAAATGATTTAACTCAATAAATTTAAGGAAATGAAATTTATATCTTATTTCTACCAAAACTAATAAGTTCAATTTTACACACATAAATAACATGCTTATAAACTTCATTTCATTCTCCAACTTAATTCTAAATAAAAAACAACAAATATTTTCACTAGTTACTACAACTATTTACCATAGAAGTTTATTCCTTTCTAAAGTTATTAATCTAAAACAGCTACTAATTTTGAATTATCAGAATATTTTTAGTATATTGATGCTAACAATAATTTAAGGGGCGATAAAAATGAATATAGAAATTTTTCAATTTAAAATCGAACCGGCAAATGTTTCATTAAATGAAGAAAACATCGTTAATTGGTTTTCTAAATTTGTAACCCCAGAAACTGATGTCGTGGTATTACCAGAAATGTGGAATAATGGATATGCTTTACCTCAGCTAAAAGAACTAGCTGACAATCAACTATCACGTAGTTTTGAGTTTATATCAAAGCTTGCGATTCAATATGATGTTGATATAATTGCAGGCTCTGTTTCAAATGCTATGAAAGATGATGTGTATAATACTGCATTTGCAATTTCAAAAAATGGCTATTTAATCAATAGTTATGACAAAGTTCATTTAGTTCCTATGTTAAACGAGCCTACATTCTTAACTGCTGGTAACGCTGTACCTGAAGCATTTAATTTAACTAATGGCATTAAAGCCACGCAAATTATTTGCTATGATTTACGTTTCCCTGAATTATTACGCTACCCTGCTCGAAAAGATGCAGAAATAGCTTTTTATGTAGCACAATGGCCTCAAGCAAGGGTGAGTCATTGGATAGCACTTTTAAAAGCACGTGCTATTGAAAATGATATGTTTGTAATAGGATGTAACGCATGCGGAGACGATGGACAAACAGAATATGCTGGTCATTCTATCGTAATTAATCCAAATGGCGAAATAGTTGCGCAATTAGAAAGTAAGCCGGACCACATTTCATGTAATATCGACTTAGATGAAGTTACTACTCAAAGAGAAAATATTCCAGTTTTCAAAAATCTTCGCCCTCACTTATATAAATAAATACCAAAATAAAAACCGTGAGCTTGGGAGGGACTCACGGTTTTTGTAACTTATTATTAAGGGAATGTTTTTTACAGTTATTTCTCTATCTATTTTTGGGGATGTTATTAATTATGAAAAAATTTAGTGAATTTACCGATTAAAATGATAAATTGAATGATGTTTACGATAGCTTACATGTTAATACTTTAAATCGCCTCTGTTGTAGGCAATGTTAAAAATGATATTTGAATTGAGACTGGGAATGTTCTACGAATTCAAATTCGGGATTGCTTAATAAAATTAAGCGCGTTGTGTACCTGAAAGTATTATTTTACGAAATCACTAATCATTGCTGAGAAATGGTTTGTCACTACATCAGCCTCCTCTTGCTTGTAATCAATTAATTGAAAAACGAGAACTTAACTTGTAACTATAACAACTATACGAAGAAAGTACAGTTACAATATCAGTGTGTTAATCAGACTCCTGCTCAAAAGTCTAATCAACGTTATCATTCAAACAAAAATTCAAACAAAATTTTGATTAAATGATTTGTAAAATGTAATCACTTCTTTGTGATACAAGTACATTTAACCATGATTTTTTAAATTAATGTTAAAAATTCCCTAACTAGTTAGTTTTTATTCCTAAATGTAAGCATAAATATGATAAAATTAGTCAGATAAATATTTTAAACAGTTAGGAATTAAAAATATACAGTTAAGCAATAAGACGCATAAAATTTAATTAAAATTGTATAATACGAGTAAGGAGAGAAAAGCCAATGAGTAAATTTATTGATACTAAAATAGACAACTTTGCTAAAAGTCTTCAATTACGCAACAATTTAGATAATATAGAATATTTAAAGATGCGTTTAGGCATGCAAGTTGTAGTAAGTAACCTTTTTAAAACAATTGTTATTTATGGTGTTTCACTCCTTTGTAATATGTTTTTATACACACTAACTGTACATTTATCGTTTTTTATTATTAGGTATTTTGCACATGGTGCGCATGCAAAAAATTCTTTAGCTTGTTACTTAGAAAGTCTAGTTTATTTTGTGTTACTACCTTGGATAGTCGGGTATATACAAGTGTCATCGCTAATAATGTATCCATTAGCTTTAATTGGATTAATCATAATTAGTTTATATGCACCTTCTGCTACTAAAAAGCAGCCTATCCCACAACGACTAAGGAAAGGTAAGAAAATTAAGGCAATATGTGTAACAATATGTTTATTGTTGATTTCACTATTTTTAACTGAACCTTATCAACAATTAATTTTATTAGGTATTATTATTATAGCTATTTTACAGTTTCCAATATTTTTCCCTAAGGAGGATAATTAATTATGAATATTTTCACATCAATTTTAACTATTTTCGTTAAATTCTTTTCATTTATCGGGACAATCTCAAGTGTAAGACCATGTGGTGGGTTTGTAGATGAGCCTGAGGTTCCTAAAGAACTAACAAAACTATACGAATAACAGTTAAGTAGAAAGTGTGTATAAAATGTCAGTCTTAAATTCAGTAATTTTATCAGCATTACAAGCAATCATTTTATTCTATAATATGAAATTTTTTAATGATATAACTTATACTAAAAGGGATTATATTTCAATTATTGGGATAATAGTCCCTTCTGTTGTTTTATTTTTATTTGTAGATTCACCATCGATTGTATTGCTTTTTATTTGTAGCTTAGTGTTCATGTATTTTAAAAAGAAATTTATAGGTATAGTTTCTGTATTAATTTGCTTTTTCATATTATATATGGCTAACTTTACAAGTTTATGGTTAAGTACTTTACTTGTAGATTTGATATCAATAAATAATACTTTCACTATATTTTTTATAATCATTTTTACAATTGCATCTATCATTTATGCATATATTGCAAAATTTTTTATAAAGCGTTTATCTTTTTCGGATTTATCGCTTAATAAGTTATACTTAACATTAGTTAGTTTGTTTTTATTAACTATTTTGGGTGTAATCTATTTTTATTTACCTCAACAGAATGTATCATTTGGTGACGCTAAGTTTATTTCGATTATATATGCAGTTGTTATTATTACCACTGCTATTCTTATCATTACAATTTCTTTTAGTATTATTCGCCAAATTCAATATAAGCGAAATATGCAGGAAATCGAAAATTATTATAAATATACGTTACAGATTGAAAAAATCAATCATGAAATGCGTAAATTCAGACATGATTATGTCAATATCCTTTCTACCCTCTCTGACTTTATCAGAGAAGAAGATATGGAAGGTCTAAGAGATTACTTTCATTCTGAAATATTACCCATGCAAGATAGTATGCAAATGAATGCAATTAAAATCAATGGTATTGAAAACTTGCATGTTCGTGAAATTAAAGGTTTGTTAACTACTAAAATACTTCAAGCCCAAGAAAAAAATATTCGCATCAGCATCGAGGTCCCAGAACCAATTGAAAAAATCGATATGCCTATTATAAATTTAAGTAGAGTAATCGGTATATTACTTGATAATGCAATTGAAGCTTCTGAAAAAATCACTGAAGAACCACTTATTCGTATCGCTTTTATTAAAAATGAAGACACATCCGTGACATTTATAGTTATGAATAAGTGTGAACCAGATATGCCAAAAGTACATACTCTTTTCCAAGAAAACTTTTCTACTAAAGGAAAAAACCGTGGACTTGGATTATCCACATTAAAAGAATTGACTGATTCAACAACAAATGTTTTATTAGATACAACTATTGATAACAACTACTTTATTCAAAAAGTAGAAATCTTAAATTCTGATTCATAAGGATGTGTTACTATGAAAATATTCATTTGTGAAGATGATGAAAGACAACGTGAACATATGGTCTCAATTATAAATAACTATATTATGATTGAAGAAAAACCAATGGAAATTGAAGTCGCAACAGCTGATCCTTATGACATTTTAGAACGCTCAAAGAACATTAATGATATAGGATGTTACTTTTTAGATATTCAACTAGATGCTGACATCAATGGTATCAAGCTTGCAAGTGAAATACGCAAACATGATCCGGTAGGTAATATTATTTTTGTTACAAGTCATAGTGAACTGACATACTTAACATTTGTCTACAAGGTTGCAGCAATGGATTTCATTTTCAAAGATGATCCAGACGAATTAAAATCAAGAGTGATTGATTGTTTAGAAACATCTGAATCACGATTAAAACTACTTTCAAAAGAAAGTAGTGTCGAAACAATAGAATTAAAACGTGGTAGCAATTCTATTTATGTACAATATGACGATGTGATGTTCTTCGAATCATCTAGTAAATCCCATCGTTTAATTGCACATCTCGATAATCGTCAAATTGAATTCTATGGAAACCTAAAAGAAATTGATCAGTTAGATAAACGTTTCTTTAGATGTCATAATAGTTTCGTAGTTAATAGACACAATATCGAGTCCATCGACTCTAAATCACGCGTAGTTTATTTTAAAAACAATGAACATTGTTATGCATCTGTAAGAAATGTTAAAAAGATATAATACATAAAAAGCTGAGCATGTAATTAAATACATGCTCAGCTTTTTATTGCTTTATTCACTTCTTCTAAAGTTGGAATACTTGATATCGCTCCGTATTTAGTAGTAACCTTTGCAGCTACGTAATTACTAAATTCAAGTATCCTTTCACCTTCACTTTTCAATACTGTTAGCACGTCTGTACTATCAGAAATTAATAATTTGCTAATTAAGGCACCTATAAATGCATCACCTGCACCTGTAGTATCAATGGCTTTAACTTTAAATCCTTGTTGGGAAATTTCATTTCCGTCTTTAAAATATATGACTGCGCCATCAGCACCTTTCGTATAAATCACTGCATTTACATTTCCTTGGAACAACCACTGTATAGCTTGTTTTTCGTCTGCAATTCCAGTTACAAATTCCAATTCTTCATCAGATATTTTGACGATATGTGCTAATGGAATAAATTCATGGATTGCTGACTTACAATCCGCTTCATTTTCCCATAATGGTAATCTCACATTAGGATCAAATACAATTGTACCCCCTGCATTTGTCACTTTTGCAATCAATTTCTTATGTGCATATTTCATAGGACTTTCCACTAAATCAACTGAACAGAAATGCAACATATCATTTTCAGTTACATTGATAGTACTTACTGCATCTATACTGTACAACATGTCAGCAGATGGTTTCCTATAAAATGAAAAGTCTCTTTCACCATCTTTAGTTAAACTCACGAATGCTAAGGCGGTATTGGCTTCATCGGTGCGACTCACATAATGAGTACCTACACCTATATTCTCTAACGTTTCTACAATTAAATCACCAAATGCATCTTGTCCTAATTGTGTGACCATTTCAGCATTGCCACCCAATTTTGTTGCTGTACAAGCCACATTACATGGTGCTCCCCCGACTTGTCGAGTAAACTTTTCTACATCTTTTAATTTAGAATCTGTAGTATTCGGTATAAAATCAATTAAAGCCTCTCCAATTGCTAGTAGACGTTTCATATAGTGTCACCTTTCAAATCATATTTTGTAAATTTTAGATAGGCTTGGCCTGATTCAGTAGATGTTTTAATGCCTGTTGCGTTTTCATCTGTAAATATTCTTGTCGTCATCACACGTTCACCGTCATTACAGAAAATTTCAACACTAGAAGTATCTACAAATAATTGTAGTTTTGATAACGGAGTATCTAAATAAGTACTCCTCGTCGTTCCTTCAACAGGTTCTGGTAATGGACCACTTTCACTACGGTCTAATGTTAATTTTTGTTCTCTCTTATTGTACGTAATTAGTGTAGATTCAGTCTTAGATGTTCGTACTTCAAAGTAAACTTCTGTCGCCTCATTTTCCAAAATATCAATGATTAATTCAAACTGTTTACCTTCATATGGATGTAATTGTCTAGTGAATTTATTAGCATAACCTAGTGCCGTTTCTTCATTTGTGCGAAGTTTTTCAAGTGCTTTTATTGGACGCTGCTTTAAATTACCTGACTCAATTGTCAATACACGTGGGATAGTTAAACAATGCGCCCAACCATCGGCATCTGAAGGATAGTTGATTTCCGGTAAACCCATCCATCCAATTAATATGCGTTGTCCATTTTCATCTAAGAATGTCTGAGGAGCATAAAAATCAAAACCATAATCTAATTCATGAAAATCACCATGGTTCATAGTTAAATTATTAATGTCATACTGTCCCATAATATATCCAGATTGATAAATATTCTTAAAACGTTCCCCTTCTGAATCTATACCTTGAGGGCAAAATAGTAACATGTCATAGCCATTTAAATTAAAGTAATCTGGACACTCCCACATATAACCAAAATCATCTAGATTCGTTTGTATCTCTCCTTGAAACTCCCAGTTTACGATATCTGTTGAACGATATTGCAGAATTCTCCCTTGTTTTTTTATATTTTGTGCAGCTATCATTGCGTAATAAACCCCATCTTGAACATGTACCTTAGGATCTCTAAAATGTTGAGTATATCCAAAGGGCGGTTCTGATATCACCGCTTTAGGAAATTTATTTACCGATCCATCTTTAGCCATTTTTGCTATATGTTGTGTAGAAATTCTATTCCAATCACTATCACGGTGGTTTGCTGTATACATATAATATAAATGATCATGATATTCAAATGCACTGCCACTATATACACCATGACTATCATCTTTCGTATCAGGTTTAATCGTTGGACCAATAGCTTCAAAATCCACAAGATCCTTACTTTGATATGTATACCAATATTTCAGTCCATGTACAGGTCCTAAAGGAAACCATTGATGAGATACATAATAATTCCCCTTGAAATAGATAAGCCCATTAGGATCATTTAACAATCCTATCTGGGGTTGTATATGAAAAGTTTGTCTATATTCTGACTGTTTAACTTGTTCAGTTAATGATTCAATCGTTTGTTGATCAATATCTTCATATCTTTGATAACGTTGTTCTTTTGTCCACTCCGTCATGGTGCGTATCCTCCTATTTAAAAAATAACCTTATTTAAATGGTACCGGTTCCATAATATACTTTTTCATCATACCATTTTTCTTTTAATTTTTAAATGATTCTTCAACATCAATAATAATGCGCTGTTCAATTTCTTGATGTTGTATCATCTGATTTAGTTTGTCCATAGCTACACTACCTGCAAATTCAAAATTGTAATTTATGGTATGGATAGAGGGAGACACAATATCAGTTACTGGATCTCCACCAAATCCAACAATATACTTTTCATGCTTATGTGGCGTGTGTTCTGAATTATATTTATGTATGGCTAAGGCAATTGAATCCGTAGCCCCAACAATTGCGTCATAATGAGGGCATGCTTGCAACGCTTCTACAACATCGATCATCGCCTCTTGATAATTAAATGATGTTAGTGAAATATAAGGTTGTATGTCGTGTAATTCTAAACCCGCAATCAGACCTTTTTTACGTTGAACACCTACAGCAATATCACTTTCTGTCACACCAAAGAATTTAATATCTTTATAACCTTTTTGACCTAACATATCACCAACCAAATATCCAGCTTGATAATCATTATGAATGATGCAATGTAAATCATTATGTGCTTGACCAACGATAATCACAGGAACATTTATTTTATTAATAACTTCTAAATGTTTGTCTGTGATTTCTGTCGCCATAAAGACAATACCATCTACCTTACTTCTATTAAACGTTTCAAGGGCATCAATTTCTAATTGAGTATTAAGATTTGTATAATTTAGAAGCAAACTATAATTCAATTGATCACAAATCGTTTTGACTCCTTTAATTGTTTCATCAACAGCAAAAGAGTTCATTCTAGGTATAATCGCCCCTATCATATTAGTTCTACGCGCACGTAAACTTTGTGCAAATTGATTAGGCTGATAGTCATTTTCGCGAATAATTTTATCTAATCTTTGTTTTGTTTTTAAACTTACCGAACCATTATTTAAGTATCTCGACACTGTGCTTTTTGAAACGCCAGCAATCTTAGCTATATCAGCAATGTTCTTCATATTTTCTCACTCTCATTAATTAGCTATTATAAACAATACTTATTTTATCATAATGCAACCGCTTTAAATACTATTTAAATCTACATTTATAGAAAGGTTAAAACTTACTAGTAGTATCTCTATATAAGTGATATATAAATTGAGATTTTAATATGATATAGTTGTGGAAATAACAACTTTAAGGAGCGATATACCATGGATAAAGGTAAATTGTACACCTTTATAATATTAAGTATTTGTATAATAGTTATTATTGTTTCTTTGCCATTTTTACTTAAAAATGGTAGTTACTCAGCAATTATTTCAGCCTTTATCCCTATAATGATATTAATTATTTACTTTATCTTTAAAGCTAAAGGCAATAATAAAGATAAAGATTAACAATGTTTATTGGTTATATACTTATTCAGTTTAATGTAAGGAAAACATGACAAAAACTGTAAGGCTAAATCTATTAAATTTATTTTTACTCATTATTTTAATGTTTGTGTTAAATACTAATACCTTTGAATCTTTTTCTATTTATTTGGTCAATGTTCTACCGATAATAATTGGAAACTATGTATTAATTACAAATATTAAAAAACAAAATTCTGACTACAAAATATATAATAAATTTAAATAATAAAAAGGCTTAAAATAAAAATGATCGAACTCAAAGCATAGCTATGAATTCAATCATTTTTATTTTAATTATTATGTTGTCTAATTGACTAAGTGAAGTTCACTTGCAGACTCAATCTCAACTATTACTATTAATTAAGCTTTTTGAATTGTGATTGTCCATGATGCATCATCTAATTGTTCATAATTAGTAACTGGATAGCCTTGCTCAGCTGCCCAATTTGGTAAAGCTTCAGTTGCTTGAGTACAATCAAAATCTATTTTTAATTCATCACCATTATCTAACGTATTCATTTTCTTTTGTGCTTCTATTAACGGGAATGGACAAACCATTCCAACTGTACCTAACTCGTGTACCATAATTTGTGCCTCCTATATTAATTATATTGTTTGCGTTTGTGACGTTACAGTTTCATTAGAAGTTTGCTTCTGCGCTTTTTTCATAGGTCTGATAAACACAAAATAACTCATTGTCCAAGCTCCTAAGATCATTGAAGCAAGTGCAATCCAACCTTTCCATGACATCGTTGCTGTTTCTACTAGTCCATTTCCTATTGAACAACCACCTGCTACTGAAGCGCCAAATCCCATAAGCACGCCGCCAATAATACTGTTACGAATAGTTTTTGTATCTGGCAATCTCCATTTAAACTCTCTTGCCCCTTTAGCCGCAATATAAGATCCTAGGAATATTCCAAGAACTAAGAAGACACCCCAGTCTAATAATTTCAAATCACCAGTTACAAAAAACTGTACTAGATTCGCGGATGGTGTTGTAATACCTAGCCCATACATTCTTCCTGTCGACTCACTTACAGGCCATGCAATTAACGCGATGAGCCCTACTGCAATAGCAGCCACAAATGGGTGGTATTTTTTTTCAAATAAATAATGCCGCAAACCTGTGAATTTCTGTTTTAATTTAGGAACAGCAAATTTAGGTTTCGGTTTGCGTAAAGTTTTGACTACAAAAAATACTGTAATAAATGTAAGTAATGCTACCCAAATCCATGTCGGTATCCCTGTAGTTTGTGACATGCTTGTATTAACGTTTGTAGGCTTATTTAAACCATCCATTAATGGTAATAATAGACCATATTTCGTAGCTGCCGAAGTAAATGCATAGGCGATGAGTGCCATCCAACTGCCTATTAAACCTTCACCTGCTCTATACCATGTACCGGTAGCACATCCGCCAGCTAATATAATACCTAAACCAAATATAAATGAACCTATTACTGTTCCAATAATAGGATAAGTTGACTCAGGTATTTGTACTAAACCAGTAGAAGTCAAAATGAGCAATCCTATACTTTGAACTGTAATTGCTATAAGTAATGCATAAAACATTTTGTTACTCTTTTGAATATACATATCTCTAAATCCACCAGCCAGACAAAACCGTGTTCTTTGCATAACAAAGCCTAAAAGACTTCCCACAATAATGCCACTGATTATTAACCAAGTCATATTAATAACCTCTTTCCCGATAAAATCAATAAGATTAATAATATTAGAAATCGTATAAAATTTCAACCTTGCAACTCATAAATTTTTAATTTTCTACTAACTTATATAGTAACAGTATTTCCAAATTCAAATTAAACATCCATAAAAAAATAGTTTTTTATAAACACAGCACACTGAGTGTATTACTGTATCTATAAAAAACTAACTAATCATTTTTTATTTATTGCTATAATTTTTCATAAAAAATAATAGCGATTGTAATTCAATACCTAAATCAATATGATGAACTTGAACGTCTGATGGAGTTAGTACACGACTTGGTGTAAAGTTAAGTATCCCTTTAACACCTGAATCTACTAATACATCAGCTACGTTTTGAGCTGCTTCTTCAGGAGTAGTCAATATCACTACATCTATATCTTCTTGTGTTAATATTTCCTTTATTTTATCAAATGGACTTACTGTCACTTTACCTATTTGTGTCCCAATAACCTCTTCACGAATATCGAATGCTTCAGTTATAGTCATTTCATCATGTATTGAAAAGTTATATGTTAATAATGCTTTACCTAAGTTCCCTACACCTACAATTGCAATTTTAATCTCGTCATTTTCGCTTATTTCATTTTTAAAAAAATGTAATAAGCTATCAATATTATAGCCATAGCCTTTCTTGCCTAACTCGCCAAAATAAGAAAAATCTCTTCGAATCGTTGCAGAATCAATATTTAAGCCTTCGCTGATGGCTTTAGAATTAACTCTATCAATGCCTTTAGATTTTAATGTATTGACGAATCTATAATATAACGGTAAACGTTTCAATGTGGCACGAGGAATCTTTTCGCTTTGATTAGCCAAGATCATTTCCCCCTATTTCATTATCTGTTATTCATTAATCTTATAATCACTACAACATTATACATGACTGAATAATAAAAATAAACAATGATAGTTTTAACAACACGCTGAATACTGTAGAATGATAATGAATAGAGAGGTGCAAAATCAGATGATATTATTACAACTCAATGATTTAACTAAATCATTCGACGGCGAAGATATTTTTAATAATGTGGATTTTGAAGTTAAAACTGGTGAACGCATTGGTATTGTAGGTCGTAATGGCGCCGGAAAATCTACATTAATGAAAATAATTGCTGGTGTTGAAGATTATGATAGCGGTCATATTTCTAAGAGTAAAAATTTAAAACTTGGTTATTTAACACAGCAAATGACATTAAATACAGATCAAACTGTATTTGAAGAAATGTCTAAGCCGTTTGAGGCAATGAAAAATTTAGAACAAGAAATGAAATTGGAAACAGATTGGTTAGCACAACATGCAAATGAGTATGATACTGAGACATATAAATCTCATATCGATCGCTATGAAGCATTATCCAATCAATTTGAACAACAAGATGGCTATCAATATGAAAGCAAAATTAAAACAGTCTTACACGGATTGAATTTTAGTGAAGCGGATTTCGACCGACCTATCAACGACTTTAGCGGTGGTCAAAAAACAAGATTATCTTTGGCACAAATGTTATTAAGTGAACCTGATTTATTACTTTTAGACGAACCCACCAACCATTTAGATATGGAAACGACCCAATGGTTAGAAAGTTATTTAAATTACTTTAAAGGTGCCATCGTAATTATTAGTCATGATAGATATTTCTTAGATAAAATTGTGACTCAAATTTATGACGTTGCACTCGGTGATGTTCAACATTATGTAGGCAATTATGCTCAGTTTATTGATCAAAGAGATAAATATTATGAAAAACGTATGCAAGAATATGAGAATCAACAAGCTGAAATTAAACGATTAGAGACTTTTGTCGATAAAAATATTGCCCGCGCTTCAACTACAGGTATGGCTAAGAGCCGTAGGAAAATGTTGGAAAAGATTGAACGCATAAATAAACCTATGATTGATGCTAAAAGTGCCAACATTCAATTTGAATTTGATCGTAATACTGGTAATGATGTCTTCCATATAAAAAATTTAGAAATTGGCTATGAGTCTCCGATTACTAAAGGAATCACTTTTGAAGTAACAAAAGGAGATCATATTGCAATTATCGGACCTAATGGCATTGGGAAATCAACTTTAATAAAAACCATTGCCAATATACAAAATGCATTAAATGGGACAATCACTACCGGCGCCAACTTAAAAATTGGTTATTATGATCAAAAGCAAGCTGAATTTAAATCAAATAAAACAATACTTGATTACTTATGGGACCAATACCCTACTATGAATGAAAAAGACATTCGTGCTGTTTTAGGTCGTTTTCTATTTGTACAAGAAGACGTTAAAAAAATAATTAACGATCTATCGGGTGGCGAGAAGGCACGTTTACAGCTTGCCTTATTAATGCTTGAGCGAAACAATGTACTCATTTTAGATGAACCTACAAACCATTTAGATATAGATTCAAAAGAAATGTTAGAACAAGCTTTAGCAAACTTTAAAGGCACAATCCTATTTGTATCTCATGACCGTTATTTTATTAATGAATTAGCCAATAAAGTTTACGATTTAGATCCTGATGGTGGCACAATGTATCTAGGGAATTATCAATATTACATTGAAAAAACTGAGGAAAAAGCAGCATTAAAAGCAAAAGAAGAATTAGAAAATCCAACAGTAGATGATACGGTTATCAAACAAAATGACTCATATATTGATCAAAAGCAACAAAAACGTGAACAACGTCAAATCGAACGTCAAATTGAAACATGTGAATTAAATATAGAAACCTATGAAGAAGAAATAAATGATATTAATCATCAACTTACCTTGCCAGACGTATACTCTGATCCTGAAAAAGCAAACTCCTTAGCAATTTCAAAATCAGAAATCGAACAAAAACTAGAACAAGTCATGGCCGAATGGGCAGAATTACAAGAAAAGTTAATATAAATCCTAATTCAAAACAAAAGTTAAAGTAGAATTTTCTACTTTAACTTTTTTTCTTAGCATGAACTACACAATAACTATTCACATTATTCACCCTATAACAAAGGCTATCCACAAAGTTATCCTAGTTATCCACAAGTAAAAAGTAATCTTTTTTTCGTATAAAATTCAGATAATAGCTTATATCCACATATTTTACCCAAACTTATCCACAACTTGTGCACTATTTGTTGATAAGTACGCATGTTCTCTATTGACATTAGATTATTTTTTTCTTATGTAATATATTATCTCAGTTTGTTAAATTTTAGCGATAATGTCATAATTATCTCATAGCTATTTACATATTAATAAAGGGAGTAATACAACATGCCAACAATTTTTTGGTTCTTCATAGCTTTTCTTTTATTGGGTACTGCATTGATGATTATCTCGCCCATTATCGCCAACAAAAAACTTATGCACGATATCAAACCTTTATGGGCAAATAAACGTCCTTTAGAAAACTTTATTAGACCGAATCATACTTATCGTTATCAATTTGATACATATAAACACAAATTTAACAGTGCAACATTGACAGATGAAAAAACGTGGTCAGATTTAAATCTTGATAGCGTATTTCATAATATGAATTTTAACTTTACAGCTATTGGTGAAATGAGACTTTTTGCAACTTTAAAAAATATGTTTCAAGTAACAGACGCTAAACTTCTTTATAATTTTACAACTAACATAGATTTCAGAAATGAAATATCACTGTATTTAGCGCAAATCGGAAAAGCAATCTACCCTACTTTTCCAGATCAAATCTCATCGATTAAACGCAATAACTTTTTTATGCTTTGTACTTACTTACCATTAATTTTTATAATTCTATCCATTTTCACACCTAGTATTGGCATAACTTTAACTATTTTTTCCGCAATTTTTAATATGATGTTAAGTGGCTTCTTAAAAAAGACCTATGAACAAGATTTAAATTCAATGTTCTACACGTCAACGGTTATTAAAAAAACGTATGTCATCCAACAACACGAACTTGCACCTAATATAGATGTTGACTTTAAACATTTTATTACTGCACGCAAATTTAGTGGTTTGTTAGGTCGTGTGAACTCAAACGACGAAACATCTGTGTTTTCGTTATTATTCAAATTAATCTTTATGATGGATTACCATCTATTTCATTTAATTCAAAACAGTTTTAAAAAGTATGAAGATGAAGTAATGGCGTGTTATGAATACATCGCTAATATTGATAATCACTACGCCGTTGCTTTGTGGAGAGAAACTCTAGATTATTATACAGTTCCTCAGGTTATAGAAAAAGATGTTATTCATTTTGAACAATTAACACATCCATTGATTAATGATGCAGTTCCAAACAATTTAGTAATAGACAATCATATCTTACTAACTGGTTCAAACGCATCGGGTAAGTCCACATTTATGAAAGCTGTTGCACTAAATATCGTATTATCACAAACAGTTAACACTGCTACAGCTGAAGAATTTAGGTATAAGCCCGGTATGGTTTATACTTCAATGGTAAACCAAGATGATATCTTAACAGGTGATAGTTATTTCATGACTGAAATCAAATCTATTAAACGTCTATTTGATATCACTACAACTGAAAAAGTTTATTGTTTTATTGATGAAATTTTTAAAGGTACAAATACAACTGAACGTATTGCTGCATCAGAGTCTGTCCTAAGTTATCTTGATCAACTTAAAGGCTATACTGTCATTGCCGCTACGCATGACATTGAACTCTCTTCTTTATTAGACAATATATATTCAAACTATCATTTTAACGAGTCTATAACTGAGGATAATATTTCCTTTGACTTTAAGATTAAGCAAGGTAAAGCTGATACCCGAAATGCGATAGAATTACTTAGGATTATGTCATTTCCAAAGAAAATTTATAATCGAGCAAAGTCAACAGCAAACCGTAATACTTAATTTAAAATTGGTTTTTCGTTTCATTTGATATTGCTTATAACTACAAATAGAGAGGATGGATACATAATCCGCCCTCTCTATTTGTATAAATTAAACATACTTATTATAAAGATTCGATTTTAAATTCATGATTTATTCCGCGTTAACCATCCACGTAACACCAAATGGGTCATTAAACATACCATAGAAATCTGACCATTCTGTTTTACCTAACGGCATCGTCACTTCACATCCTGCTGCTACCGCTTTATCAAAGAAGGCTTTTGCTGTTTCTTTTTCCGCTTCATTCGAACCATCAAATGTAAATGTAACAATCGCACCACTATTATCTATTTTCTTGTTCTTCCACGTGTCACTACAATAGAATGTTTCGCCAAGTATATTAAATGAGGCGTTCATTGTAAAATCTGAGTCTACTTGATATTCCTCAGGCATATTTGCGAACATTTCATGGTCTCCACCTACACGTTGTATATCCGTTGCACCAAAATGTTCTTCATAAAAATTTAACGCGGCCAAACTATTTTGAAAATTAAAATATTGAACTGCTTTCATTATTAACTTCCTCCTTGTGGTGTTAAACATCAACACATATTAAATTAATTATTTGAATCTCTATAAACTACCTATACCCATATTCTGTTGTTATAAAGTTTAGAATTTTAAATTTTTGTACTACAACCTTAAATAGTTAAAAACTTAAAGATCAACAATTAATTTATCTAACATCCATGAGTCTGATAAACACAAAAAAGTCCAAGACATTTATTGATATCCAGGACCTTTTTGAAAGTAACTACCTAATATTAAGTTGATAATTTTCACTAATTATTTAACTGTAAATGATTCAATATCTAAACTATTAACACCATTCAATGTCATATCTGCTGTAACACCAGCACTATATAAATAGTGAGCCGCTGCACCAATCATAGCAGCATTATCTGTACATAATTTAGGGCTTGGTATTGAGAGTGTGATATTATGACTTTCACAAGCTTCAGATAATGCAGATCTTAAACCTTTATTACTCGCTACACCACCCGCAACTATAAGTTGGTTTACATTATAAGCTTCACATGCTGATATAGATTTGCCAACTAATACTTCAACCACACTATTTTGGAAACTTGTGGCAACATCCGCTTCGTTAATTTCTTCACCTTTTTGTCGAACGTTATGAAGTTTGTTTATTACTGCACTTTTTAATCCACTAAAACTAAAATCATAACTATCTTTGTCTAACCATACCCTTGGAAAATCATAACTATCTTGTCCCTGAGCTGCTAATTTATCAACTTGTGGCCCCCCTGGATAACTAAGCCCGATGGTTCTAGCTACTTTGTCATATGCTTCACCTACGGCATCATCTCTAGTTTCACCAATAACCTCAAAGTTCAAATGATCTTTCATATAAATTAATTCTGTATGTCCACCCGAAACGATTAAAGACATGACCGGAAACTGGAGTGGCTTTTCTAAATGATTCGCGTATATATGACCTGCTATATGATGAACTGGAATTAATGGTTTGTCATATGCAAATGCTAATGCTTTCGCAGCATTTATACCGACTAGCAACGCCCCTATTAATCCAGGACCTTGCGTGACTGCTACTGCATCAACCTGCAGCATTGTTACATCAGCAGTGTTCAACGCTTCATCAATAGTAGTTGTGATACCTTCAACATGGTGCCTACTCGCTACTTCTGGTACGACACCCCCAAATCTTTTATGGCTTTCAATCTGACTTAGGACGATATTACTCAGTATATCTGTTCCATTTTTAATAACACTGACACTTGTTTCATCACAACTGGATTCAATTGCTAATATTATTGTTGTCTCATTCATTTAAATTCACCCACATAACTATTGCATCCTCACCTTCACCATAATAATTTTTTCGCTTACCACCATATTGAAAGCCTAAGTTTGTATAAACATGTTGTGCAATTTCATTATCCACACGCACTTCTAAACTCATTACTTCACATTTAGTTTGTACATAACTCATTGCATATTTGAGTAGTAATTGTCCAAGCCCATAACCTCTATATGATTCATCAATAGCAACCGTAGTTATTTGTGCTTGATCTATAACAATCCAAACACCTATATAGCCAATTATTTTTTCGTTAAATTCTATAATGAAGTAATGTGCAAATTCATTTTTTTCCACTTCATGATAAAATGCATCAATTGACCAACTGCTATCATTAAAACTATTTCTTTCTATATCAAATACTTGAGGGACATCTCCCAAATTCATTAACCTAATATTTAACTCTTGTTCTGTTGGTTTAACCAATTTCTTTCAGCCTCGGACACTTTAATATAGTTTGGTTTAAATTGATGTACATCAGTTGGTTGATCTATGAGTGCTTGCATATACTTGGCTTGTGGTAAATTTGGAATACAAGTACTATCTAATAGAGCTTCTAACTTTTCGCTATCTATTCCAATAAATTTATATGGTTCAGCTAGTTCGTGTAATATATCTAACAGGCTCTTAATTGTAATATATTGGTCTTTTATAATTTGTTTTAGTTTTCCATTTTCGTTTTTATAAACTCCTGTATAAACAGCTTCACGTCGCGCATCAAATATAGGTACAATTAAACCAGCTTCTTCAGGTGCTGTTGCAGCAAGTGCTTTCAGTGAAGATATACCATATAGTTCAGCATTTAAAGCATAGGCTAACGTTTTCGCTACAGTAACTCCAATTCTCAGACCAGTATACGAACCTGGCCCTTCTGCTACAATAATGGCATCTATGTCTTCCTTTGCTATTTGACTGCCAGTAATCACTTTGGAAATAGCTGGCATCAACTGCACCGAATGATTTGTTTTCTCGTTAGTATTTATCTCGTTTAACACTTTATCACCTTGTGTTATGGCAACGGATAAAGGTTGATTGGACGTATCAATTAGCAGATAGTTCACGTTCAACATCCTCCTTAATTTTAAGATAATGCTCCCCTTGAGCATCTATAGTTATCGTGCGTTCAGTAGTATTCCCCATTTGAATGTTAATAGATAAATAATAATCAGGTAAAAATTCTGCTATAAATTGACTCCATTCAATCAAAATTACGGCGTCATCTTCAAAATATTCTTCAAATCCTAAATCTTCTTCTGAATCTTCTAATCTATAACAATCCATATGATGTAATTTTAAATCTGTACCTTGATATGACTTTATTATATTAAACGTTGGAGAATTAATGTTTCGCTTTACACCTAAAGCTTTTCCGATATATTGGCTTAAAGTTGTTTTTCCAGCACCTAGGTCTCCATTTAGTAAAATTAAGTCACCGGCAGACAGATAATTTGTTAACACCTCACCAAAATGTGACATGTCATTGATATTATTAATTTTTATCATTGTCCTCTCCCTTTTTTAGCGACACTTCCAAATTCATTTGGATTAGTGTCGCTTATGCATTGGCTTTAAGCTAAGGCGGTCCTTTTTACACTTCCAAATTCATTTGGATTAGTGTCGCTTATGCATTGGCTTTAAGCTAAGGCGGTCCTTTTTACACTTCCAAATTTATTTGGATTAGTGTCGCTTATGCATTGGCTTTAAGCTAAGGCGGTCCTTTTTACACTTCCAAATTCATTTGGATTAGTGGCACTTTTGCTTTGGCTTTAAGCTAAGGCGGTCCTCTTACTCTTCCAAACTTATTTGGATTTGTATCGCTTATGCATTAGTAGTCACTGTTGTACAATAAACTTTGCAAAGCTTAAACAAAAGTTTTGCGTCTATACATTCTTATAATTTTTTATATACATAAAATTAACTATTATAGTTTAACAAATTTTTTCCAATATTACTTCAAAGTGAAACAAGTTCTTACTAAATTAGAATAGTTTGAATTGATAGAAAATTACAAAAAGTTGTTGACATCGCCAATATGATGTAGTAAATTTAATTTATCAAATTTTTAGACATTTCAAACAAATCAAAAAATAAACCATTCTATCGAGAGGAGTATAATAAAATGACCAAACATACAATGCAATATCAACCGACAACTTCAAATATTTTAGTCATTTTATTATGCTCATAGGACTGGAACTTTAGTAAAGAAACTACTAAACGTTTAAGTCCTTATTCTAGTTGAATGGGACTTAAAAGCGTCCCAATTATTTATTGGGACGCTTTTTTATTTTCAATTTTATGGGGGAATTAGATATGAGAAGCGATATGATCAAAAAAGGAGATCAGCAAGCTCCAGCAAGAAGTCTTTTGCACGCTACTGGTGCATTAGAAAAACCAACAGATATGAACAAGCCCTTCGTGGCAATTTGTAATTCGTATATCGATATTGTCCCAGGACATGTACATCTGAGAGAATTAGCAGATATTGCCAAAGAAGCAATTCGTGAAGCAGGCGCAATTCCCTTTGAATTTGACACAATCGGCGTAGATGATGGTATCGCAATGGGCCATATTGGAATGAGATATTCCTTACCCTCTAGAGAAATCATCGCAGACGCAGCAGAAACTGTAATTAATGCACACTGGTTTGATGGCGTATTTTACATTCCAAACTGCGACAAAATAACACCTGGCATGTTATTAGCTGCAGTAAGAACAAATGTCCCAGCAATCTTTTGCTCAGGAGGCCCTATGAAAGCAGGATTATCTTCTGAAGGAAAAGCCTTAACATTATCATCAATGTTTGAAGCAGTAGGCGCTTTTAAAGATGGTTCAATTTCAAAAGAAGAATTCTTAGATATGGAACAAAATGCATGCCCTACCTGTGGTTCATGTTCTGGAATGTTCACAGCCAATTCAATGAACTGTTTAATGGAAGTATTAGGTCTTTCCCTTCCGTACAATGGTACAGCATTAGCAGTTAGTGAACAACGCAGAGAAATGATTAGAGAAGCAGCATTTAAATTAGTAAATAACATTAAAAACGATTTAAAACCAAAAGATATCGTAACACGTGAAGCAATTGATGACGCATTCGCATTAGACATGGCAATGGGTGGTTCAACAAATACTGTATTACACACACTTGCAATCGCTAATGAAGCCGGTATTGATTATGATTTAACACGAATCAATGAAATTGCCAAGAAGACACCTTATCTTTCAAAAATTGCACCTAGCTCTTCATATTCAATGCATGATGTACACGAAGCTGGTGGCGTTCCTGCAATCATCAATGAATTGTTCAAAAAAGAAGGCACACTTCATCCAGACAGAATAACAGCTACAGGCAAAACATTACGAGAAAATAATGAAGATAAGGCGATTTTAAACAGTGATGTTATTAGGCATCTTGATAACCCTTATGATAAACAAGGTGGCTTATCCATTTTATACGGTAACATAGCGCCAAAAGGTGCAGTTATAAAAGTTGGTGGAGTTGACCCATCTATTAAAGTATTTAAAGGTAAAGCAATTTGTTTTGATTCACACGATGAAGCAGTTGAAGCAATTGATAATCATATTGTTCGTGAGGGTCATGTAGTCGTTATTAGATACGAAGGTCCTAAAGGTGGTCCTGGAATGCCAGAAATGTTAGCTCCTACCTCCTCAATTGTAGGTAGAGGATTAGGTAAAGATGTAGCTTTAATAACAGATGGCCGTTTCTCAGGTGCAACACGTGGTATCGCAGTAGGTCATGTATCTCCAGAAGCAGCTTCAGGTGGCCCAATTGGACTCATCAAAGATGGTGATGAAATTACAATTGATTTAACAAATAGAACCTTAGACGTTGAAGTGTCAACTGAAACATTAGAAGCTAGAAAACAAGATTTAAAACCATTTAAAGCAAAAGTAAAAACAGGTTATCTTGCACGTTACACTGCTTTAGTAACAAGCGCTAATACAGGTGGAATCATGCAAGTACCAGAAAATCTAATTTAAGGAGTGAGCACTATGTCTAAACAAACTGAAACGCTTGAACAAGAAATGTCAGAAAATTTCGATTATTTAGAAGCCGCTGAAACTGTTGAACCTGAAGTTGAATTAGAACAAGAAACAATAGATGAAATGAAATCTGGTTCAGAATTGCTCGTTGAATCTCTTGCAAATGAAAAAGTAGATTTTATATTTGGATATCCTGGTGGTGCGGTCCTTCCGCTTTATGACACTTTTTATGAAGGTAAAATCAAGCATATTCTAGCAAGACATGAACAAGGTGCTACTCATGCAGCAGAAGGTTATGCACGTGTATCAGGCAATACTGGTGTAGTTGTTGTAACAAGTGGTCCAGGGGCAACAAACGCTATCACTGGTATCGCTGATGCTTATAGTGACTCGTTACCTTTGGTAGTAATCACTGGACAAGTAGCAACACCAGGCATAGGTAAAGATGCCTTCCAAGAAGCAGATTTACTTTCTATGACAACACCAATAACAAAACATAACTACCAAGTAAAAAATGTTAATGATATTCCTAAAATAATCCATGAAGCTTTCTATATCGCTAATAGTGGTAGAAAAGGCCCTGTCGTTATCGATTTCCCTAAAGATATGGGTATTTTATCAACTAACGCTCAAACCACAAACGAAATAGAATTACCAGGTTATACAGTACCAAATCAACCAGCAAAGGAAGACATACAAAAACTTCGTGATTATTTAAAAAGCTCTAAAAAACCCGTTGTTCTTTCTGGTGCAGGCATTAACCATGCAAAAGCAAATGATGTATTTACTGAATTTATAAATAGACATCAATTACCAGTAGTTAGTACATTACTTGGTCTTGGTGCAATACCATATGAAAACCCCTATTTCTTGGGTATGGGCGGTATGCATGGATCATACGCCAGTAATATGGCATTAACTGAATGTGATTTACTCATCAACTTTGGTAGCCGCTTTGATGACCGTTTAGCTAGTAATCCAGATGAATTTGCGCCAAATGCTAAAATCGTTCACATAGACATCGATCCATCAGAAATTAATAAAATAATCAAAGTAGATTTAGGCATTGTTGCAGATTGTAAAGCTACATTAGAGGCACTATTAGATTTTGATAGCTATTCAATTAAACATGAATCATGGTTAGAAACTTGTAATGAAAACAAAGTAAATCAACCTTTTGCCTATCAAGAAGATGAGCAAGGTGTTTTCTCCAAACCACAACGGACAATTGAGTATATAGGTGAAGTCACAAATGGAGATGCAATCGTAACAACTGATGTGGGTCAACATCAAATGTGGGTTGCTCAGTACTACCCATTCAAAGACCACGGTCAACTTGTAACAAGTGGTGGTTTAGGAACAATGGGATTTGGTATCCCTGCTGCTATTGGAGCAAAACTTGCAGAACCTGATAAAACAGTTATTTGCTTTGTAGGCGATGGTGGTTTCCAAATGACCAACCAAGAAATGGCAATTTTAGAAGAATACAATCTTGATATAAAAATTGTAATTGTTAATAACGGTACTCTAGGTATGGTTAAACAATGGCAAGATAAGTTTTTCAATAAACGTTTCTCACATTCAGTATTTAATGGTCAACCGGACTTTTTAAAAATCGCTGAAGCATATAATGTCAAAGGGTATATCGTTGATGATCCTGCACAATTAGAACAACAAATTGATGTGGCTTTCCAACATGATGGACCAGCACTAATCGACGTTCGTATTTCACCAATCGAACCAGTAACTCCTATGGTACCAAGTGGTAAAGCCAACCATGAGATGGAGGGACTATTATGAGAAGGACATTTAGAACTAAGGTAAGAGATAAAGCTGGTACATTAAATAGATTAACGAGTATTTTTGTTCGTAGACAATTTAACATCGTTACACTCTCTGCTACACCTACATTAGAGGAAGGTATATCTGATATAACTTTTGTAGCAGAAGTACCAGATACAGATGTATTACGTAATTTATTACAACAACTTGAAAAGCAAATTAACATCATAGATGTTGAAGATATTACCGAAACCAATACTTACAATAGAGAATTGGTATTGGTGAAATTACAAAAACCAATAAATCATCAAGACTTACAAAAAGTAATCAAACCTTATGATGCGCTAGTCTCTATATTGAAAAATGAAGATGAGTATACTTATCTTCAAGCTTCAGGTCCACAATATACGATGGATAATTTATTAGATGATCTATCATCATATAAAATTGAACAAGTTTCAAGAACTGGTTCAGCAGCTTTAGTATAGTTTTGAAACAACAATAACTAAATTTTTAAAAACATGGAGGATTTTATTATGACAACAGTTTATTATGACCAATCAGTAACGAAAGACGCTTTACAAGGTAAAAAAATAGCAGTCTTAGGCTATGGATCTCAAGGACATGCCCACGCTCAAAATTTAAAAGACAACGGTTATGACGTAATTATCGGTATAAGACATGGACGTTCTTTTGATAAAGCAAAAGATGACGGCTTCGAAGTGTACCCTGTAAATGAAGCAGCAAAACAAGCTGATGTTATCATGGTACTTTTACCAGATGAAATCCAAGGACAAGTATATAAAGAAGAAATTGCACCTAATTTAGAACCTAATAATGCATTAGTATTCGCTCATGGATTTAATATTCATTTCGGTGTTATCCAACCACCAGAAGACGTTGATGTATTCTTAGTTGCACCAAAAGGACCAGGACATTTAGTGCGTCGTACATTCGCTGAAGGTAGCGCAGTCCCTGCCCTATTCGCCGTTGAACAAGATGCTAGTGGTGAAGCTACTGATTTAGCATTAAGCTATGCAAAAGGTATCGGTGCTACACGTGCTGGTGTATTAGAAACTTCATTTAAAGAAGAAACTGAAACTGATTTATTTGGTGAACAAGCCGTTTTATGTGGTGGTACTACTAAATTAATTCAATCTGGTTTTGAAACATTAGTTGAAGCGGGTTATCAACCTGAAATTGCTTACTTCGAAGTGTTACATGAAATGAAACTTATCGTTGATTTAATGTATGAAGGCGGAATGGAAAACATGCGCTATTCAATTTCTAATACAGCAGAATTTGGCGATTATGTTTCTGGACCACGTGTTATCACTCCAGATGTAAAAGACAATATGAAAGCTGTACTAGAAGATATTCAAAAAGGAAACTTCAGTGATCGCTTTATTAAAGATAATGAAAATAACTTTGAAGAATTCCATAAATTACGTGAAGAGCAACATGGACATCAGATCGAAGCAGTTGGTAGAGATCTTCGTGAAATGATGCCTTTCATTAAATCTAAAAGTATTGAAAAATAAATAGACACTAAATTTATTAACTCGTGGTAAGAAGAATCTCATTAGGCATAATCACACTATAGTTTTTCCCCTCTTTGAGATTCTTTAATACTTACGACTTAATAATCGTGTCTAAAATTTAGTAATAGGAGATGTTGAAAATGAGTAGCCATATTCAAATTTTTGATACAACACTTAGAGACGGTGAGCAAACACCTGGAGTAAACTTTTCATTCGATGAAAGATTAAAGATAGCAAAACAATTGGAAAAATGGGGCGTCGATATCATAGAAGCTGGTTTTCCTGCATCAAGTACTGGTAGTTTCAAATCTGTTGAAGCAATATCTAGAGCATTAACTACAACTGCAGTTTGTGGATTAGCACGTTGTGTAAAGAAAGATATAGATGCTGTATATGAAGCTACAAAAGAAGCTGCAAAACCGAGAATTCATGTTTTTATAGCGACTAGTCCAATACACCGAGATTCAAAATTAATGATGTCTAAAGAAGAAGTATTAGCTTCAATCAAAGAACATGTATCTTATGCGAAACAATACTTTGATGTCGTTCAATTTTCACCTGAAGATGCTACAAGAACAGAACCATCATTTTTAATCGAATGTGTTCAAACAGCTGTAGACGCCGGAGCCAGTGTAATCAACATACCTGATACTGTAGGATTCAGTTATCCTAAAGAATATGGCCAAATTTTCAAAACACTGCAAGAATCAATAACAACGAATCATGAAGTAATTTATAGTGCGCATTGTCATGATGATCTTGGACTTGCTGTAGCCAATAGTATGGCAGCAATTGAAAATGGTGCAAAACGCATCGAAGGTACATTAAATGGTATTGGGGAACGTGCAGGTAATACAGCTCTCGAGGAAGTTGCTCTCGGCCTTTACGTTCGACAAGATCATTACAATAATCAGACAAAAATCATCCTAGAAGAAACCAAACAAACTTCAGATTTAATTGCAAGATTTGCGGGTATTCGAGTCCCTAGAAATAAAGCCATTGTCGGGCAAAATGCATTCAGTCATGAATCTGGGATTCATCAAGATGGCGTTCTGAAAAATCCAGAAACATATGAAATTATGACGCCACAACTAGTTGGTGTAAAAACAACTGAACTACCTCTTGGTAAACTATCAGGTAAACATGCCTTTGCAGAAAAACTGACAGCTTTAGGATACGATGTAGAGCCTGAAGATCAAAAAGCCTTATTTAAACAGTTTAAAACAATTGCAGATAAGAAAAAATCAGTCACAGACCGTGATATTCATGCATTAATTCAAGGCACAGAGCATGAACAAAATGCTATATATAAAGTAGAAACATTACAGTTACAATTTGTATCTAATGGACTACAAAGTGCCGTTGTCGTCATTAAAGATAAAGATGGTAATACTTATCAAGATTCAAGTATTGGTACAGGATCAATTGTTTCAGTATACAACGCTGTTGATCGTATCTTTGATCGCAAGACAGAACTTATTGAATATCGCATAGATTCGGTAACTGAAGGTACTGATGCCCAAGCAGAAGTACATGTACAAATTAAGATAGATGATCAAATTGTTACTGGTGTAGGTATTGACCATGATATCTTATTAGCTTCTTGTAAATCATATGTTGAAGCACATGCCAAATATGTTGCAAATACTCATGAGGAAGAAGGTATTCACTCATGAGCCATAAGATTGTAGCCCTTCCAGGAGATGGAATTGGACCTGAAATATTGAATGGTTCATTAGAAGTATTACAACAACTAAGTAAATCCTTTAATTTTTATTATGATATAGAAACACATGATTTTGGTGGCATTGCCATTGATAACCACGGTGAACCACTTCCAGAATCAACATTAAATGCTTGCAAAAATGCAGACGCAATTCTATTAGGCGCTGTGGGGGGGCCTAATTGGACAGATCCTAATAATAGACCAGAACAAGGTTTATTAGGTATTCGTAAAGCATTAGGTCTGTTTGCAAATATACGCCCTACTACAGTTACAAATGGCACTAGTCATTTATCCCCTATTAAAGAAGAACGTGTTGCAGGTACAGATTTCATTTTAGTAAGAGAGTTAACTGGCGGTATCTACTTCGGTGAACCAAAACAATTAAATGATAACGATGCGCTCGATTCATTAACCTATACCAGAGCTGAAATAGAAAGAATTGCTAGAGTTGGTTTTGATTTAGCTCAAAAACGCCATAAAAAATTAACTTCAGTAGATAAAGAAAATGTTTTATCCTCTAGTAAATTGTGGCGTCAAGTGATTAACGACGTTGCGGTTGAGTATCCTGAAGTTGAAGTGAATCATTTACTTGTTGATGCTTGTGCTATGCACTTAATAACTAACCCATCACAATTCGACGTCATTGTTACAGAAAATCTATTCGGTGATATTTTAAGTGATGAAGCATCTGTTATTCCAGGTTCTCTAGGACTATCACCTTCTGCAAGTTTCAGTGAACATGGACCTAGACTTTATGAACCTATACATGGCTCAGCACCTGATATTGCTAATCAAGATATTGCTAATCCATTTGGTATGCTACTATCTGTTGTAATGTGCCTTAGAGAAAGTTTAAACCAAAACAAGGCAGCTGATAAATTAGAAACAGTTATTTATCAATTAATTAAAGAAGGTAAAACAACACGCGATCTCAATGGTGATTATAATACATCTGATATTTTTAATTACGTTAAGAAAAATCTTTAAAAAAGGAGGAGATGTCATATGGGTAAAACACTATTTGACAAAGTTTGGAACAAACATGTCTTAACTGGTAAAGAAGGTGACCCACAGTTATTATATATAGATTTACATCTAATACATGAAGTCACATCTCCTCAAGCTTTTGAGGGATTAAGAATTAATAATAGACAACTACGCAGACCAGATTTAACTTATGCGACACTTGACCATAATGTGCCAACTGTAGATATTTTTAATATTAAAGATGAAATTGCAAATAAACAAATTACGACTTTGCAAAATAATGCTAAGGCTTTTGGTGTTCATATCTTTGATATGGGTTCAGATGAACAAGGTATTGTCCACATGGTTGGACCTGAAACAGGTTTAACACAACCAGGAAAAACTATAGTATGCGGAGATTCACACACTGCAACACATGGTGCATTTGGTGCAATTGCTTTCGGCATTGGTACTAGTGAAGTAGAACATGTTTTTGCTACACAATCACTTTGGCAAACCAAACCTAAGAATCTAAAAATTGAAGTCACTGGACAATTACCTACTGGTGTTTATGCAAAAGACATTATTCTATATCTAATTAACCAATATGGTGTTGATTTTGGTACGGGATACGCATTAGAATTTTCTGGTGAAACAATTCAAAACTTATCTATGGAAGCGCGAATGACTATTTGTAACATGGCTATTGAAGCAGGTGCAAAATACGGTATGATGGCTCCTGACGAAACTACATTTGATTATGTTAAAGGACGTCCATATTCTACTAATTTTGAATATGATGTTGATTCTTGGCGCGAACTCTATACAGATGAAGACGCTGAATTTGATAGAGTCATTGAAATGGATGTATCTGATTTAGAACCTCAAGTAACATGGGGAACAAGCCCAGAAATGGGCGTTGGTTTCCATACACCTTTCCCTGAAATAAAGAATGTTAACGATGAACGTGCTTATAATTATATGGGTCTTGAACCTGGTCAAAAAGCTGAAGATATTAATCTAGGTTATGTATTCTTAGGTTCATGTACAAATGCTCGTCTTTCTGACTTGGTTGAAGCTAGTCATATCGTAAAAGGAAATAAAGTGCATCCAAATATTACAGCTATTGTCGTTCCAGGATCACGTACTGTAAAAATCGAAGCAGAAAAATTGGGGCTTGATAAAATTTTCAAAGAAGCAGGATTTGATTGGCGTGAACCTGGTTGTTCAATGTGTCTAGGTATGAACCCTGACCAAGTACCTGACGGCGTACATTGTGCTTCAACTAGTAACCGAAACTTTGAAGGTCGTCAAGGTAAAGGTGCACGAACACACCTAGTTTCCCCTGCTATGGCAGCAGCTGCAGCAATTAACGGGAAATTTGTAGATGTAAGAAAGGTGGTTGTCTGATATGGAAATTAAACCTATTACTACTTATACAGGTAAAGTAGTTCCATTATTCCATGATAATATTGATACCGATCAAATTATACCTAAAGCACATTTGAAACGCATATCAAAATCAGGTTTCGGTCCTTTTGCATTTGATGAGTGGCGCTACCTAGATGATGGATCAGATAATCCAGACTTTAATCCAAATAAGCCTGAATATAAAGGGGCTTCAATCTTAATTACTGGGGAAAACTTTGGTTGTGGTTCAAGTCGTGAACACGCCGCTTGGGCCCTCAAAGATTATGGTTTTGATATTATTATCGCTGGTAGTTATAGTGATATATTTTATATGAATTGCACTAAAAATGCTATGTTACCAATAGTTTTAGATGAAAATACAAGAAAATATCTTGCACAAGCAAGTAAAATTACTGTAGATTTACCAAATCAAACAGTTTCTACATTAGACAAATCTTTTGATTTTGAAATCGATGAAACTTGGAAGAATAAACTCGTTAATGGACTTGATGATATTGCATTAACTTTACAATACGAAGATGCAATTAAAGCCTATGAAACAGCAAAAACGTATTAAATAATTACTAAATTAATAAGTAAAGGTGTGAAATCATATGACTGTAAAAACTACTGTGTCTTCTAAAGATATCGATGAAGCTTATTTACAATTAAAAGATATTGCTAAAGAGACACCATTACAAAAAGATCATTATTTATCTCATAAATATGATTGTAATGTTTATCTTAAGCGTGAGGATTTACAATGGGTAAGATCATTTAAACTTAGAGGTGCATATAATGCAATTATAGCGCTAAATGAAATTGATCGCCAAAACGGCATTACATGTGCTAGTGCTGGTAATCACGCTCAGGGTGTAGCATATACTGCTAGTAAGTTGAATTTAAATGCAGTGATTTTTATGCCAGTAACTACCCCATTACAAAAAATTAATCAAGTGAAATTCTTTGGTGGCAGTAATACTGAAGTAGTTTTAACTGGAGATACATTTGATGATTGCTTAAAAGAAGCTCTTGTTTACACAGAAGAAAATAACATGAACTTTATTGATCCTTTCAATAATATTTTTACAATTGCTGGACAAGGGACACTAGCAAAAGAAATACTTGAACAATCAAAAGAAGACGATATTCAATTTGATTATTTATTCGCTGCAATCGGTGGTGGCGGTTTAATTTCAGGCGTAGGTACTTACTTTAAAGAACATGCTCCTGAGACTTCAATTATTGGTGTAGAACCTGCTGGTGCAAGTAGTATGTATGCTTCAGTAGTTTTAGAAAAACAAATTGTCACATTGCCTGATATAGATAAATTTGTTGATGGTGCATCTGTAGCACGTGTTGGTCAAATCACATTTGATATTTGTAGAAATGTAGTTGATGACTATGTTCAAGTACATGAAGGTGCTGTTTGTTCCACTATTTTAGATATGTACTCAAAACAAGCCATTGTTGCAGAACCTGCTGGTGCGTTAAGCGTCGCAGCGCTTGATCAATATCAAGCAGAAATCAAAGGTAAGACAGTTGTATGTGTAGTTAGCGGCGGTAATAATGATATTAATCGAATGAAAGAAATTGAAGAACGTTCCTTATTATTCGAAGAAATGAAACATTATTTTATTTTAAATTTCCCACAACGTCCTGGTGCATTAAGAGAATTTGTTAATGAAGTCCTTGGACCTAAAGATGATATAACTAAATTTGAGTATCTAAAAAAATCTTCTCAAAATACAGGCACAGTAATCATAGGTATTCAATTAAATAATCACAAAGACTTAGATAACTTAAAAGCAAATGTAGACGAGTTTGATAATTCTAATATTTATATTAATGAAAATAAAATGCTTTATTCCTTACTAATTTAGTTATGCATACTAAAGGAATTTCATTGTTTATATGAAAAATAAACTTTTCTATACCTTCTTATACAATGATTATATGTATATTATGGCCGAGGCATATTAAATATATGTTTCGGCTTTTTTATCAAGTCCTATTTTAAATTCTAACTTTATATTTATTAAGGTAAACTTGTGACTCTCTCATCAGATTATATTTCATTATATTAGTGGAACTTATGCATGAGCTTTTGCTCATGTATTCCTCAAAAACCGACAATTATTTTCGGTTGAAGTATAAAGCTCTTAGCGCATAAAAAAAAGACCCATTAGGGTCTTTAATTGCCTGGCAACGTCCTACTCTTGCGGAACGTAAGTCCGACTACCATCGGCGCTAAAGAGCTTAACTTCTGTGTTCGGCATGGGAACAGGTG